>NZ_JBBMRC010000004.1:0-348011 GCF_038900375.1 Psychroserpens sp. AS72 | reverse complement strand
GGGATATTATTAGTTGATGAGATAGCAACATACTTAGCAACTTATGTCATCACACAAGATGATGTAGATGCTGGAGGAGTTAGTAATACAGTATTAGCATCAGGTGATAGCCCAGATGATACAACTGTTATAGATGATAGTGATGATCCAAATGATTCAGATAATGTGGATCCAGATAATGATGGCGATCCAGATGATCCAACAGACACATTGATTAATGAAGATCCAATAATTATCGCAGAGAAGAGCGCAATAATTACTGATAATGGAGATGGCGTATTAGGAGCAGGAGATACAATCAATTATACAATTACAGTTGAGAATACAGGGAATGTCACTCTAGATGGTGTTGCCATTACAGATACATTAACAGATGCAGACGGAAATGTATTAACGTTAACATCAGGACCAACATTTAATGGTGCAGATCAAGGAAGTGTAGAAGGGACATTATTAGTTGATGAGACAGCAACTTACTTAGCAACTTATGTTATTACAGCAAGTGATGTAACATCAGGAGGCTTAAGTAACACTGTATTAGCATCAGGAGATAGTCCAGATGATACAACTGTTACAGATGATAGTGATGATCCAAATGATACAGAGAATGTGGATCCAGATAATGATGGTGATCCAGATGATCCAACAGATACTGTACTTGAAATGCCAAGTATCATCGCAGAGAAGAGTGCCACAATTACCGATAATGGTGATGGCGTACTTGGAGCAGGAGATACAAACAACTACACAATTACTGTTGAAAATACTGGAGATGTGGTATTGACTAATGTTGGTATTGTAGATACATTAACAGATCTTGACGGAAACGTATTAACGTTAACATCAGGACCAACATTTAATGGTGCAGATCAAGGAAGTGTAGAAGGTATATTGTTAGTTGGTGAAACAGCAACGTACATAGCAACTTATGTCATTACACAAGACGATGTAGATGCAGGAGGCGTAAGTAACACAGTATTAGCATCAGGAGACAGTCCATTAGGAACAACTGTTACAGATGATAGTGATGATCCAAATGATTCAGATAATGTAGATCCAGATAATGATGGCGATCCAGATGATCCAACAGATACAGTAATTCCAGAAGATCCAAGAATTATCGCAGAGAAGAGTGCCACAATTACCGATAATGGTGATGGTGTACTTGGTGCAGGAGATACAATCAACTATACAATTACAGTTGAAAATACAGGAAATGTCACTTTAGATGGTGTTACAATTACAGATACATTAACAGATGCAGACGGAAACGTATTAACGTTAACATCAGGCCCAACATTTAATGGTGCAGATCAAGGAAGTGTAGAAGGGATATTATTAGTCGATGAGATAGCAACATACTTAGCAACTTATGTCATCACACAAGACGATGTAGATGCTGGAGGAGTTAGTAATACAGTATTAGCATCAGGAGATAGTCCAGATGATACAACTGTTACAGATGATAGTGATGATCCAAATGATTCAGATAATGTAGATCCAGATAATGATGGAGATCCAGATGATCCAACAGACACATTGATTAATGAAGATCCAAGAATTATCGCAGAGAAGAGTGCTACAATTACCGATAATGGTGATGGTGTACTTGGTGCAGGAGATACAATCAACTATACAATTACGGTAGAGAATACAGGGAATGTCACTTTAGATGGTGTTACGATTGCAGATACATTGACAGATGTAGACGGAAACATATTAACGTTAACATCAGGCCCAACATTTGATAGTGCTGACGCAGGAAGTGTAGAAGGGATATTATTAGTTAATGAGACAGCAACGTACTTAGCAACTTATGTTATCACACAAGACGATGTAGATGCAGGAGGCGTAAGTAACACTGTATTAGCATCAGGAGATAGTCCAGATGATACAACAGTTACAGATGATAGTGATGATCCAAATGACACAGATAACGTAGATCCAGATAATGATGGAGATCCAGATGATCCAACAGATACTGTAATAACTCCTATTCCTTTATTAGATGTAGTTAAAGTGGCAGATGTATTGGACGATGGAGATGGTGTGATTGGTGTTGGTGACGTAATTACTTATACTATTACAGTAAATAATTCTGGTAACGTTACTTTAAATAACGTATCAATTACAGATACATTTACAGACGCTAATGGTATACTATTAGCTTTGGATTCAGGACCTATGTATGTGAGTTCAGATTTTGGTAGTGCAGAAGGTGATTTACTTGTTGGAGAGACAGCAACTTATACAGCAACATATACAATTACACAAGCAGATGTAGATGCAGGTGGTTTATTGAATAGTGTTGTAGCAACTGGTGATGATCCTAACGGTACCAATATTACTGATACTAGTGATGATGGTGATGATAATGATGGTAATACTGAAGATGATCCAACTGAAACACTTACAGATTCTGACTTTGAATTATCTGTAACTAAAGAATTGGATATTGCAGAACCAGTTATTGGTGATGAAGTGACATTTACAATTACTGTTGCTAATGATGGATTTGTAACTGCAACAGGAGTGGTAGTAGAAGATATTTTACCTAGTGGATATACATTTGTTTCCTTTATAACAACTCAAGGTACATACTCTGATACAGATGGAGAATGGTTAGTAGGTCAATTAAATCCAGGACAAGCTGAAATACTAGAAATTACTGTTGAAGTTCTAGGGTTTGGAGAGTATTTAAATACTGCAACTATTACAGAATATGTTGGTGGTAATGACGAAAATGAGGGTAACAATACAGATTCTGTTGGTGTAGATCCAATTTGTTTAACGATTTATAACGAGTTCTCACCAAATGGAGATGGTATTAATGATTTCTTCAATATAGATTGTATAGAAACATTCCCTAATAACACATTAGAGATTTATAACCGTTGGGGAAATATTGTTTTTGAAGCTAAAGGCTACAGAAACGATTTTGATGGTACTTCAAATGGAAGAGCAGTTTTAAGTCAAGGTGATAAGTTACCAGTTGGTACGTATTACTATGTGATAGACTTAGGTGATGGATCAGAGCCAAGAGTAGGCTGGTTATACATTAATAGATAGAAATTAATAAGGCAAGATTAAAAACGATATTAAAATGATACAAAAAACATCATTATTAAAAGGATTAATACTATTAGTGTTTTGTACACTGATGTTTAATTCTAGTTTTGCGCAGCAAGACCCACAATACACTCAGTATATGTATAATACTATGAGCGTAAATCCAGCCTATGCTGGTCAGCGAGAGGTATTAAGTGTGACAGGCTTACATCGTACTCAATGGGTTGGTATTGATGGCGCACCACAAACGCAAACTTTAGGTATTCATGCTCCATTAAGAAACGATAAAATAGGTCTAGGTCTATCTATTGTTAATGATGCGTTAGGTCCAGTAAATGAGTATTATATTGATGCTAACTTTTCGTATACGATACAAGTAAGTGATAATAATACAAAATTATCATTTGGAGCTAAAGCAGGTATGCACGGTTTAACTTCAGATTGGAGTGAAGGCGTCATTCAGCAAATAGGAGATCCAACATTTGCAGATAATTTAAGCTTGTTTTCACCAACAGTTGGTGCAGGATTGTATTTACATAACCGTAAATGGTATGTTGGATTATCTGTTCCTAATTTTTTGAAAACAGATCATTTCGACGAAGGTCAAGTGTCTATTGCTGAAGAACGCATGAATTACTATTTAATAGCAGGTTATGTGTTTGATTTAAGTGCAAATACAAAGTTAAAGCCAGCAGCATTAGTAAAAGCTGTATCTGGAGCACCAATCATTGCAGACCTATCGGCAAACTTTTTGTTCAATGATAAGTTTACATTAGGTGTTGCATGGCGATGGGATGATTCAGTAAGTGGATTGGCAGGTATTCAAGTTACAGATGGTTTGTATATTGGCTATTCTTACGATGCTACAACAACAAATTTAAATAATTATAATAGCGGATCACACGAGATTATGTTACGTTTTGAATTACAAAAAATAGGTAGAATATTATCACCAAGATTCTTCTAAAAAAAAGATTATGAAAACACATAAAATTATATTTATCCTGGCATTAAGTTTAGTTTTTTCATCAGGTTATGCGCAAAAAGGCAAAATACGTCAAGCTTCAAAAGAGTATGATAACTTAGCGTATTTAAAGACCAGTGAGATTCTATTAGAAGTTGCAGAGAAAGGATATACGTCTGTTGATTTACTTCAGAAATTGGCCAACTCATTCTATTTCAACAATCAAATGGAAGAAGCAGCTAAGTGGTATGGCGAATTAATGGCGATGAACGAAAATATTGATGCTGAATATTACTTTAGATATGCTCAAGCTTTAAAATCTGTTGAGAATTATGAAGAATCAGATAAATGGATGAAAAAGTTCGCAGAATCTGATCGTAGTGATTTAAGAGGTCGTGCATTTAGCTCAACTGTAGATTACTTAACTATGATTGAAGAAGTTAGTAGAGATTTTGACGTTGTTAATTTAGATATCAATACAGAAGTTTCCGATTTTGGAACCACTCAATACCAAAACCAATTAATCTTTGCGTCTTCACGTGGTGGTGGACAAAAATACAAATGGAACGAGCAACCGTATTTGGATCTATTTTCCGCAGAAAAACAAGAAGATGGTAGCTACGGAAATGTTGAGAAATTAGATAGTGAAATCAATACTAAATTTCATGAGTCTACTGTAGCTTTTACACCAGATGATCAAGTGATGTATTTTACAAGAAATAACTATTTCAATAATAAATATAAAAAGAGTGAAGATGGTACTAACCGTTTAAAATTATTTAAAGCGACATTAAATGAGCATGGTGATTGGTATAATATAGAATCTGTTCATTTTAATAGTGATGAGTATAGTGTTGCACATCCAACAATTAATGTACAAGGGACAAAATTATATTTTGCATCAGATATGGAAGGTACAATAGGTATGTCAGATATCTTTGTAGTAGAAATCAAAGCAGATGGTTCTTTAGGAGACCCAGTAAATTTAGGTCAAAATGTAAATACAGAAGGACAGGAGACGTTTCCTTTTGTTAATTCTGAAGGCGATTTATACTTGTCATCTAATGGATTTAATGGTTTAGGAGGTTTAGATGTTTTTGTGATTAGAGATTTTGAAAACAAATTCGAAGCTCACCAACCTATGGCATTAGAAAATATTGGAAAGCCTATCAATAGCTCTATGGATGATTTTGGTTACTATGAAAATCTAGGAACTAAAGAAGGATTTTTTACATCTAACAGAGATGGAGGAAAAGGAGATGATGATATTTATAGCTTTATAATTCCAGAATGTGAACAAACTGTAGAAGGAGTTGTAAGAGATCAAGATACACAAGGACCTATTGTAGGAGCTAAAGTAACGATACTAGATGCTGAAACTAATAAAGAAGTTAATCAACAAATCGTTGGTACAGATGGAGCTTATAAGTTTGAGAAATTAGAATGTGAGAAAGAGTATTTAATTAGAATTGAAGCAGATACTTACGCTACAGTAGAAGAACGATTTACAACGCCTAGGAAACAACAAAAATTAGAAATACAAACGTTGTTAGAAAAAGACGAAGTAGAACTAGAGCCTTGTGCAGATTTAGCTAAAATTTTAGATATTCCAATTATATACTTTGATTTCGATAAATTCAATATTAGAAGAGATGCAGAAGTAGAATTACAAAAAGTATTGGCAGTATTAAATAAATACCCAACAATGACAATCGATGTTCGTAGTCATACAGATTGTAGAGGAACAGCATCATACAATGAACGCTTATCAGAAAACAGAGCACAATCTACACGTAAATACTTAATTAAAAACGGTATTGCTGCAGATCGCTTAACAGCAAAAGGTTATGGAGAGTCGCGCTTAGTTAATGATTGTGGTTGTGAACCAACAAACGATTCTAACTGTAGTGAAGCAGAACACCAGCTTAATAGACGTAGTGAATTTATTATCACAGGAATCAATGGAGAAAAGTGTCCTGAAAAATAATCAAGACCTTTAAATCCTATTAAATAAAAGTTAAAAGCTGTCTTTTCCAAGGCAGCTTTTTTTGTAACCTGAGTTCAAACTGAAAACAAATATTAGGTCGAACTCAGGTTTGTGATGGTTTTATGAAATATAGTTGTTATTTTTGTTAGCTATGATTGAAGAACACGTAATTCTTGTAAACGATAACGATGAGCAAATAGGTACGATGCCTAAATTAGAAGCTCACGAAAAAGCTGTATTGCATCGTGCATTTTCGGTATTTATATTTAATGACCAAAATGAATTGATGTTACAGCAACGAGCTAAGCACAAGTACCATTCGCCTCTATTATGGACCAATACATGCTGTAGTCATCAAAGAGAAGGAGAAAGTAATTTACAAGCAGGAAAACGTCGTTTAATGGAAGAAATGGGTTTTGTAGTAGATTTAGAAGAAACCATATCATTCATCTATAAAGCACCTTTTGATAACGGTTTAACAGAACACGAATTTGACCATGTCATGGTTGGTCATTTTAATGATGAGCCAATTATTAATCCAGAGGAAGTAGAAGCCTGGAAGTGGATGCCTTTAGAAGATGTAAAAGGAGATATAGAATTACATCCAGAACTCTATACAGCATGGTTTAAAATCATTTTTGATAAGTTTTATGAACACATAAACATCACAAAATAATGAGAGTTACAGTCAGTAGAAAAGCACATTTTAATGCAGCGCATCGCTTATATCGTAAAGACTGGAGCTTTGAGAAAAACGATGAGATCTTCGGAAAATGTAACAATCCAAACTATCATGGTCATAATTATGAACTTATAGTAAGCGTCACAGGAGATATAGATCAAGAAACTGGATACGTGATTGATATGAAAATATTAAAAGATATTATCAAATCTGAAGTAGAAGATAAGTTTGATCATAAAAACCTCAATGTTGAAGTCCCAGAATTTAAAAACCTCAATCCAACTGCCGAAAATATAGTTGTTGTAATTTATAATAAAATCAAACCAAAATTAAAATCAGATTTGGATATTGAAGTGACCTTATATGAAACACCTCGTAATTTTGTAAGCTATTCTGGAGAATGAAAAACATTAACTATCCATTAAAATTCGAGCCCATTTTAAAAGATAAAATTTGGGGAGGACAAAAACTAAAATCATTACTAAACAAAGATTCTAATTTGCCAAATGTTGGTGAAAGTTGGGAAATAAGTGATGTAGAAGGAGTCACTTCAATTGTTTCTAATGGGAACTTAAAAGGACAATCTCTAAAACAACTTTTAGAGGCATATAAAGCAGATTTAATAGGTGAGAAGAATTATAAAATCTTCGGAAATAAATTCCCATTACTCATCAAGTTCATTGATGCTAAAGAAGATTTGTCAATCCAATTACATCCAAATGATACACTAGCAGCTGAGCGTCATAATTCCTTCGGAAAGACAGAAATGTGGTACGTTATGCAAGCTGATGATGATGCAAATTTGATAGTAGGTTTCAATCAAAAGATGACACCAGAAAAATACCTGAAACATCTTGAAGAAAAAACTTTAACAGAGATACTAAATTTTGATACAGTAAAAACAGGAGATACCTATTTTATTGAAGTTGGTCGAGTTCATGCTATTGGAGCAGGAGTGATGCTTGCTGAAATACAACAAACAAGTGATATCACCTATAGAGTTTATGATTGGGATCGAGTTGATGATAATGGGAACGAAAGAGAATTACATAACGATTTAGCTATTGATGCCTTTGATTTTAATATGCCAGAAAATTTTAGAGTTGCATATCAAAAGGAAAAAAATAAGTCAAATGATATGGTAAGTTGTCCATATTTTACAACTAATTATCTTCATGTCACTGAGCCTATTTTAAAATTAAACACAAAAGATTCTTTCTTTATCTATATGTGTGTTGAAGGCGAAGCGTTGATAGAAACTGAAACAACATCAGAATTTATTAAACAAGGAGAAACAATTTTAATTCCTGCAGCAATAGAAACCTATAAAATATCGTCCTCTAATGCTAAACTATTAGAAGTTTATGTTTAATTTTGCTGCGAATTAATAAATAAGTAAATATTATGGCAAATATTAGAAACCTTAAAAAAGACATCAATTTTGTTTTAGGTGATATTATTGAAGCAGTTTATGTTTGGGAATATGCAAACACAGACAAAGACACAAAAAAAAGTGAAGCTATTATTGACGAAGCAATTGAGACTTTTGATGGTTTAATTGCAAGAGTAAATGATAAAAGTGTAGAAAATAAAAAAGCGCATTTTAAAGCAATTAACAGCGATCTTGAAACAAAAGGATTAGCGTTAATCGAAAAATTGAATAAATTAAACTAATTTTTTCATTAAGTGCTTGCAAATTACAATAGCAATATTATATTTGCCATCGCTTAAAAGCCGATGTAGCTCAGCTGGCTAGAGCAGCTGATTTGTAATCAGCAGGTCGTGGGTTCGAGTCCCTCCATCGGCTCTAAGTTTAAATAAAGAATCTCAATCGTCATGATTGAGATTTTTTTTGTTTTATAGCTTTTTGTAATTCTCCTCCTTTTCAAGGAGGAGTGGATTCGTACTCAGTAAAGAGAACGAAGACGAGGTGGTAATTGATTAACTCTAAGTTTAAATAAAGTCTTAATCCTTGTGATTGGGACTTTTTTTTGTTTGAACCTGTATTAAAAACAAAAATTCCTAAACGATAAGTTTAGGAATTTTGATGTTTATTTTTGTTTAAAGTTATTCTGCTTTCCGTAAGTCAATCGATTCTTTTAGCATAACTCCGTATTTAGAAGCTTTTACTTTATCAGTTAAAGCATTATAAATTTCTTCTAAAAACTTAACACTTGTGTTTGGTACTTCACTTATTGCTAGATAAGGAGATACTTCACTATCTGGATGATTCACAGCAAAGTTAATCGTGTATAAATATTTACGCTTAATGAGTTTGTTGTAATTGTCTTCAAATGAAACTGTAGTATCATTGGCTTTACTAGCCTCTAAGCTTTCTTGAATTAGATCTAAATTCTTATCGCTAAATTTAGACATCATCAATAAGTACTCTTCTAAAGTTTCTTGTTGTTTAGAGCCTTTTATGGTTGCGTCGTAATTGAAGTTCTTTAAAGTAGAATTGATTTCAGTAATCCCTTTATCTGCAAAAAAGACAACTGTACCTTCATCAGTATCATTTTTATCTAGTTTTAAGAACAATATTTCAGGTTCAGGAAGTTCAGCATGTAATTCAAAATTTGGACTACCATTAATTGCTAATGAATCTATAGTTTCCATTTGTGTATCATTCTGACGTTGCAGATACACTGTTCCTTTTTTTAAGCCTTTTACATGTCCTTTAAGCGTAAAATCGTGAGTTTGTTCATTTCCGCAGGACATTAAAATAAGTGCGAGTAATAGAATAAAAAAATGCTTCATTAAGTTTTAATTTTGTGAGCGCAAATATGACATAATTATTCAAATATGACATAATTATTTTTTAAATACTAGCCAGCAGCTGCTAATTGCATCAAAATTGTACATCCAATTGCAGCTATAGTTCCAACTGCATAACCTAATACTGCAAGTAATACACCTACAGTAGCAAGAGATGGATGGAAAGCAGAAGCCACAATAGGAGCAGAGGCTGCACCACCAACATTTGCTTGACTACCAACTGCTAAAAAGAAGTACGGAGCTCTAATTAATTTAGCAACTCCAATTAGTAATAGAGCGTGTATTGTCATCCAAACAACACCAATGGCTATAAGCCCAAGATTATCAAAGATTAAAGTTAAATCCATTTTCATACCAATGGTAGCAACCAAAATATAAATGAAAACACTACCAAATTTACTGGCTCCAGCACCTTCATAATTTTTTGCTTTTGTAAAGGATAATAATATGGCAATAATTGTAGCTATACTAATCATCCAGAAAAATGAAGATCCTAAAAATGAGAATATGTTTCTTGTGGTGCCAGATTGAATATTTGCAACTTTGATTTCAAAATATGGTGCTAAGAAACCAGCGCATAAATGAGCTATGCTTACAGTGCCAAATGCTATGGCTCCAATAATCATAATATCTGTGAGTGAAGGGTTTCGTTTTACTTTTTCAGCAAACGTTGAGACCTTTTCTTTCAATTCCTCAATAGAAGATGTGTCTGCTTTTAACCATTTATTAATACGATCTCGTTTTCCTATTCCTAATAATACGATGGCCATCCATATATTTGCTACAACGATATCTACGAAAACCATTCCGCCATAAAGACGTTGATTATAACCATAAATTTCTAACATTGCAGTTTGGTTTGCTCCACCACCAATCCAACTTCCTGCAAGTGTTGATAAGCCTCTCCAAACAGCATCTGGACCAAAACCTCCAACAGTTTCTGGTGATACAGTAGCAATTAGTAATATGGCAATTGGTCCACCAATAACGATACCTAATGTGCCAGTAAAAAACATAACTAATGCTTTCCAACCTAAATTAAAAACTGCTTTTAAATCTATACTTAAAGTCATTAAAACTAAAGCTGCTGGTAATAAGTAGCGACTTGCCATATAATATAAACTTGTACCATGTTCTAGGATTTCTCTGTCTTCAGAAATACTTTCCCAATCAGGAGCAATTAATCCTGTTGTTGTAAGAACAGCTGGTAACATATATGCAATAAATAGACCTGGGACAATTTTATAAAATTTTGACCAGAAACCAGATTTTATTGATTCTGTAAGGAATACTAATCCTAAGGCTAGCATTAATAAACCAAAAACTATTGTGTCTTTAGTAATTAGAGGAGCTCTTACATAAGCAGTTGACTTTTTATTAATAATATCAACATTAATTTGTTGTCCATTATTATAAAAAGAAGCTTCTTGCACTTCTAAAATTGTTTCATCAACAAAACTTTCATCTGGCTTTATAAGTATTTTTAATACATCATTTGTATCTAATTTATAAACACGATTAGATTTAAATTCTATTATGCTTGCATAATCTGATAATTTATTGACTTTAAAATCTGCACCTTCTTTAAAGAGTACATTTTTAATTTTAGCAATCGAATCTCTTGTTGCAATTTTAATTTTAAAAGATGTAAAGGTTGCGTCTTTGAGTTGTATTGGGATTTCAAATGCTTTGGTACTGTTTTCGTCAACACTTTTTACTGTTAATGTTTGAGCTTGAGTAGTATTTGAAAATATGAATAGAAATAAAAATAATATACTAAAATTAGAAAAAGCTTTCATAAGAGAAGTTTAGATGCGCAAAATACCAAAATTAAACTGCATAAAAAAAGCGATTCAATTAAGAGTCGCTTTTATTGTCATTATTAGTTTTTTTAGGTTTGGGAGCTCTATTTTGTTCTTTAAGATATTGCATGAGCATCCATTCAATCTGTCCGTTGGTACTTCTAAACTCATCTGAAGCCCATTTTTCGATTGCTTTAATCATATCTTCATTGATACGTAATGCGAATGCTTTTTTCTTAGCCATTTTATTGTTTTATAAACGTTTTTAGTGTCTTTAATACTTCACTTGATCATGGAAAATCTGGTGTATTATAAGATGCTATTCTATAAATGTCATTTTCAACATATTTTAATTTAAATTCTATGTTTTTGATATTCATTACTTATTTATTTTTCGTTGATAGATGAACAAAAATATTGGTAAAATAACACTTATACCAATTATAGAATATAAGAACCAAGATCCAAACTCAGTAGTATTACCTTTTCCTTGTTCAACCATCATATATTGAATACATGCAAATATAATAGCAACAAATAGATTTGTAAAACGAATAATCCTTGTACTAAATCTATAGTTTTTTAGCGCATTTTCTTCTGTGATATTAACCATGTAATTATGAATATGCGGATATTTATTTAACACAAACAATAACACAAAAGTAAAAACTCCAATTATAGGAAGTATCCAAACATACACTTTATCTCCAAATCCATCTGCTTCTCCTTTACCATTAAAGTGCGTTGGAATAGTATCTGCTAAATCACCATAATTGATTACTGTATAAACGATCATCAAAATGTATAGTGTTACAGAAATCAAATCAACCACAATATCCAATGGTTCAAAAGGCACTTTTACTTTTGGTCTGTTGGTTTTCATAGTTTGAAAATTATTCGTTTTTCGATTCTTCGTCTTTAAATACCACTAAAGCTAAAACGACACCAATTATAATTCCAATTAAGGAACCATAAACAATTCCCATTGCCACATCACCTATAACTGCACCAATTGTTGTTCCAAAACTACTTCCAATTGCGACACCAATGGCAATACTGTGTGTCTGATTTTTAGTCATGTTAATGATTTAAAGTACCAGTATTTAATACTGGTGAAGCATCTTTGTCTCCACAAAGAATAACCATTAAGTTACTTACCATTGCCGCTTTTCGTTCACCATCTAATTCAATAATTTGCTTTTTCTCGAGTTGCTCAATTGCCATTTCAACCATGCTCACAGCACCTTCAACAATTTTATGTCTTGCAGCAACGATTGCCGTAGCTTGTTGACGTTTCAACATCGCATTTGCAATTTCTTGTGCATATGCCAAATAACCAATACGAGCTTCAAGTACTTCAATACCTGCAATAGATAGACGTTCATCAATTTCTTTTTCTAAAGCAGCACTGACTTCGTTAACACTTGATCTCAAGGTAATGTCCTCATCTACACCTTCATCTGCAAAATTGTCATAAGGATACATGCTTGCTAATTTTCTAACAGCAGCATCGGTTTGAACACGTACAAAGTTTTCATAAAGATCTACATCAAAAGCAGCTTTATAGGTGTCTTGGACTCGCCACACTAAAATGGTGCTAATCATAATTGGATTACCCATTTTGTCATTTACTTTTAAACGCTCACTGTCAAAATTTCTAGCACGTAAAGAGATTTTCTTTTTTGTATAGAATGGATTTACCCAATAGAATCCGTTTTTCTTCACAGTACCTATATACTTTCCAAAAAGCAATAATACTCGAGATCCATTAGGCTGCACCATTATAAATCCAGGTGCAATAAAGATCGCTAATGGAATAATAAATATAAACTCTGGATTTTTTGTAGCTATTGCAGTACCTATGCTTCCGAAGAATAAAATAAGGAATACAAGGAGCATGAGATATCCATTTGCTGGGACAATGATTTTTTCTTCTTTCATGAGATTGATGTTTTGGTTGAATAATTCAATATGATATTATTTTGATATCAAATTTACATCAATTATTTTTATCTACCAAATCGAGTTTGGCACGCCATTTGCTTTATAGTTAGTGTAAGTGATTATGATGATCTTAGAAGAGGAGTGATTACCTCGCATAACGGAGTAATACTTACATTGGTTGGTTAGTTAATAAAAACGCATCTCACTTGAGATGCGTTTTTTATTTTAGAACTTATTTTGACTTTTCGTTTTAAGCCGAAAAGTTTGGCTTTTGTACCATAATGAAGACGTTTTTTATTAGCATAGCATTAGCTACGGTTATAAAAAACGATAAAATTAGGGTGCAAAATGTGAATTTTGAAGACAAAAGGAAAAGTTAAGATGAGTTCTTAATATGTTAGTGTGAAATTACTTTAATATAAAGCTAGAGATCGTAGTTATGAGTTCTTCGGAAATTTTACGAGACGACTCATTATAGCTTTTTGAATTCACCAATTGATCACCTTCAATAATAAAGAGCACGTGATTCATTTTATCGATGATTTTAATTTCAGACGCTTCCGAAGCCTTTTTAAGTAATTGAGCTTCATCAACTGAAACCTGAAGATCTTTAGTTCCATTTATTATCAAAACCGGAATATCTAATGATTTAATAACTTCTTGAGGATTATATTGCATCCAGTTCATAATAAATGGTTGCACATCTGCTCTAAACACAGGAGCAAGTGGTTGAGGATAGTCTGTTGTTGTCTTCCCTTGTTTTAAACTTTCAAACGCTTTTTTTGTAGCATCAATAAGTGATGGATCCATTGCTGCAATTTGTTCTGTGATGACTTCATCTATTGACTGTCCAGCTCCTGCTAGTGACACAAAACCATCTGCTCTGTCTTTTGCCGCAAGCATGCCAATCAAACTACCTTGACTATGTCCAACAATATAAATTTTAGAATAAGCGTCTTTTTCTTTAAAATAGTCTATTACAGAAATCGCATCTGTTACAAAATCATCAAACTTCATATTAGGATCTACTTTGTTCTTTCTAATTTGTTTGACAATACGTTTATCATATCTAAACGTCGCTATACCTTTATTGGTAAGTGATTCTGCTAACTTTTTTAAAGAATTGTTTTGCATAAAATTTTGGTTACCGTTTCTATCGGTTGGTCCAGAACCAGCAATTATGATGGCAAGATTTGGTTTTTCTCCATCATTTGGAGTTAAAAGAGTACCATCTATAAAATTATTAATTACAAGGTCTTGTGTACTAAATTTTAGATCTTGACTTTGTATAGTTAAACAGAAACAAATTAATAGGAGACTTAAATAATATTTCATGATTTTTTTTTAATATGCTTTGCAATTGATGTACCAAAGTTAATCAAATTTAAAGGAGATTTATAAAGATTTTTAGACCTCATTGTATCAAAAATGAAAAATTTTATTATTGCATTTCATCGATGAAATGCAATATTTCATCTTTAAATGTTAAAATTAAATGTATTTCAACGATTAATTGTGTTTTTAGTCGTTCGCTTTCAAAAAGGATTATATATTTGAAGTGTACTAAAATTTAGTTTTTAGTTCAATGGATTAATTAATTAATATTTGCATGTGTTATGAGTTAGAGACCCTAAATCGACCACATAAAAAGCAAATTAAGGAAAACCAAGGTTGAGGGACCTTGGTTTTTTCGTATGCGCTATTTTGAGTTTCAATAAGCTTAATCACCAAGATTATAATTTCAATAAGTGACTTTGACTCACTTCGACTTCGCTCAGTGACCAACGTTCAGCTACCAATTTATATAATTGTTCTAAACGTCAAATTAATGCGTTCTCCAATTTCTTTTTTTGTCTTTGCAATTTGATGTAACCAATAGTGTTGCATGTCGCCTCGCATAATTAATAAACTTCCATGATTAAGATTTATTTTATGTCGCTCATCTTTTAAAGTACGATGTTTAAAATGAAATGGTCTAGTTTGACCAAGACTCAGAGACGCAATCACAGGATTTTTTCCTAATTCTTTTTCATTATCTGCATGCCAACCGTTGCTATCATTTCCATCGCGATATAAATTGAGCAAAACTGAAGTGAATTTATGATTAGCCTCTTGTTCTATATCTAATTTTATCTGCTGCAATTCTGGAGTGAAAACTCTAGGCTGCATCGTAATATTAGAATAGCTGTAAGGCTTATTGTTATTAGCATACAATGCTGTGAGTCGTGGTTGTTTGTATGTTTTTCCGAAGATAGTAATGTCATCCTGTTGCCAGTTTATTGACTTTTTTATAGTCTTAAAATACTGGTCTGCAGTTGCTGTATTATAAAAGTTGTCGATGTAAATCAATTCAGCATTTGGCAAATTAAAATGCCTTTTTTCTTCGGAAAATAAGTCCATCACTTAATTTTTATCTAATTTTAGTGTCTGTTTACGACTAGACACTAATGTAGTTATATCATGAAGATTCACAAAATAGTATTTTTTTTATGTGCCTTAGTGGCTTTCGGATTTATAGTTCCGCAGAACAATAAATTACCCGAAGGTTTTGTTTACGTCAAAGACATCATTCCAGATTTGAATGTGCAGTTACGTTATTATTCAACTCACAATTTTGTAGGTGACACCATCACAGGTTACAAAGCCAATAAATTGATTTTGACTAAACAATCTGCATCAGCCTTAAAAAAAGTTCAAGCCGAATTGCAGGAGCAAAATTTATGTTTGATGGTCTATGATGGCTATCGTCCGCAACGTGCAGTTAATCATTTTTCGCGATGGGCAAAAGATTTAAATGACACTTTACAAAAGCAAGAGTTTTACCCTAACGTCAATAAGCGTCATCTATTTAGAGATGGTTATATTGCATCACGTTCTGGTCACAGTCGTGGGAGCACGCTAGATTTGACAATCATAGATGGCAATACCAATGAGCCTTTAGATATGGGAAGCCCTTATGATTTCTTCGGAAAAGAATCTTGGGTAGACCATCCAGATCTTACCAAAACACAATTAGCAAATAGGCAATTATTACAAAAAGTCATGCTCAAACATAACTTTAGAAATTACCCTAAAGAATGGTGGCATTTTACACTACGTTGGGAGCCGTTTCCTAAAACGTTTTTTGATTTTGAGGTGGAGTAATGTCAATTTGATTTGAGCTAAAACCTTATGATATAGCATTAATAACTCTTTTGCGAGTTTCCCATATTTGCAAAAATAAGATGTATACTATGAAAAAAATACTTCAAATAGGTAATGGAGTTGCGTTAATAGCAACAATTATCATGAATTATTTATCTAACACAGGATTGATGAATGATACTACTATTGGAGAGGTTTCTGGTGGATTGAGAACATTATTTACTCCAGCTGCTTACGCATTTTCCATTTGGGGAATTATTTATCTCATGCTTCTAAGTTTTGCAATTTATCAAGGTAGAAGTTTATTTGTAAAAGTACGAGATGATGATTTTGTGTTGCGAGTAGGTTGGTGGTTTATGTTATCATGTATTGCAAATAGTTTTTGGGTAGTGAGTTGGATTTATGGTTACACAGGATTATCTTGTTTTTTCATATTCTTACTCTTGTTTTCACTTTTAAAAATTGTTTGGAATAACAGTATGGAATTATGGGATGCACCTATCTCTGTAATTGCATTTTTATGGTGGCCTTTCGTTATTTATAGTGGTTGGGTAACCGTTGCAAGTATTGTAAATGTAGCTGCTTATTTAGTGAAAATCAATTGGGATGGTTTTGGGATTTCTCCTGTAATTTGGACACTTATCATGATTGTCATTGCAACACTTCTAAATATTCTCATCACTTGGAAACGTAATATGCGAGAATTTGCACTCGTTGGAGCTTGGGCTTTAATTGCAATTGGTGTCGCTAATTTTTCTTCGGAAATTTTAATTGCTTACATTGCTTTTGCTGCTGCAGGAGTCTTAATTATTAGCATTGGGATTCATGGCCTTAAAAATAAAGACACAAATCCCTTTACTAAGTTTTTAGAGTTTAGAAAAGGGAAATGATGTTATGTTTTTTAAGGATTAGTTGACCATAAAGATCCGCTAGCCATCATTGCACGTCTAGGTAATTGTAAACCTGCAATAATAAATTGAGCAAAATCTTCTGGTTGTAATACTGTTTCAGTATTACCATCTGTAATTCCTAAGTCTAGAGACATATCAGTCGCAATCGTACTTGGTGTTAAAGTATTCACTCTAATATTATTTTTACGAACTTCTTTCATTAAGGATTGTGACAAACCGATAACAGCAAATTTTGAAGCTGAATAAGCTGAAGTCGTTGCATTTCCACTTAAACCAGCAGTAGAAGAAATATTGATGATATCACCTTCATTTTTTTCAATCAGATATGGAAGCACCTCTTTGGTAATGTAATACATACCTAGAACGTTGGTTTTAATAATATTCTCCCAGAGTGTAGGATCCATGTCATTTAGCGTTCCAAAAGCAGCGATACCAGCATTATTTACTAAAATATCTACCGTTCCTAAATTTGAAATTATATTTTTAATTCCAGTTTTAACCTCTTCATAGTTCCCAACATCAAACACTTCGTAAAAAGCATCTACACCAAACGTTTTAAGTTCTAAAACTGTTTCTTTTAGTTTAGCCTCATTTCTTCCAGTAATGGCAACATCAATACCTAATTTAGCAAATGCTATTGCTGTTGCTTTTCCTAGTCCTTTGCTACCACCTGTAATAATGGCTTTTTTGTTTTTTAATTCCATTGTTTTGGTTTTTTAATTTGTAATATTATTTTCAGTTAACTCAGAAAGTACTAGCTTAAAAGTGTCAACGGGTTGAGCTCCAGTTACGGCACTTTTTCTATCAAACACGATTGTTGGTACAGAGTTAACACCCAAGTTTTTCCAATAACCTTCTTTGGTTCTTACTTCGTATCGTGCTTCTTCATTATCTAATTTAGATAATCCTTCTTCAGCATTTAAACCAACATCTATTAAAGCTTGTTTTAAAACGTCTCTTTTAGAGACATCTTTACGTTCACTAAAAAATGCTTTGGTTAATGTCATTTTTAACTCAGTTTGTTTATCAAATTCTTTGGCATATTCTAATAATACATGTGCATCAAAAGTATTCACCATGCGCATGTCGTCAAAATAATCGAAGGTGAAACCAAGTTCAGCACCAGCTTGTGTCATTTGTTGCTTTGATGCTTTTTGTTGCTCTGGAGTAGATCCATATTTTTCGGTAATATGTTCATTTACATTTTGACCTTCCGCAGGCATGTTTGGATTTAGTTCAAAAGGTTGCCATTCTATGTCTACTTGGTCTTCAATTCCTAAGTCTATAATTGCTTTTTCCAAACGTTTGTATCCAATGGTACACCAAGGACACACAACATCTGAAACGATATCTATTTTAAGTTTAGTCTTCATAATTTCTATTTATAAATTTCATCGAGCTGGTTACTATGTACTTTAATTTTTAATTAAGTAAAGTTTTACTTATATGCCTAATGAATTGTATCTTATTTTTTAAAATTGTCTTTTGTTACATCAGTATTGAATTTTATATCATTCCAAGTCACCATTATCCATGGATCATTAGAGACATCAGCATTCCAAGTTGACTTTTTATATTTTCTATGTGTTGGTATTAAAAGTCCGTCGATAGTTTCGTAATCGAGTTCCATTAAAAATGGTGTGTCCATAACACCAAAATCTGCAACTGTAAAGAGAAATTGATCAACCAACGCTGTATTTTTGTTGATATATAGTTGGTAAATATCTGTAGGTTTATTGTCTTTCGTTTCGAAGCTTATTTTTACGATGTCATAATTGTTATTCTCAATTGTTGTTTCTCCAATGTACTCGTAAATTAAACCATCATCTAGTAATTTTTGCATCATGGTAAACCAGTAGAAGTTAGTTGGTCTGTTAAACTGAACTCTTGGCATTAGTTCTTCATCTGTTAAAATTTCTCCGTTATGCTTAAGCCAGAATTCATTGCCATCATAACCTTGTTCCATTAATCCTTCGAGTTGAGGTAAGGTTCTTTCGTGTTGCTTATAAGCACCATAAGATAACTCTCCGTTGAAAATATATTTTTCGGTAGAGACATCTTTTTTACCATCAGGCGTTTGATATGTGTAGGTATAAACCACATTCTTTTTTTCTTGAAGTGTTTTATAGTTTCCTACATTCTGTACCATGTTATAAACCAATTCATGACCTTTATTTTGAAAGTCTTGTACTGGCTCTTTTTCAACCTTTGCTTTGTCATTAGTGCCACATGATAGTAATAATACGCTTAATAGTCCTGTAATAATGTTGGTTTTCATATCGTTTTTAGTGTTTTATTTATAAGTTATAAGAATGTTTGCTATTGCTTTTAAGTCTGGTTCATTGATCTCTGTTTTTGGTGCAAGCGGAAAAATTTGTTGTCCAGGTCTACTCACAAAAGCAGCTCTCCAACCAGCCCAAAGTGCTCCTGCAACATCCCAACCATGCGCTGCAATAAGCATACAGTCTTCGGGTTTTACGTTTAACTTGTTGGCTGCCCAATTATAAGTGTCTGTAAAAGGTTTGAATTTACCAACATCTTCAATGCTTAATCTTTCGTCAAAATAGTGGGTTAAACCAGCACTTTCAAATTGCTTTGTCACACCTTCGTTTGAAGAGTTTGTTAGAGAAACTAATGTGTAGCCAGCTTGTTTTAATTGTGTCAATGCTTCTTTTACTTCTGGATGTGCAGGTAAACCACGTAAACCAGATAGAATCACTTTACGAGCTTCTTCTTCAGAAATTATAATATTGTTGTTTGCTGTTACCATTTGTAAAGCTGCGGCTCCAATATGTCCAAAAGATTCATAATGACCACTTGCAGAAACAACTAAAGAATACTGTAACATGGTTGTAAACCACAAAGGTAACAAGTCCTGGTTTCCGCCTAGAGCATCACCAACTTGTTGTTTCATTTTGGTAAGATCTAAAAGTGTTTCATTAACGTCAAAAAATAATACTTTCGGTCTGATTTTAGTGCTCATTTGAATGCGGTTTTAATCATGTCATTTTATTAATTAATAAACCTTCCTCACAAAAGGAGGAAGGTTTAAAGCTATCAATCAACCTGTGGTTTTAGGGATTATCTAATTAAGAAACCACATTCTCTTTAGACCAAGCAAATTTTTGAAAAGGTGCATCTACAGCAGTATTTGCAATATGATTTGTATAGTTACTAATTACTTTTTGAGACAATCCTAAAATAATTTCTAAGACTTGTTGCTCACCATATCCTGCTTCATAAAATGCAGCTAATTCTTTTTGAGATACATGTCCACGATTACGAGTAATTGCTAATGT
Source organism: Psychroserpens sp. AS72 (assembly GCF_038900375.1). Classification (NCBI taxonomy): domain Bacteria; kingdom Pseudomonadati; phylum Bacteroidota; class Flavobacteriia; order Flavobacteriales; family Flavobacteriaceae; genus Psychroserpens; species Psychroserpens sp. AS72. The sequence continues at coordinate 327,434 of NZ_JBBMRC010000004.1, read as the reverse complement.
TAATGTACGTAAAGCTTCTAATTTAGAATCTTCAAGAGGTGTTTCGTTACGTAAAGCTTCTGTAATAGCGTCATCAACTTTCATCATTTTAGCAATTGCTGTATGTGCAGGTACACAGTAATGACATTCATGTTCTACGTTAATTGTTTGCCACACTACAGTTAATTCATCTTTATTAAAAGACGTTTCTGTAAATAATTTATGTATTGTTTGGTAGGCTTCTAAAATACCAGGAGCTCCTGCTAAAACACCATGTAAACCAGGAATCATTCCGTTAGCTTTAAGTGATTGCTCTAATAATGCTTTGCTACCTTCTGGAGCAGTGTCGATGTTGTGAACTTTTAATGTTGTCATAATTTTTCTTTTTAATAGTTATGTTAATTATATCTAAACGTTCGTTTAGTTATTTTGTAAAAAAAAATGCTTAGATGTTTACAAATGTCATTTCAATATAATCTTCAATTTCTTTCTGACTGTTAACTCTTGCAGCAGCAGCTAAACCATGTTTTGCTAATAATAAATAATTAGCTTGCTTTAGTATAGTCGCTTCGTCTTTAGTTGAATTTATTTTTAATTTCTCAATAAATAATTCTTTAAGATTATCCATGAAAGAAATCATTTCTTCTTTTATTAATTGATCTTCACTTTCAGAAAACTCATTGTAAGTGTTAGTAACCAAACACCCTTTCTGATCATGTCCTTTGTAATTAGCATCAACAGAGTCATAGAAAAATTGCTTAATATCTGCTACACCATTTGTGGCATTTTTAAACTTTTCTAATATGACGCTAACTTTTGCTTTATAGCATTTTAGACTTTCAAGAAACAAACCATGTTTGTTACCAAAACTAGAATATATAGAAAACTTATTAATGCCCATTTCTTTTTCTAGCATTTGCATAGACGTTGTTTCATAGCCATTTTTCCAAAATAGGTGCATTGCTTTTTCAACAACTTGGTCTTCGTTATATTCTTTTTTACGTGCCATGTTTATTTTCCGTGAAAACGAAAATAGTTCTAATTACAGTACAAAACTAAACAATCGGTTAGAAATAAAAAAAGTTTTAACAATACTTTAGAAATTTGACGACTTAAAGCTTGTCAGATTTCTAATGTTTAAATGCTTTTAACGAAATCTAAAAATACTTTTTTATGCAATTCAAGATCTAAGTTAGGAGACAATGAAGCACGAACAATATAATCTTTGTCGCCTTCTTTTGTGGTCCCTTGAGTTGAGGTTGCAGGTATCGTCCAATAACAACCTTTTAATTGTCCGTAGCTTACACAAAATTTACTCTCATCAGGAATTTCAGTAATCATCAAATTGATGAGCTTCAAGTTCAATGCTCTTTTGTAAGCTTCTTTTTCTTCATCAGTGTTACCTTTAGTTGGTAATCCTAATGAAAACACAGAAGGTGTAAATCCTTGATTTGCCAATTCATCTGAAACAAAGTTGATTTTAGCATCTGGCAACGCATCATGAATAAAGTTGACGAACTCTCGTGTATTCTTGTAAGCATCTTTAATTCTTTGATTCATAGAAGGCATTTGCTCTGCTAAGATTTCATATTGTTCATCTGTAGCCTCATTATCGCAAAGTTCTAAATGCGTTTCAATGTGTTGCATGAGTGTTGAAGTTAGCTCATTTCCGACGCAATAACCAGCAGTACATCGTCCACCACTAGGGAATTTTGAGCCACTAGCATAAGAAATAGTTTTAACTGTAGACAAAATTTCACCATCACCTAAAAAGTGAACATTAGGGCAAAATGTTTGATCTAAAATAAAAACAGGATCTATAGCACGATCTCCATTTGGTGTTTTACGCACTTTACTTAACGCCTCTTTTAATTTGATAAGATCTGGAACTTCAACTCTAGGGTTTGTAGGTATTTCTGCAATGATAAAAGGAACAGCATCTTGCTCAGCAATTGCATCTAAAACCGTATGGATACTTTTCACCATATCATTATCACCATCTACAGGTAAATCTACCACGTCTACATGATCTAGACAAGCAGCAACACGTCGTGCTTGGTCATTTGTACCACCATAACAATTTGGCGGAACAATAAATTTAATAGCCTTTCCCTTATGGTTTTCTAATGCATCATGAATTGAACCCATCATAATCGCATATTGCATAGATAATCCGCTAGAAGCCACTAAAGGTTTTAATGTAGTGCCAGTGATGTTAGTAATTAAATCTAACACACGCGCTTTATTTTTGCCATCATCATTATGTTTAGTCTCAATATGTGATTGTGCAACTAAAGCTTTTAAAGCTATGAGTGCATTTGCAGGAGTCATTGCAATCGTTTCTCGTCGTCTTACATGTTGTATTTCTGAAATGTAATTGGCGTTTTTTACACCATTGACTACTAAAACACTTCCTAAATGAGCATATAGGTTGACGTAAAAATCAATATTTGGGTTGAGGTCAAGATGTCCCATTTCAGTTTGCTCAGAAATAAAAACAGTACTACCATTATATGCTGAAACTGTATCTACACGCTCAACGTGTTTCAACTCAAAATTATAACCATACACACGTTGTATTAAGTCGGCATCAAAACACTCTGGTAACTGACCAGTATACAAAATTTGGGTGTTTTTATGCTCTAATAAATTTTTACGCAGAATTGCCAATACAGGAACAGTCTTAGAATCAAAACTAATCACATGCTCTGCATTTAAATCATATAAGTTACCAATTGCCCATTCTAACACGCAAGATAAAGGGTGACCCAATCTTATATAATCATAAGCTGTAGGTAAATTATTGAGTGCAGTTGTTTGAGAATTATTGTCTTTATATAAAGCTTCAAACTGTTCTAAAAATTGAGTTTTAGCCAATTTTTCATTGTAAATATCTAGTCGATGGGTTGTTAAGCGCAACCAATCTGTTGGCATATGTTTTAATATGTCTTTTATATAATTAAGCATGAGATTGTCTTCTATAATTTGTGTCGTAAAGGTACATTAATTAGATTTTTTTAAAGTGCAGCAGTGCTATTTTGTGTTCTGTTTAACACTTGTCTGAAGTTTAGCTTTTTCATTACAAAAAGGATGCTTTTTTTTCTTCGGAAATTTTAGGTGGTTTAGCTTTTGCTGTTGAGTGAGTATTAGCTATAGTTTTCTGGTTTGAAGTATAATTGCTAGTTGCGTTGGCGAGAACTAAGTTAATAAAAGAAACCGAACCAATATGAAAATCTGTTAGGATTTTCTGAGAACACACTAACCAAGCAATTGATTATCCACGGTGTTGGCAAATGTTTATTACAGGTAATTGAAGAATAGTTCTACAAAAACACCAAGGACAGCACTGAAGACAGCCGCTAAAACAGATAAGCGTTTTAATTTATATGTGTTTGCAAATGCCAACCAAAGACATAACAAAGCACAAATCGATAAAATTATAGTTCCATATAAGGGCACGATGCTGTTGAAAAGCCCTATTTTATTAAAAAAAGGATCTAGCAAAGCAGTAAAACCAAAAAGAGCTAAAGTGAAATTTGTCTTTTTATGTCCAATAAATAAGTAATAACTTGCAATTAATAGTTCAACACTTATTGCTAAAGGACCAAATTGGTTATAATATTCTCTTTTAAAATATGCCTCGAAACCTTGGGGAAATTCAATCTTCATTATAAAAGAAATACTTAGAACAATTCCGATAATCAAAAGTAATAATGCAATTGTCTTTCTTTTTTTCATAGGGTCTTGCTAAATGTTTGCTAATGTGTTGTATATGGTTAGTTGCGTGTTTGAGCAACTAATTTAGCAAATAAAACACAGATAGAATATTCCGCAGGAATGTTCGTAATTAGGCGAGAACCCAACAGTTGATTATACACGTTGTTAGCACCTTTTTTCATTTCTAAAATTGAGGTGTTGGGAAATCCATAAACCACATCATTACCATTCCTGCAATTCCTCCCATCAGCATTAGTGGGAAGAATAATTTGATTTGTTTAGATGTCACATTTGTGTTTCCGCTTAAACTTGATTTCTGCATTAGACCTGGGTGAGTTTCGATAAATTCTGCACCATTTTTAAAGTATATCCATCTCACACTTAGCACCCAAAGTATGATTATCGAAAAGTGGAAAATTAACACCATTGGGTTCATAGCTTTTGGATTAAAGTATTCTAACGTGTTTTGTGTTATTCCACTTAGGTTTCCAACCATCATAATAACCCAAGGAATATTACCGTAAATCATCCATCCCTTAACATATTTGTCATATCCGTCTTCTAATTCAGGGTTTTGGGCGATATATTTCTTAGAGCGATATTTTAGAATTAGTCCGTTTGCTATAGTTACCGCAATGAACATTATCCAAGTATGTTTAAATATTATTTCCATTTCTTCTAATTGGTGCCAACGGTTTTGTGTATGATTAGTGGCGTGTTTCAGCACCTAATTAAGTAAAACCAAACCTAACGTTAGGGAAATCCGAAGGATTTTCCGAGTACAGACAGACCCAAGCAATTAATTATATATGTTGTTGTAGCCAGTAATTATTTATTTCATAGATATCCATTTCTCCAAACTTATTTCTCTAATGGGATATGCAGGATTCTTAAAAGTCCATTCGTTCTCAATCCATTTTTTTACAGTGTTAAACAGAATTGGGTCAAGTCCGTTTGTAACCTCACTTTGTCGGACCCACATATAAATTTCAGCATCAAAATCAGACTTTTTGGAAGGTTCAATGTACAGGCAACCAAGAACTTGACTTTCATCAAGGCTAACAACCGTATATGCAAATGAGCTTCGCATTTGGAACTCTTTTTGATGCCAACCTAAATCAATCAAATCCTGTTCAAACGACAAATCTTCTGTTGGCCATTCCCATATTGGAAGGAACATTTCTTGTAAATGGCTAAGACTTGTCATAACCGCGTCATAATCTTTTACAACGTCGTTCACGGTTAGCATTCTAATTCTGAAATGTTGATTTTCAAGTGTATCTGGTACTTTGAAATCTGCAGGCACAAATGTTTTGTTTTGAGAGAAAACTATTTGTGGAAGCACAAATAAAATAATTGTTGTCAGAATAATTATTGATTTTTTCATATGGTTGGTGTTATTGGTTACAACGTGTTGTGTATGGCTAGTTGCTTGTTTGAGCAACTAATTTAGCAAATAAAACACAGATAGAATATTCCGCAGGAATGTTCGTAAGTCAGCAGTGACCGAGCAATTAATTATATATGTTGTTGTGCTTTCGTTATTTCTCGGAACTCTTAATTTCTTCTATCAGAATTTTTGTTTTTTCAACCAAACTTTGTCGCAAACGATTGGTCATAATATAATTCGTTATTTTCATTGTTAGTATTCCGTTCAAACTAGATTTTAATTTATTTTCATTTACTTGTTCCCAAACTGAATTCATTTGTTTACCCTTAATTGCACTAAATTCAAAATTTATTGGGAATTGACTAGTGTATTTATAGCCCAATTCAGCATTTAATTTAAAATTCAATTCAACAGTCTTAAGAAGTTCAAGTTGTTCAGCATTATGTTTTTGAATTTTTTTCCTCAAAGGTGGTTGTATTAAGTCTAAATCTCCAGTAGAAATCAGCGCATTATATGTATCAATATTCAAGTTATTGGAAGGGTTGAAAAACGGAAGAAATTCATAACGTGCAATATTTCTTATTGTGTCAAAAGTGGCATCAGATGATGATAATCGTTTAGATAATGAAGTATGTTTTTCTAATTCTGTATTGAATGTTAAAATTTGATTTTCAAGTAAAATAATATCTGATTCTAAATCACTTAATAGTGAATTTACATAGTTTACTCTTAATTGTTCTTTTTTACTTTGCTCGTTAAGATTATTAACCTGCAATGCAATCAAAATTCCAATAACGACAAGGATTATTTCTCCAATTGCGTAAATCAGATACTTGCTAAATTTATTTTCAGTCAACATTTTTTGTCTAATTTTCCGAAAGAATTTTATCATTGGTTAGCGGTTTTTGGTAATGAAGCACAACAATTGAATATAAACTATAGTCTATACCCACAGCAACCCGAAAGTTCGTCTATTTTTCCGAGAAAATCAACCTAAATACTGCTATCGCATAAATTAGCAGTACATTTGCGCACAACAGAAAATGACGCTTAATACACAGAAGGTCATTTAAACACTAATTTGACCAAATATATTATATGTCATTCAAAGATCTAGGCCTATCTGAGCCTTTACTAAAAGCTATTAGTAAAAAAGGATACACTACTCCAAGTCCAATTCAAGAAAAAGCGATTCCTCCAGTATTAGAAGGACGTGATGTATTGGCTTCGGCACAAACAGGAACAGGGAAAACCGCAGGTTTCACCTTACCATTATTACATTATTTATCTGAAAATCCTAAAGCTAAATTTAGACCCATTCGTGCTTTAATCTTAACACCAACGCGTGAGCTTGCTGCTCAAGTGCATCAAAGTGTTATGGATTATAGCGAGTTTCTAGATATTAGAAGTACTGTAATTTTTGGAGGTGTGAATCAAAAACCACAAGCCGCTACGATTCGTCGTGGTGTGGATATTTTGGTAGCAACACCTGGACGTCTATTAGATTTACACAATCAAAACTTGTTATCTCTAAAACGTGTTGAAGTTTTTATATTGGATGAAGCAGATCGCATGCTAGACATGGGTTTTCTTAGAGATATAGAAAAGGTGATGAACGTAATGCCAGCAAAACGTCAAAATTTGATGTTCTCAGCTACGTTTTCAAAAGATATTAAAAAGCTTGCAAATGGGATTTTAAATAATCCTGTACAAGTAGAAGCAACTCCAGAAAACACAACCGTAGAAGCTATTTCTCAAAAAGTGTATCGTGTTGCTAAAGGAAAAAAGCCAGAGTTATTGATTAAGCTCATTTCCGAAGGAAACTGGAAACAAGCACTTGTGTTTACAAGAACTAAACATGGCGCAAATAAGTTAACAAAAAAGCTTATTTCATCAGGAATTAGTGCTGCTGCCATTCATGGCAATAAAAGTCAAGGTGCGCGAACTAAAGCACTTGAAGGTTTTAAAAGTGGGAAAGTAAGAGTCATGGTCGCTACAGATATTGCAGCTCGTGGATTGGATATTCCGTTATTACCACATGTTGTGAATTTTGAATTGCCTAATATTTCTGAAGATTATGTACACCGAATTGGTAGAACTGGTAGAGCAGGAGCAGATGGAAAAGCGATATCGTTAGTGAGTGCTGATGAAACGACGTATTTACGTGATATTGAAAAACTTATTGGTGAGAAGATTGAAGTAGAAATTGTTGAAGGTTTTGAACCAGATCCTAATGCATCTACTGAGCCAATTAAGCAAGGTCAAGGTCGACAAGGAAGACAAGGTGGAGGTAATAGAAACCGTAATTCTAGTCCTAGAAATTCTGGAGGAAACTCAGGAGGAAATAGATCAGGTTCTAATAGAAATAAAAGCAGCAATACTTCTAATTCTAGACGACGTAACGATAGACGTAACTAATGTCATTACGAGTTGTTTTATAACGAGACAATCTCTAAATTAGTAGTATGACAGAAATTCTCAAACAAAAAATTTTAGACGTTTGCGATCAAAAGATTGCTCAAAAAGGAGATAACGTTGGATTATCTTTCTACGCATTTTTTAAAAATAAAAATGATACTCCAGAGTTATTGATGGAAGCTGCAACGTGGTGGATTAAAACACACCAACTCGATCATTTTGAAAAGGCAGTGAAGATTAAGAACATGGTAGAATTAAAGTCTAATTAATAGTGTAAACACTGCGTTTATATTTGGTCTTAGTAAAAGTCTTTGACTGCGCTCAGACTGACATTTTGTTACATTTATATATGGAAACTCAAAAGAACAATCCGCTACACGGCATCAAACTAGAGCAAATCGTCACAGATTTGGAAGCTCATTATGGTTGGGAATACATGGGAACCATCATTAATATTAGATGTTTTAATGATAATCCAAGTATTAAATCTAGTTTAAAGTTTTTAAGACGTACGCCTTGGGCTAGAACTAAGGTTGAGTATATGTATTTAAAAATGCTTAAAAATAAGCGTTAATTAATTCTCATCATCATCTTCAAATTCTATAACTGTAGCATCAAACTCAGCATCGTTAAACTCATCTCTACTCATCCAATATTCTGATGTTGTAAGTACATACGATGTGTCACCTGTAGATTTTAAATCCCAAACAATAGCTTCGGCTTCCTCAAAAGATGCTTTACCAGCCAATTGATTTGAAAACAAACGTTTAATAACGTTGCTGCCAGCCAATGTTTTATCAAATGCTTTTAGTACAACTTCTTTATCCACGTTTTTATTTGGAGTAATTTCAAATTCTATAATAGTAGCTTTTGCATTAGGAAACGTGCCATTATAGGCTTTATGCAATAGTTGGTTGATATTAAATAGTTGATGGTGAAGCGAAATATCTGCGTATTCTTCGGAAATTTTATCCAACAACATCTCGTGAGAAATCTGTTCAATTTGGTTTTCATTTAAAACATCAGATAATTTGTAATTTAATAAGATAGAAGCAGCTTCTTCAGGATCAAAATCTGAAATTGCCATGAACAATAATTCTAATAATTCTGAAGTGTTTGAACTGTCGGTGTCTTCTAGTCCAAATTCATTTAATAATTGAATATAATCATCGTTTGTCCAAGCATTTTGAAGCGCATCGACAGTCTTTACACTATTGATAATAATATGATATTTCATGGTTTATTTTTAATTGAAGGTAACCAAATAAACCTTGTTTTTTAATAATGTTTTGCTAAATTATTTAAGCTGTCGTAAGCCTTCATAAACTACAATACCAACTGCATTAGCTAAGTTTAAGCTTCTTATATGTTCGCTATATAATGGTATTTTGTAAAGCTGGTTTTTGTGGTTTTCAATTACAGATTTTGGTAAACCAGCCGATTCTTTTCCGAAGACTAAAAAAAGGTTGTTTTCAAATTCGATATTCCAATGTGGTTGCTCGCCATGACTAGAAAAGAAAGCAAATTTTGCGTCTTTATTTGTACTGAAAAACGCCTCAATAGACTCATAGATAATTACATCTAAATGTTGCCAATAATCTAAACCAGCACGTTTTAAACGACTATCACTAATTTCAAAACCAAAAGGTTTTACCAAATGTAATTTAGAACCAGATGCTAAGGCTAATCTGCCAATATTACCAGTATTGTTTGGGATTTCTGGTTCGAATAAAACGATGTTTAAAGCCATAAAATATTAAAAGCCTAAATTAATTAAAATTTAGGCTTTTAATGATTTGAAACAGAAAAAGATTAACTCTTATTCTGCTGCTCTTTTATTGTTTTACTATTGATATCAAATTCGTTAGTTTTAGTTTTACGCGCAATTCCATCTGGATTAGTTGGAGTTGTTTGTTTTGTTGTTCTTTCAAATTTTTTGTTGTCTTTTATAATTCCCATGATTTCTGTTTTTTGGTTCATAATTAATATACCAAAAATAGAATTCAAACTCTGTTTAAGTTCTCTTAAAACTCAAAGATATGTTGTTAAGAATTGTTAAAACACGAGGTTTAATGAGCCTTTTTTAAAGATTTAACTATAATGATCCTAATTAGTAGAAGCCATGGAAATCCATGAAGTGCTACATCAAACCAGTCTTTTAATTCCATTCCATTTGCACCTCCAGCAATCCATTTTAATTTTCCCCAAATGTGAGGTTCTGGAAAAAAAGGAGCTAAGCCTAGTGTAAGACATAGTAAAATTATAATTCTGAAATCGTTAAGTAGTTTCATGTGTTTTTTATATTATTTTTCAATCGTCACATGCTATTCGCTATTAATCATTGTCTTGGTTACGAAAGCTTTAAAAAAAGCTCGTTTCATGTGTTTTCGTTTATTATTATCAATTGTCACATGCTGTTCGCTGTTAATCACTGTCTTGTTTACGAAAGCTTAAAAAAAGGCTCGTTTCATGTGTTATTCTTCTAGTCGTCCAATGTCATCAATGTCATCTGAATAGTCTAATTTAGGATCAGGACCATAATTATTAGCGCCAAATTCTCCTTCTGTTGCCACAAGAACGATATACCAAATACGACCAATCACAGGAATGAAATTAATAAAAATATAACCACCACTTTTACCTATATCATGAAGTCTTCTCACGTTAAGTGCTAACCAAGGAACTAGTGTTGCCAAAAAATAAAGAGCTATAATAGAACTTATAAATTGATCACCTAAAAAGTCATCAACAAGTGATGCATATGATATCGCAAGTCCAACAATAATTAGCTGAACTAATACAAACATCCAATATTCTTTACGTCTTGCACGACCAGAGAAATTGGCGTAGTTATATCTAATCACTTGTAAATACCAGTACATGTTTAATTTTTTATAATATAAATATCAAAAATAAATATAAGAGTCCGATAATTTTTTGAATAAAAAAAACCTACTCGTTTAGAGTAGGTTTCTATGTATTATAAAAAGAAATTACTCAATCTCTTTAGTACCTATTGTATTAATTTCTTCATTATCTGCCGATTTAGGATCAGGACCATATTGGTTAGTTCCTTTTTCACCTTCAGTTATCGCGAGGATAAGACTATAGATAGGGATTAACATATACCATCCGCTTTTACCAACATCATGCATTCTTCTAACTGCTACTGCAATTGTAGGAATTAGAACAGCAAATAAATAAATGTGAACTATAAATAAAATAAACGGACTGTCTAATGCTGCTGCAATAAGTCCTAAAACAATTAAACCTCCATAAGTAAAGATCATGTGAAAAAGGATAAACATCCAATATTCCTTACGTCTAGCTCGTCCATTAAAGTTTGCGTAATTATCTCTTACGACTTTTAAATACCACTTCATACTCTTAATTTATTGGTTAGTTAGTTTCAAATATAAAATTTAATTCAAGACTGAAGTTGTAAATTCTGAAATTTTAGATAAACGGTTTTCGGTTAGATGTTTGATAAACGCACTTCCAATAATAGCACCTTTTGCGTACTGAGTGGCTTGCTTAAATGTTTCATTATTTGAAATCCCAAAACCTATAATTTGGGGATTTTTGAGATTCATGTCTGCAATGCGTTTAAAATAAGACGTTTGCTCATCACCAAAACCAGAACTACTTCCTGTTACACTTGCACTACTGACCATGTAAATAAATCCTTCGGAAATAGAATCAATAAACTCAATACGTTCTACAGATGTTTGAGGTGTGATTAAAAACACATTAATTATTCCATATTTTTGAAAGATGGACTTATACTGCTCATTATAAACATCAACTGGTAAATCTGGAATTATGAGTCCGTCGATACCAATGTCTTTACATTTTTTACAAAACGCTTCGACACCATATTGTAAAATGGGATTAAAATAGCCCATAATAATCAAAGGGATAGACACCGTTTTACGAATGTCTTTTAACTGGTCAAAAAGAATTTTGGTAGTCATTCCGTTTTTTAAAGCCTGTGTAGAACTTGCTTGTATGGTTGGTCCATCAGCTAGAGGATCACTAAATGGTAATCCTATTTCTATCATATCAACTCCGTTTTTTTCCAAATTTTCAATGATAGAAACTGTATCGTTGAGGTTTGGATATCCTGCGGAAAAGTATATGGATAAGAGCTTTTTGTCTTCTTTTAGTTTTTGGTTTATTTTATTCATGGTTATTCATGGTTATTCATGGTTATTCATGTCGTCACCCTGAATTTATTTCAGGGTCACATTATTATTTACTTGTGTGATACTGAAACAAGTTGAGCATGACGCTATTCAATTACTCTTCTCTCGTGTGATACTGAAACGAGTTCAGCATGACGTTACCTGATTACTATCGTCAATCTGAACTTGTTTCTGGTTCTCATTAGAGTACTTATTATTGTTTTTTAACGTGTGTGATGCTGAAATGAGTCTAGCATGACGTTGTTCAATTATTCTTCTCTCGTGTGATACTGAAACGAGTTCAGCATGACGTTATTAATTTACTATCGTCAACCTGAACTTGTTTCAGGTTCTCATCAGAGTATTAGGATTTTAAGGTTTGGATTCATCTCTTTTATTAGATTAAGTTTCCATTCTTTTTTCCAATTTTTAATTTGTTTTTCTCTAGCTATAGCTTGATTAATATCACTGAATTCTTCATAGTAAATTAAATCTTTCAGATTATATTTTTTTGTAAATTCTGAGCCTATTTCATTTTGATGTTCAACTACTCTTTTATTTAAATCTGAAGTTACACCTACATATAATGTTGTTCTATATTTATTAGTCATTATGTAGATATAACTGCTTTTCATTTTCTTTTTTTGTGAGATGCTGAAACAAGTTCAGCATGACGTTTGAATATTATTGGTCGTCACCCTGAATTTATTTCAGGGTCACATAATATTTGTTTTTTTTACTTGTGAGATGTTGAAACAAGTTCAGCATGACGTTATTAATTTATTATCGTCAACCTGAATTTATTTCAGGTTCTCATTATTTATGTGTTTTGCGTTAAGGATTGAAAGGTTTGTTTGAGCTCATCTTTGATAGCGAGCCTTGAAAGCCTGACTTTTTGCGATCCTGCAAGGTTATTAAAACCTTGTAGGTATGAGTAAAAAGTAACGCCCAAATTATCAATCTACAACTTAAAATAATCTATATAATTTTGTAAATCTTTATCACCTCGACCAGACAAATTAATAACTACGATATCATCTGGTTTAAACGTTTTTTGCTCGAAAATCGCAAAAGCATGCGAGCTTTCAATAGCAGGAATAATACCTTCTAATTGGCTCAACTCTAAACCCGCTTTCATGGCTTCATCATCTGTGATTGCTATAAATTCTGCACGACCCGATTTGTATAAATGCGCATGCATTGGTCCAACACCTGGATAATCTAATCCTGCCGAAATAGAGTAAGGTTCGGTTATTTGTCCGTCGTTAGTTTGCATCAACAAGGTCTTACTTCCATGAATAATTCCTTCGTGACCTAAAACAGACGTGGCAGCACTTTCGCCAGAATGAATCCCTTTTCCAGCAGCTTCAACTGCAATTAAATTGACGTCTGTATCATCTAAATAATGATAAAATGCACCTGCAGCATTGCTTCCTCCACCAACGCAAGCAATAACATAATCTGGTTTTGTAGTATCTTCTTTGTCTTTGAGTTGCCATTGAATTTCTTCAGAAACTATGGCTTGAAAACGAGCCACCATATCTGGGTAAGGATGAGGTCCTACAACGCTTCCAATGATATAATGTGTGTCAACAGGATTGTTAATCCAATCTCTTATGGCTTCATTAGTTGCATCTTTTAAAGTACGACTTCCTGATAAAGCTGGTCTCACTTCTGCGCCTAACATTTTCATTCGAGCCACATTTGGTGCTTGACGAGCAATATCAATTTCTCCCATATACACAATACATTCTAATCCCATTAATGCACAAACGGTTGCGGTTGCAACGCCATGTTGTCCAGCTCCTGTTTCGGCAATGATTCTGGTTTTACCTAAGCGTTGTGCCATTAAAATTTGTCCGACAGTATTGTTAACTTTATGCGCACCTGTATGATTTAAATCTTCGCGTTTGAGATAGATTTTTGTGTTGTATTTTTCTGAAAGTCGCTTGGCAAAATAGAGTGGAGAAGGACGACCAACATAGTCTTTTAATAACTGATCAAATTCTTCTTTAAAAGAAGGTTCTGCCATTATTTTGAGGTAGTTTTGTCGTAACTCTTCTACATTTGGGTAGAGCATTTCTGGAATATATGCGCCTCCAAATTCTCCGTAGTAACCTTTGTCGTTGATGTTGTATGTCATAGTTTTTTGTTTTGTCATGCAGAGCGAAGCGTGGCATCTATATTAAAGATTCTTCACTTCGTTCTGAATAACATTTTTAAACGCTTTTAACTTTTCTACATTTTTTAATCCTTGGTTCGTTTCAAATTTGCTGTTTAAATCTAACGAATGGCAAAATAGAGCTTCTGGTCTTTTTAAAAATGAAGATAGATTATCTATTTCATTTGGTCCAATTCCACCACTTAAAAAATAGGGTTTTATGGATGAGTAATTTTTTAATACACTCCAATCAAAAGCGTAACCATTTCCTCCAGGTTGTTTTCCTTTGGTATCAAATAAATAGTAATCACAAACGTCTTCGTAAGGTTCTAAACTATTAAAATCGAAAGTGTCTTTTATGCTAAATACTTTAATGATTTCTAGTTTTTCGTGATGAGATGCTGAAACAAGTTCAGCATGACGTAATGTGTCACAAAACTCAGGAGATTCGTTGCCATGTAATTGCACACCTTGTAAATTATGTTTGTTTACAATACCTTTTATATAATCAAAAGTTGCATTGACGAATACACCAATTTTTTTAATGTTCTGAGGTAACTCTGGAATAACACCATTAAAATAGCGTGATGAATTTTTATAAAAAATGAAACCCATGAATTCTGGATTTAGTTGAGCAACATCTAGGATGTTGTTTGGGTTTTTCATTCCGCAGACTTTTAATTTCATAATTCTAAGTCTTTAATAAATTGTTTGGCACTATTGCCTGCATCATCAGTTTTCATAAAATTCTCTCCAATTAAAAAGCCTTTATAACCATAGGGTTGTAGGATTTTAATAGCCTCAATATTGCTAATGCCACTTTCTGATACTTTAACAAAGTCGTTTGGGATTAATTCACTTAATTGTTTACTGGTTTCTAAACTCACATCAAACGTTTTTAAGTTTCTATTATTAACACCTAACATGTCTAAGCTTGGCATAATCGATTTATGAAGTTCTTCTTCATTGTGGACTTCTAGTAAAACATCTAAATTTAGTCGTTTTGCTAGTTCTGAAAACTGCTTGATTTCTGCTTTAGTTAAAATCGCAGCAATTAATAAAATAACATCTGCTCCATATGCTTTAGCTTCTATAATTTGGTACTCATCAATGATGAATTCTTTTCGTAATAAAGGTAAGTTGCAACTAGCTCTTGCAGTTAAAAGATCATCAAGACTTCCTCCAAAATATTTTCCATCTGTTAATACAGACATTCCGCAAACACCTGCGTTTTCATAGCCTTTAGCAACATCAAATACGTTTAAGTCATGATTGATGACTTGTTTTGAAGGTGAACGTCTCTTGTGCTCTGCTATGATTCCAGTGTTACTTTCTTTGAGTTTTTTAGCTAAGGATACGGTTTCCCTTTCAAACAAAATAGATTGCTCTAGTTGTTTGATTGGGATGAGTTGCTTACGAAGGTTGACTTCGATGCGTTTGTCTTTTGTTATTTTATCTAAGATGTTCATATATAGTCAACCTGAACTTGTTTCAGGTTCTCATTATTTGTGTGATGCTGAACCGAGTTCAGCATGACGTTATTTACTCAGCTCAATCAATCGCTCTAAACTTGCTTTTGCTCTACCACTTCCTAAACTGTCTTGAGCTAAATGAAATCCTTCTTGATGAGAAATTCCGTTTACAGTTGCAATTGCTAATCCTGCATTGGCACAAACAACATTATTTTGAGCATCTGTACCTTTACAGTTAATGATATTTTTAAAAATTTTAGCAGCTTCTTTCACTGTTGAACCTCCAAATATTTCAGATTGTTCAATTTTTTTAAGGTTTAAATCTCCTGGACTTAACATCGTTTCAGACCTATTAGAAATAATCTTCGTGTTTCCGGTAAGGGAAATTTCATCATAACCATCAAGTGCATGAACAATACTGTAATTCTTGTCTGTGTTTTGATATAAATATCCGTATATGCGTTGTAATTCCAAATTAAAAACACCTACCATTTGATTTTTAGGAAACGATGGGTTTACCATTGGACCCAACATATTAAAAAAGGTTTTTACACCTAATTCTTTACGAATTGGTGCCACATTTTTCATGGCTGGATGAAATAAAGGCGCATGCAATACACAAATTCCTGCTTGGTCTATGGAGTATTTTAAAAAATCTGATTTGTTTGAAAAATGAATTCCTAAAGCTTCCATAACATTAGATGATCCAGAAGCTGATGATACACCATAATTTCCGTGTTTTGCTACTTTTACTCCTGCACCTGCAGTGATAAATGAAGCTAATGTTGAGATGTTGAAAGTATCTTTTCCGTCACCACCAGTTCCGCATAAATCAATGGCGTTGAAATCGGATAAATCTATTGGGATACAAAGTTCTAATAAGGCATCGCGAAAGCCTTGTAATTCCTCTAATGTAATACTTCGCATCATGTAAATAGTAAGAAAAGATGCAATTTGGCTTTGGTTGTATTTACCTTCGGAAATATTAACCAACACATTTTTTGCTTCCTCACTTGAGATGCTTTCGTGGTTTATTAATCTGTTAAGTATATGTTTCATATTCATTTCCCCTAAAAATGGGAGTCAATTTAATTAAACTCTAATTTTTAATTCATAAGAGTAAGCACTGTTTACTGCAAACTGAGCATTGTCTACTGATTCACCCAATTCTCCAGAATCTGTTTTCCGTTTGGTGTTAGCACACTTTCAGGATGGTATTGTACACCTTTAACATCGTAAAACTTATGTCGTAATGACATTATTTGTCCGTTGCTGTCAACAGATGTCGCTTCTAATACTTCTGGTAAATTAGGATTTACAACCCAAGAGTGATAACGACCTACTTCTATTGTTTTATCCATATTATTAAAAAGAGTTTCGTCGTCAACAGTAATTTTAACTTTTGTTGCAACTCCATGATAAACTTCATCTAGGTTTATAAGTGAGCCTCCAAAAACTTCACCAATAGCTTGTTGACCAAGACAAACTCCTAAAATGCTTTTTGTAGGTGCATATCTTTTGATGATCGCTTTTAATAATCCAGCCTCATCAGGTATTCCTGGTCCTGGAGACAAAACAATTTTTTGAAAAGCATCTACGTCTTCTAATGAGAGTTTGTCGTTTCGTTTTACTGTGACTTCACAGTTTAGATCTTCTAAATAGTGAACCAAGTTATATGTAAAACTGTCGTAGTTATCTATTACTAATACTTTCATATTTCCTCTGCCATTTCAATAGCTTTTGTTAAAGCTCCTAATTTATTATAGACTTCTTGTAATTCGTTTTCAGGAACTGACTTTGATACCAATCCTGCACCTGCTTGCCAATGTAGTTTGTGGTTTTTACTCATAAAGGTTCTAATCATAATCGCGTGATTGTAATTGCCATTAAAATCCATGAAACCAATGGCTCCTCCATAAAAAGCTCTACTGGTTTTTTCATATTTTTCTATAAGTTGCATGGCTTTATGTTTTGGTGCTCCACTTAGAGTTCCAGCAGGAAATGTATCTGCAACAACTTGCATAGTCGCAGTATTGTCATGTATTTTTCCTGTGACTTTACTCACTAAATGTATGACGTGAGAAAAGAATTGTGCTTCTCTATAAGTTTCTACTTTTACTTGGCTTCCGTGACGGCTTAAGTCGTTTCTTGCAAGATCAACTAACATAACATGTTCTGAATTTTCTTTGATGTCTTCAGCTAACTTTTTTGCTAATTTTTGATCTTCTTCATCGTTCCCTGTTCTTTTAAATGTGCCTGCAATGGGATGAATTTCTGCTTGTTGATTGTTGACCACAAGTTGTGCTTCTGGTGAACTCCCGAAGATTTTAAAATTTCCGTAGTCAAAATAAAAGAGGTAAGGAGAAGGGTTGATACTTCGTAATGCTCGATAGACATTAAACTCATCACCTTTGAAGGCCTGAGAGAATTTTTTTGAAAGTACTAATTGAAACACGTCACCTCTAGCGCAATGTTTTTTTGCTAATTCTACATGGACTTTATACTCGTCATCTGTAAGATTTGATGAAATTTCAGAATCTGTTTTAAACGTATAAGATGCAAAATTCTTTGAACCTATAAGTTGTAACACTTCATTAATATTGTTATCGGCTTCAAAGCAATGCGCAAAAACATAAGCTTCATTTTTAAAGTGATTAATTGCTATTATGTTTTGATAAACCGCATAATAAATATCTGGAATCTCTAAAGAATCTGGTTTTTTACTAATCTCAATATCTTCAAAATATTTTACGGCATCATAAGCTGTGTAGCCAAAAATTCCGTTATTGATGAACTTAAATTCTTCGTCTGAGTTGACTTTAAATCGTTTTGTAAACTTGTGAATTTCTTCAGTAACCGAAATATTTAAAGCATTATTAGTTTTTGAGCTTCCGTCTGGATACTGTTGTTCTATGACATCGTTATTAACTTTTATAGATGCAATAGGATTAAAACAGATGTATGAAAAACTATTGTCATTAGCATGATAATCACTACTTTCTAATAGTATACTATTTGGGTATTTATCTCTAATTTTCAAATAAATACTTACAGGTGTAATCGTATCTGCCAATATTTTCTTGTAATGTGTGTATAAACTAAATGTTTTCATGTATGCTCAATGTGTTTTCAGTATTTTATTTTAATACTGCGTAAAAATGAAAAAAGGCTTGTCGTGATTGACAAGCCTTTTTTGATATGTTATTTTAAATATACCTATAGGATTAGTTCACGACGTTTTCGTTTCGAGAGTTCCACCACCAAGTATGATTTAAATTTGTGTTCATAATAATTGTAAAGTTCAAATATAGAAATCATAATTTAGTTATCAAACTTAATTTGATGAAAATGAAAAAGATTCCCAATAAATTGAGAATCTTTAACCTATCTACATATTGCTATTAATCAAATATATTTAGAATTTCAATGTCACATTTAAATCAAACTCATCATAAATAGCTTTGTCTTTTAAGCCATCTATAAAGCTTGCAGAACCATATCTAATTCCGAATTTTGTTCTATCAACTTTTAAACTTGCTTTAGCAGTATCTTCTGTTACATTCATTTGAAAAGTAATTGGATTTGTTTTTCCTTTAATCGTTAAATCTCCAATAATTGTATACTCTCCATTTTTACCTTCAGCCTCTGTGATTGTAAAAGTTGCTTTTTCATGATTGGCTGTACCAAAGAAATCATCAGATTTTAAATGGCCTTCTAATTTCTCTTTCCCTTTACCGGCTTTTAAGTCGGTAACTGTAAGTGAAGTCATATCAATAGTGAAGTTTCCACCAACGAGTTGGTCATCTTCAAACAATAATGTACCGTCAGTTAACGTAATATTACCTTCATGAGATCCTGTTACTTTATGACCTTTCCAAGTAATAGTAGATTCTTTAACTTTTAATTCTTTTTTTAAAATTGTCGTAAATGATGCAAATGATAATGCTAATACTACGATAACTGCTGACTTTAAAATGTTCTTTTTCATTGTTTTTAATTTAAAATTTGTGTTTCGGGTTTATTTAATTTTATGTAATAATCTAGTTAATTCTTGTTGTTCTTTTATAGTAAGTTGAGATGTTAGTTGGTCTTCTGTTGAGTTTACAGGCTCATCAATTTCAGCCAGTTTATCCAGTCCTTTTTTAGTGATGTAGATTTCAATTTTTCTTCGGTTGTTTTTACACTCAGTTCGTTTAACAAAATCTTTTAAAATCAACTTGTCAATTAAACGCGTTGTATTACTCATCTTATTAACCATACGTTCTTGTACATCTTGTAAATTAATCGGATTACCTTTTTGCCCTCTTAATATGCGTAAAACATTAAACTGTTCTAAGGATAAATCATGAGGTTTTAAAACGCTTAATAAACCTGTTTTAATCACACTATTAGTTAAGAAAATAGAAACTAATAATTGCCTAGATACAGGTAAATTTGCATTGGTTTTTAATTTTTTATTTAATTCTTTCATATACAATTGTTGTATATACAAATGTAGTGTCTTTTTTCTATTTAGGATTTAATATTTTGTTAAATTTATTATTGTCTGTTTTTTGATACCTAACTTTATATTATGAAATTAAGAATCCTCATAGTTGCGCTATTATTTTTTTGCTTCGGAAATGTTACCGCTCAGGACACTCCTTCCGCAGAACAAAAAAACAGTGCTACAGGTTTAAAAGTCTTTAATTATAACGAATTAGAATCTTATCTAAACTCAAAGGACGATAGCAAAATATATGTCATAAATTTTTGGGCAACATGGTGTGCACCTTGTGTAAAAGAGTTACCGTATTTTGAAGAATTAAACGCAAAATACTCAAATAAAAATGTTGAAGTTATTTTGGTTAGCTTAGATTTTCCGAAGCAAATAGAATCAAAGCTCGTCCCATTTTTAGTAAAAAGAAATTTAAAAAGTGAGGTTGTTATATTGGATGACGTTGATTCAAATACATGGATTCCTAAAGTAAATGAAAATTGGTCTGGAGCAATTCCAGCAACTGTAATCTACAATAAAGGTAAGAGTACATTTTACGAACGCTCTTTCAATTATCAAGAATTAGAATCCGAATTAAAACAATTTATAAAATAAAAAATTATGAAACGAGCAGATTGAAAACTTTAGTATTCAAGTGAATGAATAGTTGCGAACTGCATGTGACATTTAAAAATTAACAAATAAATATATACACATGAAAAATACACTTAAAACCCTATTAGCATTAGTTGTAGTTGTTGCTACTTCTGCATTTACAACCGTAAGTACTGGTTATGATGTTGGAGATATTGCAACAGATTTTAAATTAGAGAATATAGATGGAAAAATGGTGTCAATGGCAGATTATAAAGATGCCAAAGGATTTATTGTCATTTTTACATGTAATACTTGTCCTTATGCTGTAGCTTATGAAGATAGAGTAGAAGCTTTAAACAAAAAATTTGCAGATAAAGGCTATCCTGTAATAGCAATTATGCCAAATAATACAGATGTAAAACCTGGAGATAATATGGAGTCAATGCAAGCTAGAGCAAAAGCTAAAGGCTTTACATTTCCTTATTTAATGGATAAAGGACAAAAAATATATCCGCAATATGGAGCAACAAAAACGCCTCACGTTTATGTCTTGGAGAAAACTAAAAAAGGACCACAAGTAAAATATATTGGTGCTATTGATGATAATTATCAAGATGCCAGTGCAGTGACAAAAACATATGTTGAAGATGCTGTAAATGCGTTGTTAAACGGTAAAGAAGTGCCAGAAACTAAGACAAGAGCAATTGGTTGTTCTATAAAGGTCTAACAAGTTTTTCATATTAAATTTAACAATCCGAAGTGTAACACTTCGGATTTTTTTTCGTCTTTATGTAAAATATCCTAACGAAACGTTAAATTTGCATGATTATTGATGTATAAAAAACTATGGCAGATTTAACACAACAAGAATGGACTACAAAATTAGCTGCAGATGAAAATGCGGTGATTTTGGATGTAAGAACAGCAGAAGAAGTAGCACAAGGGATCATCCCTAATGCTATTACAATTGATATTTATAAAGGTCAAGGATTTATTTATGAGCTAGAAGAGCTAGATAAATCTAAAACCTATTATGTGTATTGTAGATCTGGTGGACGCAGTGCTCAGGCTTGTAGTATTATGAATCAGTTAGGATTTAAAAATGCCTATAACCTTATTGGAGGCTTCATGGAATGGAAAGGTGAAGTGGCTTCAATTTAAAAATCAATCAAGATGAAGAAAAAAGTATTATTAATGTATTGCTTTGCACTGTTTGCATTTGCATTTAGTTGTAAAGAAGCACCTCAAAGTGAGGTTATTATGGTTTCTGCAGAAGAAATGCAAGAACTTTTAGAATTAGAAGATATCCAATTGGTAGATGTAAGAACACCAGAAGAGTATGAAACTGGTTTTATAGAGCATTCACAAAATATAGATTATATGTCTCCAACCTTTGATGAGGATTTGACAAAACTTGATAAAACAAAACCAATTATGGTGTATTGTAAATCTGGTGGACGTAGTGGGAAATGTTCTAAAAAACTAAAAGACGCTGGTTTTATAAAAGTGTACGACCTAGAAGGCGGAATTACAAAATGGGAGTTTGAGGGTAATGAAATTAAAACGATTCAATAGCGTTTAGTGTTTAATACCTAAACAGATTATAAACCGAACACTATGTTCGGTTTTTTTATGCTTCAATGCTAAGTGTGTGTTTAGTGTTAGAATCACGTTAAATACTAGAGTTAAATCCTTTAGTTTTTCATAAATTAGCATCTTCAAACCTAATTATTTTAAATGAAAAATTTAATCTTCGCACTTTGTGGTTTACTTGTTTTTTCAATTACTACAAATGCTCAAGTATTAGAACCTGTAAAATGGGAAACTTCTGTTGATAAAATTTCAGATACCGAATACGATTTAATTTCTACAGCAACCATTGATAGTGGATGGCATTTATATTCTCAAACTGTTCCAGATGATGGTCCAATTCCAACAACATTTCTTTATAAAGCAAATGCTAATTATGAATTAAGCGGAAGTACTTCTGAAGAAGAAGGTCACACTGTTGATGATCCAATCTTTCAAATGCGAATTAAGTATTTTGGAGACAAAGCGGAATTTAGACAACGTATCAAAATCTTAAACAAAGAATTGTCTATTGTAGAAGGTGAAGTAGAATACATGGCTTGTGATGATGAAAAGTGCTTGCCTCCAGATTATGTAGATTTAAAATTCAATTTGAATGCGTCAGCATCTAATGCAGTTTCTTTTAACACTAACTCAACTGAGACTCCTGGAATTTTAGAACCAGTGAAATGGTCCACTTCCGTAGAAAAAATATCAGATACCGAGTATGTCTTAGTGTCTACTGCAACAATTGATGAACATTGGCATTTATATTCTCAAACGGTTCCAGATGGTGGGCCAATACCAACAACATTTGATTATAAGATAGCTGAAGGACTAGAACTTGTAGGGAAAACTGTTGAAGAAAAGGGAATCACTGTTAAAGACAAAGTCTTTGATATGGAAGTCAAGTATTTTGAAAACAAAGCGTCGTTTAGACAACATATAAAACTATCAGATACAGCTATAAAAAATGTGACAGCCGAGGTTGGCTTCATGGCTTGTGACGATGAAAAATGTCTAACTCCAAGTTATTTAGATTTAGATTTTGATTTAACTAAAAGTGTTGCAGCAAAACAAGGTGTAGATTCTGGTTTAGAAAAGGAAGATAAAGGAAGTAAAGAAGGTTTATGGACTATTTTTATTTTAGGTTTAGGTGCAGGATTTATTGCATTATTTACACCTTGTGTATTCCCACTTATTCCAATGACAGTGAGCTTTTTTACTAAGCAAAGTAAATCCAAAGCTGCAGGTATTAAAAATGCAATTGTTTATGGGTTATGCATCATTGTAATTTATGTAATTTTAGGTACAGGTGTTGTTGCAATTTTTGGAGCAAGTGCGATTAATGAATTTTCTACAAGTGTTGCTTTTAACCTAATTTTCTTTGCAATTCTTATGATTTTTGCCATATCCTTTTTAGGAGCATTTGAAATCATGTTACCAAATTCTTGGGCAAATAAAATTGATAGAAAAGCAGATAGTGGTGGATATACTGGAATCTTTTTCATGGCTTTAGCCTTGGCGATTGTATCATTTTCTTGCACAGGACCTTTCGTAGGTAATATTATTGTGCTTTCTGCTTCAGAAGGTGGTTTAGCACCAATGATTGGTATGCTTGGTTTTTCATTAGCCTTAGCGTTACCTTTTGGCTTATTTGCAGCTTTTCCTGGTTGGATGAACTCGCTACCAAAATCTGGTGGCTGGTTGAATACAGTGAAAGTGGTTTTAGGATTTTTAGAACTAGCATTTGCTTTTAAATTTTTATCAAATGCAGATTTGGTGTCACAATGGCACATTTTAGAGCGTGAAGTATTTATTGCGATTTGGGTTGCCATTTTTGGAGCAATGGCTTTGTATCTCTTCGGGAAAATCCAACTGCCTCATGATTCTCCTTTAAAGAACATTTCCGTAGGAAGATTACTTTTAGGATTATTGACACTATCATTTACAGTTTATTTAATACCAGGACTTTGGGGAGCACCTTTAAATTTAATTAGTGCATTTCCACCACCTATAGATTATAGCGAGTCTCCTTATGGAGTTGGGAATTCTAGAGGAGGAGCATCCACGAGTTTGTCAGATCATGGTGTTTTGCCAGATGGAGGACATTTATTAGCACCTCATGATATCTTAGCGTTTAATGACTATGATAAAGGATTAGCGTATGCTAAAACCGTAGGGAAACCAGTCATGATTGACTTTACAGGTTGGGCTTGTGTAAATTGTCGTAAGATGGAACAAAATGTTTGGGTAGAACCAAGAGTACTTGAGAAACTCAAAAATGATGTGGTTTTAATTTCGTTGTATGTAGATGATAAACGAAAACTAGAAGAAGATGAAATCGTCGATTCTAAACTCAAACCAGGAAAAAAACTCAAGTATATTGGACAAAAATGGAGTGAACTTCAAACCATAAAATATAAAACCAATACACAACCGTATTATGTTTTGATGGATCATGATGAGAATAACTTAAACACACCTGTAGCTTATACACCAGATGCAGATGAGTATTATAGTTGGTTGAGTGATGGGATTGATAAGTTTGAGTAGTAATTAACGCTCAAAATAAACATCCTCAAATGGAACTCTAAAACGAGGACCATAGATGCCTTTTTCTTCATTACGAATACCACATCCTATAATCATATTAATTTCGGCACCTCTTGGTAGTGATAGTATTTTCTTAACTCTAAGTGTGTCACTTCCTTCCATAGGGCAAGTGTCGTATCCAATAGCAGACATGCTTAGCATGAAGTTTTCTGCAGCAAGAGCAGCACTTTTATGAGCTACAATGCGCATATCACTTAAACGTGTTTGTCGATAAATTGGTCTAAATAAACCAACAATTTGAAATGCTATATATTTAAGAAAGCCAAAAATTCCGAAGACATCTAGATAAAGAGTTGGAATCAATTTTTTGTAATAATCAATGGCCATTTTTTTACGTTTAAGCCATCGTTCTTCAAGATCAGGTTTGCCATAGATTTTATTTAAAAATTCAATGTTTGCTTGTGCACGTTTGCGCCATAAATCTTTTCTTGTTACAATAACTACCAATTGTTGAGCTGTTTTTGCTGCATTTTGATTTAAGCAAGCCACTGAAAGTTTTTCTAATATTACTTTATCTGTAACATGATAGAATTCCCAAAGCTGTAAATTGCTACTCGTTGGAGCTAATGACGCATTGTAAAGACATTGTTTTACTTTTTCAACATCTATCGGTTCGTCTTTGTAAACTCTTGTTGATCGTCTATAATTTATAGCGTCTGTTACTGTTTTTTCCATGATACTAAAGTGTACTATAGTTTTTATAATTATGAATATACACGATTGGCTCCATCTGTACAATTAAAAAAATTCTGGTTTTATAAAAACTTAGAATTATTCTTAAAAAATTAGTTCCAAACTAAATCACTTCTTTCATTCCAATAATCAATAGTATCGACCTTTAAAAATTTTAAGTAGTCAAGATCTTCTGTAGATAATTTGAAATCTAATGCTTTTAGGTTTTGGCTTAAATGCGTTGTGTTTGATGCACCACTTAACATGAAGTTTGGTTGTAATGTATCTATCACAAACCTTAGAGCAATAGCATCTATCCCAACATTATACTTTTTTGCGAGTGTTTCTAATTGTTTTTTAGAATTATTGTTGGTAAAT
This sequence comes from Psychroserpens sp. AS72, assembly GCF_038900375.1. Lineage (NCBI taxonomy): Bacteria > Pseudomonadati > Bacteroidota > Flavobacteriia > Flavobacteriales > Flavobacteriaceae > Psychroserpens > Psychroserpens sp. AS72. Next base: position 301,804 of record NZ_JBBMRC010000004.1, on the reverse strand, counting down.
ACTCTTCCGTTGGCTAAAGCTTCTTTGATGATGATTGTTTTCCCTAAAACCTGCAGATTTTGTAGTGTTTCAAAAGTAGATTGTTCAAATATGTTATAAGTCACTTGATAACTGTCAAAAAGTACTTCGTTATGTACCTGGATCTCATTTGCAATGTTTAAAATTTCAGATTGATTAGAGCCACTAGTTGAGATACCAATTTGTAATCTAAATTCTTTTTTTAGCTGAAATAGGCGTTCATGTATTGACTTATCATTTAAAATACCACTGTCTAAAGTTGCAGAATGAACTTGGTAGATATTAAGTTCAGGAAGTAACGCTTTAGAAATTTCCCATTGTTCATTGAGTTTTGATAAAGAATGTTCTTTTATTTCATGTTTTCCATCATAACCTATTTCCCAATTGGCAACATAGGTATAGCCCCATTTTGTAGATAACAGAACGTCTTTGTGTTGTCTGTCGTTTTTCCAATCTAATAAAAATTGTTCTCCTAAACCATAAGAAGGTGCTGTGTCAAAATAGCGTACACCATTTTTGTATGCAAAGTCCATGACCTCAAAAGCAGTATTTTTAAACGCGGTTTTTGATTTGTCAATATTATTGTGTTGTCTAATATTAATATAATCTGGTCTGCCTAATGCAGCCAAACCTAATCCTATTTTGGTTTTTGTCATTTATTCTCGATTTTATAACCTGAATTTAACTTAATAAGCCACTTCTCAAGGTCATTAGTATTAGGGTTTCTTAATTTTTTTGAGCCAATTGTAATTGTTGGAAAGTTAAGTGTTCTGTTTATATAAAGACCACGCAATTTTTTTGCGTGGTCTTCATTAATTTCAACATCTAAAAACTCATATGTCAATCCTGTTTCATTTAAGAAATTATGATAAAAGGTTGTTTTATGACATCTATGAGTACCATAAAGCTTAGTTGTTGGGCTATTTGGTTTTTCTCTCAATTGATATGCAATTTATGCGACATGAGTTTTTAACTTGTCGGCATGTAATTTTCTAAGTTTTGCCAACTTAGGTTCGATTACAAAGGTACAATAGCCTTGTCTCTTATTGCTGTTGTAGAAATCTTGATGTTCAGGTTCGGCTTCAAAAAATTCACCAAGTTCACTAATTTCTGTCACAATAGGATTTTCGTAATATTGAGTCATTTCTTTTACAACAACTTCAGCAATTTCTTTCTGTTTCTCGTCATGATAATAAATCACAGAACGATACTGCGTACCAACATCTGCACCTTGACGATTTAGAGTTGTTGGATCATGACTGGTCATAAAAATAACTAATAAGTCCTCATAAGAAATGATATTTGGGTCGTATGTGACTTGTACTACTTCGGCATGACCTGTTAATCCAGAGCATATTTCTCTATATGTTGGTTTTCCAGGAACGGTTCCTCCAGTGTAACCAGATACAACTTTTTCAATACCTTTTACTTGATTGTAAACAGCTTCAATACACCAAAAACAACCACATCCAACGGTTAATTGTTTTAATTTTTTGTTTGTCATTACTTTATCTCCTCTACTTTAGAATCTAATTGCATAGATTCAGAATTTATACAATAACGCAATCCGCTTGGTTCTGGTCCATCAGGAAATACATGTCCTAAATGTCCATCACAAGTATTGCACATCACTTCAACGCGAACCATACCAAAAGATGAATCTTTATGATATTTAATCGCATTAGGTTTAATAGGTTGGGTAAAACTAGGCCAACCTGATCCAGATTCAAATTTAATTGTCGAATCAAATAAAGGTGTATCACAACAAATACAGTTGTATTGACCTTCATCATAAATACTACATAAATCACCACTATGAGGACGTTCGGTACCTTTTTGTCGTGTAATTCTAAATTGTTCTGGAGTTAATTGTTGACGCCATTCGGCATCTGTTTTTTCTACTCTACGGTCTGGCGTAGGATTCCCTTTTACAGAGAAATTAATAAGGTCTTTCCAAGTTAACATATTGTATGGTCCTTTCTGTTTTTAATTTATAATTACTGATTGTATTGGTCGAAATGCACTTCGTTTTCTTACACTTTTTAATCACTACTTAATTGTATAATTATCAAATGAACATGGAATTTAGTTTGAGCCTAATCTAGAAAAAATCGTTAATTATTGATGAGATGATGAAAAGTAAAAAAGGAAAAATTATAAGGAATAACATCCAAACTAATTTACCTGAGTTTTTTCTTATTAAGATCAGGTTTTCATTTTGCATCTTTTGCAGAAACAATAGTTCTTTTAAAGTTTCAGCTTTATCAAGTTTTGAATAGGTCTCTTCAAATTTTTTTCTTTTAAATGCTAGCATTGAATCTTGTTCATACATAGTTTAGATGATTATTGGTATTGTTTAAAATTATAAAAAATAATCAAGAATTAAATTTATTTTTAAAACATCGATTCTATTATTTCGTTCGTATATAAATCACAACCAACTATTAAAATCTACTTATGAAATTTTCAATACAGTCCAAGTGGCTTAAACGATTAATGAAAGCCTCACTAACTGGACTCCTATTGTTAGTGTTTTTCTGGTTCTCTGTATATATAGGTCTTTGGGGAAAACTTCCAACTAAAGACGATTTAAAAGATATTAAACAAGCTGAAGCGTCTTTATTATTAGATGCTGAAAGTGAACTTCTCGGAAAATATTTCATTTTTGATAGACAAATTGTAACCTACGAAGAGTTACCTAAGCATTTGGTAGATGCATTGGTTGCTACTGAAGATTCTCGCTTCTATGAACATGGAGGAGTAGATTACACAAGCTTATTGCGTGTGTTTTTTAAATCTATCTTAATGCAAGATAATTCTTCGGGTGGTGGAAGTACTATTAGTCAGCAATTGGTTAAAAACATCTACGGAAGAGAGCACCATGGTTGGTTTTCAATGCCAGTGAATAAAATTAAGGAAATGATAGTAGCCAAACGTTTTGAGTCTATCTATTCAAAACAAGACATCATTGCATTATACTTAAATACGGTTCCTTTTAGTGAAAATGTCTTCGGAATAGAAAGTGCCTCTCAGCGTTTTTTTAGTAAAAAGACAAGTGAATTAAACCTTTCAGAATCTGCAACTCTAGTTGGAACTTTAAAAGCACCACATGGTTATAATCCAAGATTATTTCCAGAGCGAAGCCAATTAAGACGTGATGTTGTTTTACAGCAAATGGAAAAATCTGAGTATATCGACGAAGCCTTAAAAATAGAAACTAATGAGATTCCGTTAGAAACTAAATACCAAAAATTTAATTATACTGAAGGTGTAGCACCTTATTTTAGAGAGAAAATCAGGTTAGAAGTAAAAACGTTGATTGATAGTTTAAATACAGCTAATGAGACATCATTCGATTTGTATAAAGACGGATTAAAAATCCACACCACATTGGACATCAATATGCAACGCTATGCAGAAAATGCAATGAAGCAGCATATGACAACACTTCAAAAGCAATTTGAAAATGCCTACGGAAAAAATGCACCATGGCTAAAAAGTAATACACTAATTGAACATCAAATTAAAAATTTAAGTCTTTACAAACGACTTAAAAAACAAAAGTTTTCAGATAAAGCAATTATGGATAGCTTGAATGTAAAGTCTAAGTTTACTGGTTTTTCTTGGGATAATGCTGAGGTTATAGAAGGGTCTATAATTGATAGTTTAAAACATGCCATAAAGTTTTTAAATACAGGTTTTGTAGCTGTAGAACCTCAAACTGGAGCAATTAAAGCCTATGTTGGTGGTATTGATTTTGAACATTTTAAATATGATCATGTTTCACTGGCTAAGCGTCAAGTGGGCTCTACATTTAAACCTATTGTTTATGCAACTGCTTTAGAAAAGGGTATTGAACCTTGTTCATATTATTCAGTTAAAGAAGTGACATATACCAATCAAAAAAATTGGACTCCTACAAATGGTGGAAAAGAAGAAACAGATAGACATCTCAATTATTCAATAGAAAAAGCATTGAGTGAATCTGTAAATACCATCGCAGTAAAAGTGCTTGAAGATGTTGGGATTACTGCTGTAATTGATCAAGCGAGAAAAATGGGAATCACTTCAGATTTGCCAGAAGTCCCATCTCTAGCTTTGGGTACTGCGGAAATGTCAATGTTAGAACTTATTAGTGCTTACACAAGTTTTGCAAACGAAGGCAGAGCATCACAACCATTTTACATCACTAAAATTGAAGATAAATTTGGAACTGTTATTTATGAAAGTAAAAAAATAGAAGCTTTACCAGAAGCATTTTCTAAAGAGACGCAACAAATGATGGTCGAGATGATGAAATCGACGATTAATTCTGGTACAGCAGTAAGGTTACGTTCTACTTATGGTTTAAAAAATGATTTAGCAGGAAAAACAGGAACCACTCAAAATAATAAAGATGGTTGGTTTTTAGGTATTAGTCCTAAATTAGTAATGTTATCTTGGGTTGGAAATGACGATCATCGTATTGGGTTTAGTAATACAGGTATTGGTCAAGGCGCAAATTCGGCATTGCCAATAGTTGCATTGTTTTTAAAGCAGATGAATGGTGATCAAAAATTCAATGCGATTACAAAGGCTCAATTTGAAACACCTTCTGAAGATATCAAAATTGCACTAGCATGTGAAACAGAAAAACGTGACGGATTTCTAAAACGACTCTTTAAAAAAGACCAAAAGGAACGAGAATTTGATACAACTTCCGAAGACAAAGAAAAGAAAAAGAAAAAAGGTTTGTTTGGGTTTTTGAAGAAGAAGGATAAAAAAGATAACTAACATTGTTTCTTTTCTATATTTGCAACTTCAAAAATCAAAACATAAATATTAACTCTCGCTCAATTATTTTAATTCTATAACTAAGAAGTTGAGCACAAATTTGAATCAATTATGAAAATTTTAAAATTAAATGTATTAGCATTATTAGTTATTTTTAGTGTCAGCTTTACATCATGTAGTTCTGATGATGATGCAGGATCTCAAGACGAAGACACTTTCATTAGATTTTCAATTGACGGTACGGATTACAACTTTACAGATATTGCAACAGCAGAATCTTTAGTTATCACTTTAAACGGAAATAATGGTGAAGGATTCTCTAATGTTGGAGATACTCAAATAGCATTATGGATTCCTATAGGTGCGGAAACTGGAACTTTTGACGTTGACAATTCTTTTGAAGCGACTCATCAAATATCATTTTCATCTGATGCTATGAATTTTTCTTTTGATTTTGCTGAAAGTGGAACTATCACTTTAACGCAAACTACTGGAGAGTATTTTGAAGGATCATTCAATGCTACGATTACTAACGATGACGATGAAACTATTAGTATTGAGAATGGATCTTTTAGAGCACTTACTATAGACTAATTCTGAGTTTTTAAAAATAATAGTTCAGTAATTGAACTATAAAAAAGGCGATTTTCACTTCGGAAAATCGCCTTTTTTTATGCTTTAATATTTGATTTTAATAAAATTAACATAAGCAAGCAACTTGCTAGACTTTACTATTTAGTTCAAAATGCATTATGTATATTTATAATTAAATTGATTTGGTATGAAGTTATTCCGTGTTTATTTTCTAGTATTATGTGTCATTGCAATGTCATGCAAAGAACAAAAATCGACAAGTATTGTTACTACATCTTCCGATTCACACTACCTGTTATTTGAAAATGCAACACTACTTGATTTGAATAATCTAGGAGCAACAACAAATGATATTAAAAAAGGCTGTTTGCTAATTAAGGATGACCAAATTGAATGGGTTGGTACTTGTTTAGATAAACCTGAAATACCAGAGCACACTAAAATTATTGATGCTAGTGATAAGTATATAATTCCTGGACTTTTTGATGGCTTTGCAGCAATAAATAATCAATCCTATTGTAATGCTTATCTCTATATGGGAGTTACAAATATCATTTCCGTAGATGGAGGAAGACGTGGCGAATTTTATGGAGAAGGCAATCCAACACCAAATATGTATAGATTAGAAGGTGTTGGATTAAAAAAAACGGAAACTGAGACCATGATTAGAGACATTGAAACCTTAAAGTCTAAAGGTTATGATGTGCTGTTACTCATGTATGGTTTAACTCCAGATCAAATAGAAATTGCCCTTCAAAAAGCAAAACAATTAGATATGGTGTCTATTGGTGAAATGGGTAATACAACAATTAAAGAAGGTATGGATATGGGAATTCATGCTTTTGTTCATACTACGCGATATTCACTAGATGTTGCTTCAAGAGAGATGGCACAAAGTGTCGCAAATGAACCATTTAGTAATGAGCTAGATAGTCCAAAATGGACGTATTATAAATTTTTAACGCAACTTAAAAAAGACTATAAACCACTTCAAGAACACGCAAAAAACCTTGGACAATCTAATTCTTTTATTATGCCAACGTTAAGTTTATCTTATCTAGATATACCAGATCATAAAAACCCTTGGGATGAGCGAGTATCTTCTATTTTGAACCCTGAAGATATTAATCGTCCTGCAGATCCTAAAACAGGAAATCATGAGGTTGATAGCTTAGAGCAAAACGCATATACTAATCTTATAACTAATGAAATACACACTATTGAGCCTATGTATTACAAAAATGGCGCAAAGTATTTAGCAGGTAGTGGTACAGATGTTTGGGGAACAATGCCAGGAATATCGTTACATACAGAATTAAGTCTGTTACATCATAACATTGGATTGACAAAAAGGGAAGTTATTGCAGCTGCAACCACTAATTTTGAAAAAGCTTTTGGTTGGAAAAACGGTGTGATTAAAAAAGGATATAAAGCTAATATTTTAGTCTTAAATAAAAATCCACTAGAGAATTTACAACATTTAAAAGACATCAAATTTTTGATATTAAATGGTGAAATAATTGATAGAGATCAATTATTAAATTAATCTTCTGTAAATAAAGTGACCATTTTTTCTATTCCGAAATGTAAAATGCTTTCATTAATTTTAATATAAAAGCAATTGTTCTTGGTGTCAAATTCTGGGAAGTCTATTCCTTTACTTAATAACTTTTCTCGGAAAGTATTTGGATTTTTATTGTCTAGAAAAAGCTTATAAACATTAGTGCCATTCTCTAACACTTCAAAATGAAAATTGGACTTATTAGAAAGCTGATTTAAAAAATCTTTTCCTATTTGTTGTGCTTTTATAAAACGCTCTTCAAAACCATTTAGAAAAAAATCGGCTACAATAATGTTTTCCCAACACGCTCTTAAACCTCCACCAAACATGCGTCTTTCGTGATGTAATTCACTGATTTGCGCTTTTGAACCAGCTAAAATTGCTCCAGATATGGAGTTAAAATGTTTGTATAACGACAGATAAACGGTGTCAAATAAAGATGTGAAATCTTCAACTTTTTTATTTGATATTGCTGCAGTTCCTATAATTCTTGCACCATCGAGATGTAAAGCGATGTCGTTTTTTCTTGCAAATTTTGAAATGTCTTTTAATGTTTCGTAGCTAAAATTTTGAAGGTTATTTCTCCTCACAGGAGTTTCAATAGCAATAGCACCAAGTTGTGTTGTGATTTTATCTTCGGAAGCCTCTTTGATTATTTTTTGAATGTCTTCCGTAGAAAAAGAAAAATTAGTAGTTGAAATTGGAATTAAAGGGATTCCGCTTAAATGAGAAATTGCATTTCCGCAGTCTCTATACATATGACTTTGATTATGAACAACCGCTTTTTGTCCTCTAGAACAATGTAATCGCATAGCAATATGATTGGCCATAGTACCAGTTGGCATATAAATAGCTTTTTCCTTGCCAAGAGCGCAAGCCACTTTGTCTTCAAAGTTTGAAACAATAGTTCCTAAGGAATAAACATCTGCTTTAAAATCTTGATTTTGGGTAAGATAAACCAGTAGTTTAGCATAAGAAAGAGGAGTCAATTGTAAACCATCTGACGTGAAGTTTAAACTCACTTCTAGCTTTTCATTGGTAGCATCATTATCAAGCACATGTTGATTTAGATCTTTTATTCTAAGTAGAATATTTCCCATATATTTATATTATTAATAATCTCGAAGTCCTCTTATTATGTTGCAAAAAAAATACATCTTAATACTGACTGTGATACTGTCAGTCTCAAGATTGTTTGGTCAAAATACTAAAATTTTAGCAAGAGAACCTTTAAATATATTCAAAAATGAGGAGCTAGCAAGTCGTATTAGTGAGTTAAAAGATGATAAACGTGTTTTAAAACAACAATATCAATATTTAGATAGTGTTAAGATAGAACGTATAACATATTTGAGTGATGGTCTCAAGGTGAATGGATATCTCGCAAGTCCGCTTTTTGGAGTAAAACATCCATCGGTTATTTATAATCGTGGCGGAAATGGGGAATTTGGTTCACTAAATGAATTTAAGGCTGTTTTTATCTTGGCAAAAGTTGCAAGTTGGGGTTATGTTGTTGTTGGGAGTCAATATCGTGGTAATGTTGGTAGCGAAGGTGTTGAAGAGTTTGGAGGTAAAGATGTGAATGATGTATTAAATCTCATTCCTGTGTTGAAAGAATTGGAAGCAGCAGATACCAGCAGAATGGCTTTATATGGATGGAGTCGTGGAGGTATGATGACGTACTTAACATTGACAAAAAGTTGCGAATTTAAAGCTGCAGTTGTAGGTGGAGGATTGTCTGATTTATGGAAATGGATGGAAACTAGAAACGACACGATTGAAACGGTTTATGCTAAGAATATTCCTAATTATGCTATAAATACAAAAGAAGCACTTAACTCTCGATCTGCAATACTGCAAGTGGATACTATGTGTAAAACCACGCCAATTTTGATGCTTCATGGGACTAATGATTGGCGAGTGGTTCCTGAGATGGCATTGGATTTATCTTATCAATTTCTGAAGAAAAAAATCCCACATCAATTGATTCTATTCAAAGATGGAGATCATGGATTAAGCCAACATAGAGCAGAAGTAAATTACCATACGAAGCAGTGGTTAGATACGTATTTGAAATACTGATCAATATCATGTAAATTATCAATTTTGTTTGCTAATTTTAATTTTACAAAATAGAGTCTATGAAAAAAGTTTTATTGCTTACCGATTTTTCTGATACTTCGAAAAATGCGATGCACTATGCTCTCAATTTATTTAAAGAGGATACGTGTATTTTTTATGTTTTACATGTGCAAAAATCAACATCATATACAACTGATGACTTAATGCTGGCAGGAAATGAAAGTATTTATAATTCTATAGTTAAAGACGTTGAATACCAGTTAGATGGTTTAGTTTCAGCATTGAAGAAAAAGTTTAATAATGTCAATTTTAAATTTGAAACTTTAATAGATTATGATGTTCTAACAGATGCTATAGATCAAGTGGTTTCATCAAAACATATAGATGTATTAGTCATGGGAAGTAATGGTGTTTCTGGTGCAAAAGAAGTGGTTTTTGGTAGTAACACAATCAATGTTATTAGAAAAGTAGAATGTACGACCTTAGTGATTCCTGAAGGTTTTACATATAAGAAACCGCAAGAGGTTTTGCTTCCTTTAGATTCGTTAGATACTTTAGGAGGAAAAGCTTTTTCTAAGATATTACAATTTGTTAAAATGTATTCTAATAAGTTACATGTGTTAAGAATAAATGAAAATGGAAGTATGCCAGATGCTCAAATTAATGACCTTGAGCACATGGAGTATTTTTCAAAAGACTTTCCTAGCAATTATCATATTGTTAATAATGTGCCTATGCATTATGCTGTGAGCGGTTATATTCAAACTAATGCTATTGATTTAACGATCCTCATTGAACAAAAAGAATTACTATTAGAACGGTTTTTTATGGGTTCTACAACGACGAAAATTGGAAACAATTTAGAAGTGCCTCTTTTAGTTTTTCATAGTAAATAAATAATATACTAATTAAGTTTTAATATAAAATAAGCCTCAATATGTAATTATTGAGGCTTTGTCTTATTATATGAAATACGTGTATAATCAGTTTTACTTTTTTAAAGCTCTTCAGCTTCATTGTCTTTTGTAATTACTAAGGGTTTAATTAGTTGTTGTTCTTCTAAAACTGTGATAACTAATTTCACATAGTCTTTTGCTGTTTTTTCAATAGATTTTGGGTCTGTTATATTGATGTAGCCTTTCCATATGAGTTCTCTGTCTTTAGTAGGACAAATACAATACATGGTAGTTTCTGCTTTATAGATTTTGTATTCTTCATAAAAATTAGGATTATAAGATAAATCTTGATACTTGAAATACTCATCTTTAAATCTTCTACTCAATACATTTGGATTTTTATAATCTCTAGTATATAATTTTTTATTTTCAACACCTACAATTTTAGTGAGTAGAATGGTGTCAAAGCCATCTTCAATAAGTTGGTTTTCTAAAGCATCTAACTCTTCTATAGTCATCATATCGTTGTTAGAGTTTTGATCTAATGCATCAAGGCTTATAACAACTTCAGCGCCTCTGAGAGTTAGTTCATTTTGTAATTTCTCTTCGAATTGCTGTCTAGCAGCTTCGTCAGATGTTAATCCTATAACAAGTACCTTATAGGGCTCGTAAGTGTCAATATCTGGATTTTTCCAGCTTTCTACTAAATTAGTTGATGAACAACTCATTAATAAAATACTAAACAGAATTAATATTGATGTTTTCATCACAAATGATTTAAGTTATTTTTTATCGATGATATGACTTAGTTTTTCTTCCTTTTTGACGGATTTAATAATTTCAAAAAGCTGTGTTTTTAAGGATTTGTATTCTTTTATATAGTCAGCAATTGCAATAATCAAATCACTATGTTCTTTGGTATACGTTTTTTCTTCTTTAAGTTGGTCTATACCATCAACCATTATTTGAAGTTCATTTTCATGAATTTTAACAGCTTCTATAAGCACATTGTTTCGCTTTTGAGATCTATTTATAGCATCAACAATTTCTTTGGTATCTGAAAAAGCTTCAAATTCTAGTAATTGAGTTGTGAAAGTTGTTATGAGATCTTCAAAAAATAGATGTTCGTCTTTTATGAATCTCAATTCTGATAACCATTCTTTTGAAGCCTCATGCATTTCTTCTGCACTTAGCCATTCTACATATCTTACTTGTGTTTGTATAGTTTTCATAGTGTGATTTTTTAGATAAGAAAGCAGAAGGTAGTCCCTCTAACTACAATCTGCTTTCTTGATTGTTATAAATTTTTTATCAATTATTGAATAGTAATTTACTAATTACACAGGCACTATAAAATGATAAATATCAGTATGATCACTTATTATTTGTATTTTTTTAAATCATTACTTTTTCAACATCTGTTAATTTAGGAATAGTTGCATTCCAGCCATAAACATCTTTTATTTTCACTCTAAAAGCGTCTGATGCAGTAGGTTCTCCATGAACTAAAAATATTTTTTCTGGGATATTTTTTATTTTACTCATCCAATTAATTAGATCCTTTTGATCTGCATGAGCAGATAAACTTTCAATACTTTTAATCGTAGCGTTTACAGGATAATACTTTCCGAAGAAACGAATTTCATGTGCACCTTCTAGGAGTTGTCTTCCTCGAGTGCCTTCAGCTTGATAACCTACTAACAACACAGTCGTAGATGGCTCGTCAATAAGTTGTTGCAAATAGGTGAGTACACGTCCTCCTGTGACCATACCACTTCCTGCAATGACAATTTTAGATCGTTTATCATCTATCGTCTCCCAAGTTTCTTTATAGGATTGGATGATGTTCACATGATTACACATGGCATTATAATCTTCCTTAGATAATTTATGCCATTTAGGAAAACGATTAAAAACCTCTAAAACATTGTTACCCATTGGGCTGTCTATAAAAATTGGGATATTCGGGATTTTATTTTTTTTATACAATTTCCAAAGTATATACATGAGTGTTTGCAGACGCTCAACTGCAAAGCTTGGGATTATTAAGTTTCCGTTTTTATGTATGGTTTCTTTGATGATTTCTGTTAAAACAGCTTCAATATTGTCTGTTGGATGTAATTTGTTTCCGTAGGTACTTTCAATAAATAAGAAATCTGCCCATTCTGGAGTTTTAGGATCGTTTAATAAGAAATCATTTTGTCTACCAATATCTCCAGAAAACACAAAACGCTTTCCATTAATGTCAATTTCAATAAATGTTGCACCAATAATATGACCATTATATTGAAAACGATACGTAATGTGTTCTGAAAGTGTAGTCCATTTATCTTCAATTTCTACCGTAAATAATTTTATAGTGTTTTCAGCATCTTTAATCGTATAAAAGGGTAGCGCAGGATGATGTTTACTATACTTTTCTTTATTTGCTTTATTGGCTTCTTCTTCATGAATTTTAGCGCTATCTTTTAGAATGATTTCTGCTATTGCTAGAGTAGGAGCTGTCCCAATAATTTTCCCTGTAAAGCCTTGTTTTATTAAACGAGGTAAATAACCAACGTGGTCTAAATGACCATGAGTTAATAAAACAACATCAATAGAAGGCACATCTATAGGTAGATCACACCAGTTTAACTCTCTAAGCTCTTTAAGACCTTGAAACATCCCACAATCTACAAGTATGTTTTTTTCTGAAGTTTCAATAAGGTATTTTGAACCCGTTACAACTCCAGCTGCTCCAAGAAAGTTAATTTTAGCGTATTGTTCCATTTTGTTTATTTGTTTTAATTACATAATTGTGAAATTTCATTTAGAATTTTCTCTTTTCTAGTTTCAGAAATCCCTAAATGATCTAAGTAAAAGCTATCATTTATTAATGCTCTACAGAGTACTATATCTCGACTTAATAAAAACTGTTTTTCTCGATTTGTAAGTAATGTGGATACTGTAATTGGGTATAATCCTAATCTGTCAATTCTATCTTTTAGACCATTGTTCTTTGGATAATCCCAGCTCAATAAATACAAACCACAACAGTTACCATATTGTAATGCATCTTTTGTAAATCTAGTGTTAGTGGCAACCCATCCAGGAGTGAGTACTGCTTCATTTTTTGAGCTTTGGTCCCAGTTAGATTTTACATCTTGATAACGTGAGTTGATATATAAAGGCACTTTGACGTTACAATTTTGACCTTGTTCACTGTGAAATTTACATTCTATTATTGTTGCTTCGGAATTTTTAAAAGCAATAACATCTATTTCATGTGATACACATTTACCTTGTAAAATGACGCTTACTTTAGTGTTATAACCTGAGTAATCTAAAATAGCGCTCACAAAACGTTCAAATGGAAAACCAGTTGGTCCTAACTCATAGATCGCTTTTTTGAGTTTATATTTTGAAGCGAGAAAACTTTTGTTTTTTTTAAGCAAAGCAAAAGCTCTGTTGTAAATCTCTTTGGTAGAAATACCTTGATATAACTCGTCACGTACTGTATCTAAAATTTGATTAACAATCGTATCATCTGCTCCAGTTCGCTTTAGGGATCTACGTAATTTTTCTAGTGAGAATTTTACTATTTCACCAGAAGACTTAACAATGTCTATATTTTGAATGTCCATACTTGTATTTTAAAAAACTGTCAAAACCAATATTGATTTTGACAGTTTAACCTAGCTAACTAATAAAGTTGTCAAATTTTAATTTGACAAAAAGAAGTCTCTTGTCCAAGCTTTTACTTGATTGTCTGTCATGCTATCTGTCTTTCTCATTCCTTTTATTTTGGTACTTAGAAGTTTGTAGTTTTCATGTAATTCATCACTAAACTTTTCATTTGTACCTGCAGGACCAAAAAGCACCAATGCATCACTATCATCAATTTTAGTTGTGATATCTTTAAAATACTGTTTAAGTTGATGTTTTTCTCGTTCTAAATATTTTCTGTCTTGTACAACGTCTTCTGGTCCACCTTTTTGTCGTGTTCCTGAGCCACCATGAATTTTATAGTGTTCTACGTTTGATGAAACAATTTGAAAGGTTTCATTTTCATTTTCTATGGTTACAATGAGTGCTTTGTCTTTGTCTAACCAGATGCCTGTTTTTTTCATTTTATTACTGTTTTAGTTTCTTAAATCGTGCATTGCTAAAATGGGGACATTTACATGGAATGAGATTTCCTTCACCAAGGCATTTGAAAGTATACTTCCAAAAAAAGTATGTTTTTTGTTTATAAAAGAAACCATGTTACTGCCTCTGCTTTCAACAAAAATATTGATGGCACTCATAACATTATTGTGAGATAAATCATGAAATTTATAATTGCATCCTTCCAAAATATCTTCTAATAATTGTTTGTTTGCTTTTTGAGTTTTATCTAACTCATTTTCTTCACATACATGTAGAATAATGATTGTGGCATCACTATTTTTAGCGATGTCTATTAAATAGCTTAATTCTCTTCTTTTGTAATGCATTTTGTAATTTGTAGGAAAAACGATTTCTTTTGGCAATTCTATTTTTGCTTTTTGAGGCACAACTATAACAGGGCAATTACGTACTTTTTCCATGACATATATTGCTGTACTACCAAATGCTGTTGCTCTAGAATGGGTTTCTCCTTTTGTACCCATTACAATCATTTCGATATCCTTTTGATCTACAATGTTTTTAATAGCCTCAATTGGGTTGTTAAAGACTGAGACTGTTTTAAATTCATGCTTTGGGTTTTCGTACTCAGTCATAGCAATCATATCATATGTTTTTGCTAAGCCATTTTCTGAGTTTAATTTTGCAGTTTCATATAACTCGCTTCCAGGTTCCATTCTCGTTATGCTGTCCATAAAATTGCTTGGAGACGAGAATACATTAAGTAAATAGAAAATACAATGGTCATTTTTGTACAACTTTATCGCATAATGTAAAGCTTGAGTAGCGTTCTTTGAAAAGTCTGTTGGTATTAAAATTTTTCGTTTCATGCTGATTGTTTTAGTTCGTACATAAAAATACACCACATAAAACACGCTTAAAATGATATATGTCAGTTTGTTAAGCAGGAATCACTAAAAATGGAATCAATGGTTGAAATCCGATTTTTTTTATGACAGGTTCTTTCAAAATATTCTCAATAAAACTGTGTTTATAGTTAACCATAACAAGAATGTTTATGCCTACAGTCTCAATAAAATCATTAATTTCATTAGCTTTTTTTGTGTAATTAGGCATGAAATGAAAACTATTATCATAGTTTTTTAGATGGCTTTCTAACTGCGTCATATTATACTCTTGTATGTCAGTGAGTTTTTCATTAGAAAGAATACAGACAGGCATAATCTTAGACTTGTAAAGATCTGCTAGATCTCTTAATGGATCTAATTCTTTATAATCATAACAGCGACTAAAATCTGTAGGAAATGCAATTTGTTTAGGTTCTTCAAAATCAAATTCATTAGGTACAATTAATACAGGACATTGTTTTATTTTCTGAATCATTCTAACGGTATTACTTCCGAAGAAAAATTCTTTTGCACCTGTAGCGCCTTTTGTACCCATTATGATGAGGTCTATTTCATGCTTTTTAATAGTAGTTTCAATTGCATCTATTAAAGGTTCTTCACTAAAAATAACTTGAAACTCATGTTTCGTATTTGTACTAGAATTTTCAGCCTGTTCTTTTAGTGCTATTAATTCTTGTTTTGATTCTTGCTTTAATTTATCAATATGAGTTGAAGTTATATAAGTTCTTGATGTTGATTTAGGAAACGTCCATGAGTTTAAAAAATAAAATGTACAAGACTCATTGGCATATAACTGTAATGCATATACAGTTGCACTCCATGCATTATCAGAAAAATCTGTTGGTAGTAATATGTGTTTTTTCATGACTTAAAGAATAAAATTTTCTTCGGAAATTTGAGTTTATAATACTATTTTGAACTTTTGTAAAGTAGTGTTGACCTAAGTTTTTGAAGGTATTACTAGAAATGGAATGTTTAGATGGAATCCAATTTGATTGACTGTATTCTTAAAAAATAAATTTTCATAAAACGAATGTTTATTATTAATCATAACGAGTAAGTTGATTTTATGCTTTGTTTGAAATTCATTAATAGCTTCAGCAATATTCATACTTTTCACTTCATGAAATAAATAAGCAGTATGTTCAAAAATCGATTTTAAATTTGCTTTATTCTGTTCCTGATTTTCAGTTAAATCATGACCCGTTGAAATATGCATTGCATTGATACGAGAATAATTTTTCAAAACGATATCCTTTAAAATTTGAAGTTGTGAGTCTTTATGTTTGATTTCTAAATCTGTAGGGAATAAAATTTCATGTGGTGTTTCATATGTAAAGCCTGAAGGAATAGCCAAAATTGGACATTTAATTTCTTTGAATACATGTACTGTGTTTGAGCCAAATAAAATTTCTTTTGCTCCAGTAGCTCCCTTTGTACCCATCACTAAAAGATCAATATTATGTGTGACAATAAACTCTTTAATACCAGAAATTAAGGTGTCAAACCTTGCAGCAGTTTCAAATTTATGTTTTGGATTTTCACCAAAAAGATTAGTGATTCTCAAAAGTGTCTTCTTTAAATTTTCTTGAGAAGTTGTTCTAATAACATCACCCAAACCAAATTGAGCAGGATAGCCAAGGACATACTCAACATTATACACAACTGGAGTATAGGTGTTTAGGAGGTAAAATGTGCACTCCTCATTTTTATAGAGTTGTATGGCATAACTGATTGCGTTCCATGAATTTTCAGAAAAATCTGTTGGAAGAAGAATATGTTTCATAATATTATTTTTTAATTAAAATCGTGCTGTATTTTGCATTGCTAGTAAAGGTATTTCTAACCCTAGGCTCACTTTATCAAGTGTAGAAGGAAATAGCATGTCTTCTAAAAATGAGTGCTGTGTATTAACCATAGTTAAGATCTCAATATTATTTTCATTGATATATGTTGTTATAGTATCTGCTATTTTTTTACTGTTTTCTTGGATAAAGTTTACATCATTATCACGGAGTATATCTTTTATAAAAGCTTGATTGTCTTCTTGTCTAATTGAAAGCTGATTACTTGTTGAGATGTACAACACATCTATTGTACTTCTGTATGATTTTGCTAATTCAGACAATAATTTTAATTCACGACGCTTATAAGGAATTAGATAGTTAGTTGGGAATAAAATACGTTTAGGTTGCGTGTTTTTGTAATTGGAAGGGATTGCTAATACTGGACATTCAACATATTTTAAAACCTGAAATGTCTGGCTCCCAAAAACGATATGTCGTTCATCAGATTTACCTTTTGTTCCCATGACTATCAAATCTATGTTTTTGTCATTTGCAATGAGGTTTGCTTCTTCAACCAATGTGTTATATGCTGAAATAATATGGTACGTAAATTTAGGATTTGGTGATATGTTTTTAACCTTTTTTAGGAGGTTCTCTAAATTTGTTTGAGATTCTTTTTTAACGTTGCTTAATACATCTTTATAAACATCTCGTGACAGCAATTCATCATGATCATAGAATTCATTTTGATAAGCATGCATGAAATAGAATTTCGTTTTTTGGTATTTAAAAAATTCTAAAGCATATGTAATAGCATTCATAGAATTTTCTGAAAAATCTGTAGGAAGAAGTATAGATAGCATAGTGACTGTTTTAAGAATTCACTAGTAAAATTACGGAGTAGATTGGATGAAAACTATGATATATATCAGATGTACTTTATTAGGTAATATGTACAATTATTATAAGAGTTCTTTTGAGATACTCCATGTTTTTTGCCTCGTATTTATAAATGGTGATTTCTATTAGTTAAGTAATATCATACCTGACTTAATTTTAAGTTTTAGACAGGTATGATATTATAAACGACATTAAGTAAAAAGATACCAACAAGAAATAATAATGTATAAACCACTTGCACAAGTTTAATATTTGTGATTTCTAACCAAACCACTGTTTTTTTTGGAAACACAAATAAAGCTAAACCTAGATATAGTGATGACCAACCTATTAAGGTGATAATAACTTTATAGTTTGGTTCCCAAATATTATGAAATAAAATATTTAGTAAACCAACAATAATAGCCAAGAAAGAAAAAATGATTAAGAATTTTTCATCATTTAGATCATTGAATATTTGTTTAATACGTTTAGGATTTAGGCTTAAAATTAAAAAGAAAATAATTAGATACCAGCCCCAAAACTTTGCTAAAAAAATTGATTCATTCATAATTTAAAGTTATTTATTCGTGTAATACTAAAAATGGAATATGTGTATGATAGGTTATCTTCTCTACTTTAGAATGGAAAAATATACTTTGAAAATAATTTAGATTTTTAGCCACCATGACAATCAAACTTATGTCTCTACTTTCTACAAAGCATTGGATTGCATCTTCTACTTTTTTATTTGTGAGAAAATGAAAACTTGGTTTAAAATCTTCAAAATAATCTTGTAAAACATCTTTGTTTGTATGCTGATCGGTATTTAATACAGTGTCCTTTTTTTGGATATGAATAATTCGTAAACTTGCTTTAACCTTGTTTAGTAAATTGGCAAATGGTTGTAATGTGTTTATATCGTATGATAAACTAAAATCGGTTGGAAATGCAATTTCTTTTATTTTAGAATATCGTGCGTGTTCTGGCACAACTAATGTTGTGCATTTCACTTTTTTAATTACTTCACCAGAATTGCTGCCAATAATATATTCTTTAAGTCCTGAAGCACCTTTAGTACCCATTATTATCATGTCAATCTTTTTCTCCTCAACATGCTTCCTAATAGATTCTATAAAAAAGCCATAATCACTTAAGGTGTAAAATTTATGTTGCTTATTATGATTAGCACGAAGACTAATTTTCCTCAATAAGTCTTTTAGTTTTTTCTTTGAAGGCTTTATGTAATTGTTTTCTATTTCCTCATGTGTTGGGATATAAACAGAATCACCTACAACTAAGTTTTCTATTCTATTAACATGGAGTACATAAAAGTTACATGTTATATTTTCAAAAAAATCTAAGGCATATGCTATGGCATTCCAAGAGTTTTCAGAAAAATCTGTTGGTAATAAAATATTCATCTTTTAAATTTCTCATTATGAACAAATCTAAATTTATGATGAATGAAAAGAAATGATATTTCTCATGTTTAAAAAAACAGCAAGGAATAATTAGTAGATATCATGTAACTTCTGAAGATCTAAAATTTTAATATTTCTACCTTCTAATTCTATGAGACCTTGTTTTTTAAAATCGGAGATCGTTCTAATTAATGTTTCGGTAGCAATACCAGCAACGCTTGCCAAATCATTCCGCGAGATTTTAATTGGATCATCAGGTTTTGAATTTATTTTTTCAGCAAACCGTAAAATAGTAGATGCGGTTTTTTTCTGAACTGAGCTGTATGCCATTTGTAAAAGTTGATCTTTAACACCTGTGAGATCATCAGTTAGTAATTGGATAACCTCTAATGTCAATTTATGATTATTATTCAATACCTCTTTTAATTCTGCTTTAGAAACACCAACTAAATTTAAGTCTTTGATTGCTGTTGCGGTTTCTCTGTAAGGTATATTATGTGTAAAAGATGTATAACCAAATAGATCGTCTTCTTTATGAAGTGCTGTGGTGAGCTCTTTTCCTTTTTCATCAAATTTAAAGCACTTTACAGCGCCTTTAATAATTAAATAGATGTAATTAGAATTGTGACCTTCTTTGTAAATGATATCATTTTTTTTGTAATTAAAAATGGTGCCATTATCATCAAAGAAATTTTTTAAATCATTTAATGTTCTTAGTTCATCTTCAGTATTAGAAGGTGAATTTTTAAGGGATTCCCTCTCCTCTTTTAAGATGGACGCTTTTGCTATTCTACTTTTAATAGCACTCATAATTTCATCTTCATTAAAAGGTTTTGTGATGTAATCATCTGCACCTAAATTCATACCTTTTCTAACATCTCTTCGTTCAGTCTTGGCAGACAAAAATATAAAAGGGATAAACTTTGTTTCAGTATGTTTAGATAAACCTTCAAGCACACCATAACCATCAAGAATTGGCATCATAATATCGCAAACAATAATATCTGGTAAATGATCTAATGCCATTTCAAGTCCTATTTTTCCATTGCTTGCTGTTAGAACGTTATAGTCTGATAGTTCTAATAGTTCTGCAGTATTTTCTCTTAATACTGTATCATCTTCTATTAATAGTACTTTTTTCATAGTTGTGCTTTATTTGGAAGTTCTATTGTAAAAGTAGACCCTTTATGTTCTTCACTTTCAAAAGTAAGAGTGCCATTTAAATTTTCTAAATGATCTTTTGCTATATTTAGTCCAATTCCAGTGCCTTGCATGAGCAATGCATTTTCTGCTCTAAAATAACGATTAAATATGTTTTTTTGATCCTTTTTAGGAATCCCAATCCCATTATCTTTTATTTTAAAAGTGGTATGACTTTCATTTTGAGAAATAGTAATATCAATAACCGTATTTTCAGAAGAATATTTAATCGCATTATATATTAAATTAGATATAGCCAACTCTAGAATTTTTTCATCTTGGTACATTGAAAGATCGTCAATATTTTCTGGGTAATTTATTTGTTGACCATCCTTTAAAATCATATTTGCATTATAGATGACTTCATTTAAAACTTTACTTAATTTAAAATTGGTGAATTTATAATTGAATTTCCCTTTTTCTAATTTTTCTACGGAAAGAAAGTCATTTAAAATGGTATTGAGATATTGTACTTTATCATTAATTGTTCTTATATGTTTTTCTCGTTTATCTTGCTGTTCGGTTAATTTATATTTATTTAATAAAATTGTTGAAGTTAAAATACCACTTAAAGGAGTTTTAAATTCATGAGAAACCATAGATAAGAACTTTGTTTTTAAATCATTAAGGTCTTTTTCGGCAGTTAAAGCAGTTTTTAATTCTTTAGTTCTAATGTCTACTGTTTTTTCTAATTTCTCAGTATAATTTTTTTGTTCTGTGATGTCTAAAATAATAGCTACATACACATCTCTATCACCTAATTTTGAACGTTGCAAATGTACGTTTACAGGATATGTGCTTCCGGATTTTCTTTGATGAACTGTTTCAAATTCAATTTTTTCAATGTTTTTTTGATTGAGTTTTTCAAGCTCTTTTCTAAACTGAGATTCTGTATAATTAGGTTTAATATCAACAGGTGTCATGGTAATAATTTCCTCTAAATTATAACCTATATTTTTTTGAGCTCCAAAATTAGCATTTATAAACTGTAGCGTTTTTGCATCAAATACATAAACCTCATTTAGAGATTCTAAAATAATTTTTGTTAAATGATTTTTTTCTTGTTCTAATTTTTTACGTTCTGTAATATCAACAATCAATGCCATAACAAAATTCTTACCGTATACAGAAAAAGGGTTAAGACTGGCTTCAAGTGGAAAAATACTACCATCTTTTTTGGCGCCAAAAATATCCCGACCGTGTCCCATTCGACGTTGTTTATGATCTTTTACAAAACCTTTAAAATGGTCACCATGTTTTGCATGATAATTTTGTGGAATTAAGATATTAAGAGGTTGATTGAGCAACTCTTTACTGTTATATCCAAACATGAGCTCTGCGGATTTGTTGGTTTCAACTATATTTTGAAGTTCATCAACAACGATAACGCCTTCTGAAATGGAACCCAATAGAATATTAAAAATCTCTTTGTCTTGTTTGAACATTTATAAAGGTTGAATTTAAGTTATATAAAGATAATTAAATCTTATTCAAAAATCAAAAGCAATTACTAATGTTAAATATTGAAGTGTTCTAGACTGATTTATATCATTCTTTTAATGTAATGATACAATTATTTTTACTGTACAATTTAAAATGCACCACATGACAACTCAAAAGAAATTAACACTCGTATTTTATCAAAATTTAGGAAAACTATTTTTTGCTATTGCAGCATCTGATGGAACTGTTAGAGAACTTGAGTTTGATAAATTAAAAGCATTTGTTAAACAAGAATGGTTAGATGTTGATGATATCAATGATGCCTTTGGAGCTGATGCTGCTTATCAAATTGAAATTGTTTTTGATTGGCTTAAACATTCTGATGAACTTAATGTTCAAGCATGTTTTGATGATTTTATAAATTATAAAAATGATCAAAGCCAACTCTTTACAGCTGACATTCGGAAGTTGATTTTAAAAACAGCAACTTCAATAGCTTATGCTTTTTCAGGTATTAATAAAGCAGAATTAATTATGCTAGCTAAACTAGACATTGAATTAAAAAAATCTTGATTATGAGTTATTATTTTACGACGACGGTTAATGGACGTTTTGAATCCATAGAAAAGAGGGTAGTTGAGCTACTAAAAAATGAAGGATTTGGTGTGCTTACAAAAATTGATATACAGCAAACCTTAAGTGACAAACTACAAGTAGATTTTAAAAAATATACAATTTTAGGCGCTTGTAACCCACCATTTGCATATCAAGCATTGATGGCAGAGGATAAGATAGGGACTATGTTACCATGTAATGTTATTATACAAGAGCATTCGCCTAATGTCATTGAAGTCTCTGCAATAAATCCTATGGTATCTATGCAAGCTGTAGATAGTAAGACACTAGGGAAAGTAGCTCAAGAGGTAAGTCTTAAATTAGAGAATGTTATAAATAAGATAGAAAATGAAAAATAGTTTTAACAATATAATAAATTCTGACACACCTGTTTTAGTCGATTTTTTTGCTGATTGGTGTGGACCATGCAAAATGTTGGCGCCAATATTAAAACAGGTTAAAGAAGAACTGGGAGAAAGTGTGAAAATTATAAAAATTGATGTAGATAAAAATCAACCTTTGGCTGCCAAATACCAAGTTCGTGGTGTGCCTACTATGTTATTGTTTAAAAAAGGGAAACAAGTGTGGCGACAATCTGGAGTACTTCAAAAACAAGATATTATTAATAGTATTAACTCAAATTAAAACGACATTATGAAAACGTATCTAAAAGTAGAAAAAGCAATCATTTTATTTATAGTTATTGTGTTAATCCCAATCTTTAGTTTTACACAATCTCTTGAAAATATTGATTATATCTCGCCTATACATGAGGGTTTTGCAGCTATTGAAAAAGATGGTCAATGGGCATTCATTAATACTAATGGAGATATTGTTGTGGGTTTTAGAAATGATTTAGTTTCAACCAAATCAGCACAAGGAACTTATCCGATTTTTGAAGAGAATAGGTGTTTAATTCAGGAAGAAAAAGATGGTATTTCTTATTTTGGCTACATAGATTCTTCTGGTAAAACCATTATTGAACCACAATTTTTAAATGCCACCAATTTTAATAATGGAT
This sequence comes from Psychroserpens sp. AS72, assembly GCF_038900375.1. Taxonomy (NCBI): domain Bacteria; kingdom Pseudomonadati; phylum Bacteroidota; class Flavobacteriia; order Flavobacteriales; family Flavobacteriaceae; genus Psychroserpens; species Psychroserpens sp. AS72. The sequence goes on along the minus strand of NZ_JBBMRC010000004.1, from coordinate 278,496 downwards.
ATGCAATAGCATTAGAATTGGTAAAAGAAATTAGAGGTCGAAATGTAGCTTTAGACAAAGATATCGTTTACTATAAATATTTTGAAACCATTATAGACAAGAATGGTAAAATAAAACACTATATAAAACCACCAGGAGTTAATATAGTTTTGGATAGAAAGTTTTTGAAAGAACCACCTAAAATTAATTCAAAACGCCTATCAGATAATCTATATGCTTTTTTGGATAAAAACAAATGGTCATTAATTACTATTAAGAACTAAAACATGAAAAGTAATTTAAGTTTAGGTAGTATTTCTGGAATAAAAATAAAAGTGCATTGGACATTTTTCTTTTTAATTGCTTGGATTGTATTTGATGAGCTAAAACGAGGAGGAAGCGCAGATAGTATTTTCTTTAACATTGCTTTTGTTTTAGCAGTTTTTCTGTGTGTCGTACTGCATGAACTGGGTCACGCTTTAACAGCAAAACATTTTGGTGTTAAAACCGAAAAAATAACATTGCTTCCAATAGGAGGTGTGGCAAGTTTTGACAAAATACCAGAGTCTCCTAAGCAAGAACTTCTCATAGTTATAGCAGGTCCTTTAGTTAATGTTGTTATAGCTATTTTACTATATTTTGTAGTTCCAATAGAAGATATATTCAGTCAAAGTTTTACAGATGCCTATGAAATATTTGTGAGTTTCACATTTCAGAATTTTTTATTTTTCTTATTTATAGTAAACGTTGGTTTGGTATTGTTTAATATGATTCCTGCTTTCCCAATGGATGGCGGACGATTATTAAGAGCATTATTAGCTTTAAAAATAAATCGAGTAAAAGCAACACAAATAGCAGCAAGTATAGGTCAATTTATCGCAGTTGTATTTTTATTAGTTGGTTTACTTTATAATCCGTTTCTCATTTTTATTGCTTTGTTTATATTTTTAGGAGCCTATGGCGAAAATCAAATGGTACAACATATGGCATTACTTAAAGGTCATACTGTTGAAGATGCAATGTTACTTAATATAACAACATTTAATCCTAAAGATTCTATAGATCTTGTAGTTAATAAGATAATTTCTGGAACTGAAATTAACTTTGTTGTAACTGAAGACGGTTTAATTAAAGGGCTTTTATATCATAGACAAATAATTGAAAACTCAAATAAGAATGTTTTAGTTGGAAATGTGATGGATACAAACTTTAAAACAGTCAAAAATACAGATGATCTTAAATCAATATATCCTCTCATTTATAATAAGAAGCAAAAATTTATTCCGGTAGTAAATCAAGGCAAACTAGTTGGAGCTATTGATTTTGTAAACCTGAATGAATATATAATGTTACAATCAAAATTAGCCTATTAAAAAGATAACAATGCGTTGCTATTGCTCTATTAAATAGCCCTTTCATAAGTATCGGATTTGAATCTAGAGGGAATTTGAATCACTATAATGAAGAAAATATATACAATATTTTAAAGTAGTTAAGTATTGAAAAAAGTTTGTCCCTTTTAGTGATAGCTCATGATAAAAATTTTGTAAATAAAGCAAATTGAATTATCAGAATTTTAAAATGCTAGCATAGAGTTGGTTGCTCAAATGTAAAACTTTTGTATCTTTGTTAACCAATTGGTTAAACCATTTAGTTGAAATGAAAAAAACAAAAGACGAAAATACCGAAGAACAAATATTAAACGCTGCAAAAAGTATATTTCAGACTAAAGGAATGATTGGAGCTAGAATGCAAGAAATTGCAGATAAAGCAGGTATTAATAAAGCTATGCTTCATTACTATTATAGAAATAAACAATTGTTGTTTGAAGCCGTATTTAAAAATGCGTTTTCATTATTAGCACCACAATTAAATGCTGTTTTAAATGATGATTCTTCTATTGAAGAGAAAGTGAAACACTTTACATCAAACTATATCACATTTATTGTTAAACATCCTTATTTGCCCAATTTTATCATTCAAGAACTCAATAGAAATCCAGATTTTATTTTGAAAATGAAAGACAATCCAGGTTTTCCTAATCTTGAGAAATTTAAAAAACAAGTTCAAATTGAAGTTGAAAATGGCATTATAAAACCGATTAGTGCAGAACAATTATTTATGAATATTATGGCTTTAAATATTTTTCCATTTGTAGCTAAACCTTTAATCATGGCATTTACAAATACAGATGATGAAGCCTACAAGCAACTAATTGAAGATCGTAAAACTGAAGTTGCCGACTTTATTATTAATTCTATAAAGAACACATAAAATGAAAAAACTATTAATCATTTTAATTTTCATAATCGCATTACCAAGTGTTGCACAACAAAGCATCTCTTTAGAAGAATGTTATACTTTAGTGACTGCAAACTATCCTTTAGCAAAACAAGAGCAACTATTAGATGCACAAAACAAATTGGATAAAGCCATTATTTCTACTTCAAAATTACCACAATTTAGTTTAGATGCACAAGCAACATATCAGTCTGATGTTATTGAAATTCCTATCCCAAATGCGAATATAGAGCCATTAAATAAAGATCAATATCGTGCTACACTTTCTGTCAATCAACTAATTTATAATGGTGGATTAACAGATGCCTCTTTAAATTTAAAATCTGCTCAATTAAAAACGAAACAAAAGCAACTTGAAGTTAGTCTGTACCAATTAAAACAACAGATTAATCAACTCTATTTTTCAGTATTATTAGTTCAAGAATCTGAGTTGTTATTAAATGCTAAACGAACACAGCTAGAGTCCAAACTTAAAGAAGTGAAATCAGGTATTAAATATGGTGTGGTTTTACCATCTTCTGATAAAGTGTTAGAAGCAGAATTATTAAAAATAAGCCAACAATCTCAAGAGCTGTTGAGTAATAAAATAGCACTTATTGAAACGCTTTCGAGTTTAATATTTCAACCATTAGATATTTATACTCAATTTCAAAATCCACTTGTAGAGACGCAATTAAATACAGAATTAAAAAGACCTGAATTAGACTTATTTCAATATAAAAAACAAGAAATAGAAAACTCTGAAAGCTTAATCGCAAAACAAAATTCTCCAAAATTACTTGGTTTTGCAACAGGTGGTTATGGTAATCCAGGATTAAATATGCTCGATAATTCTTTTCAACCATTTTATACTGTTGGTGTCAAATTGAATTGGATTGTTTTTGATTGGAATTCTAACAAAAAACAACGAGAATCACTAGCTGTCAACAAAGATATTTTGGATACTGAAACTGAAATTTTCACATTGAATACTAATATTGAGCTCAATCAACAACAAAAAGAAATCAATAAAATTGAAAGCTTTATCGCTTCAGATTTAGAAATTATTAGCCTTAGAAAAGAAGTTCTTAAGTCTGCAGATTCTCAACTCAAAAATGGCGTGATTACCTCTTCAGCTTACATAACAGAGCTTACCAATTTATTTGAAGATGAAAATACGTTGGTGAGACATAGGGTTCAATTGCAACTCGCAAAAGCAAATTATAATGTTATTAAAGGACAATAAATATATAAAAATGAAAAAGCACAACTATATATTAGGATTAAGTATCATAGCTTCAAGTTTGTTTTCCTGCGGAAATGATAACGGAAAAGCAGATGGTTACGGAAATTTTGAAGCTACTGAAATAACCATTTCATCAGAAAATAACGGAAAACTAATGCAATTTGATGTAAGTGAAGGCGACGTACTTCAAAAGGAGCAATTTATTGGTTACATCGATACCATTCCGTTGGCATTAAAAAGAGAACAATTAGAAGTTTCAAAAGCAGTAATTAGTTCTAAATCAAAAGGTGTTTTATCACAAATCAATGTGTTAAATGCTAAATTAAAAACTGCAAACACAAATAAAATGCGAGCTGAAAACCTTATAAAAGATAATGCAGGAACGCAAAAACAATTAGATGATATTACAGGAGAGATTGATGTTATTCAAAGTCAAATTAGAAGTGTAGAAATCCAAAATGCACCTGTTGTTAACGAGCTAAAATCTATTGATGTGCAACTAAAACAAATTGACGATCAAATTCTAAAAAGTAAAATCATAAACCCATCAAACGGAACCGTATTAACCAAATACGCTGAGCCAAATGAGATTACAGCTTTTGGGAAACCATTGTATAAAATTGCCAATTTAAACACGATGCAACTACGTGTTTATATTAGCGAAACACAATTGGCAAATATCAAAATAGGTCAGGAAGTGACTGTGAAAATAGATGATGCAGAGACTATGAAATCTTATAAAGGAATTATTAGTTGGATTGCTTCGGAAGCAGAGTTTACTCCCAAAATAATTCAAACAAAAGAAGAACGTGTGGCTTTAGTATATGCTGCAAAAATAGATGTTGTCAATGATGGAAGTTTGAAAATAGGAATGCCAGCAGAACTATGGATAAATAAAAACTAATGAGCATAATCATTAACAACATATCAAAATCTTACAAAAAAGTAAATGCTTTAAAAGACATTTCTTTTACCGTAAAACCAAATGAATTGTTTGGTATTATTGGGCCAGATGGAGCAGGGAAAACAACACTTTTTAGGATTTTAACAACACTTTTAATTGCTAATGAAGGTACAGCAACAGTTGCAGGTTTTGATGTGCTTGCAGATTATAAAAAGATAAGGAATAGTGTAGGTTATATGCCAGGGAAATTTTCACTCTATCAAGATTTAACGGTTGAAGAAAACTTAAATTTTTTCGCAACTATTTTCGGAACAACGATTGAAGAAAATTACGATTTAATAAAAGAAATTTATGTGCAAATAGAACCATTTAAAGATCGAAGAGCAGGAAAATTATCTGGTGGAATGAAACAAAAGTTAGCGTTGTGTTGTGCGTTAATCCATAAACCTAAAGTGTTGTTTTTAGATGAGCCAACAACAGGAGTTGACCCAGTATCTAGAAAAGAATTTTGGGAAATGTTGAAACGATTACAACAAAGGGATATTACTATTTTGGTGTCTACACCTTATATGGATGAAGCTGCATTATGTGATAGAATTGCACTCATTCAAGACGGGAAAATTTTAGAGATTGATACACCTGAGGCCATTGTAAAACATTATCCAAAGCAAATTTATAATGTACGAGCAAATAATATGTATCAGCTCATTAACAGTTTAAAAAACTATGAGCACAACCACAGCGTGTATCCTTTTGGTGAATATGTACATTATACAGATCGTAGATCCGATTTTAATCCAGAAGAATTACAAATGTATTTAGAATTGAAAAATTTGTCCAATATAGAAATTGATAAAACAGTAGCTACTATTGAAGACACATTTATGGAATTGGCAAAATAATGAATAACACTAAAGTCATACAAGTAGAAGGGTTAACCAAAATGTTTGGAGATTTTACAGCCGTAAATGCTATAACTTTTAATGTCGAAAAAGGCGAAATTTTTGGATTTTTAGGAGCAAATGGAGCAGGAAAAACAACAGCTATGAAAATGCTAATTGGTATTTCAAAACCAACTTCGGGTAAAGCTATGGTTGCAGGTTTTGATGTGTTTACTAATGCAGAAGACATCAAAAAAAACATAGGTTATATGAGTCAGAAATTTGCCTTGTATGACGATTTAACCGTTAAAGAAAATATCACATTCTTTGGTGGAATTTATGGTTTGTCAAGAAAAATTATCAAAGAAAAATCTGCTGTATTAATAGAGGAGTTAGGGCTAGAAAAAGTGGCAAATAAATTAGTAGGATCCTTACCATTAGGTTGGAAGCAGAAATTATCCTTTTCGGTGTCTTTACTTCACGATCCAAAAATTGTGTTTTTAGATGAGCCAACAGGTGGAGTTGATCCCATTACAAGACGACAGTTTTGGGAAATGATCTATAAAGCAGCAAGCTTAGGTACAACCGTTTTTGTAACCACACATTATATGGATGAAGCAGAATATTGCGATAGAGTGTCTATCATGGTAAATGGAAAAATTGAAGCTTTAGATACACCTAAAAAATTAAAAGAGCATTATCAAGCTGCCAACATGAATGATGTGTTTTTAAAACTAGCTAGAGGATGAAAATAAAGTTTGCAGTCGCAGTCACAGTTTGCAGTATAAAAACTCTTTGAACCTCAGTGGTTTCTCTGTGTATCTCTGTGTATCTCTGTGTAATAGATTACAGATCAAAGGGTGAAATAGAAAAATAATAACTTAAAAAGAGATTCCTGCTTTCGCAGGAACATGAGATGAAAAGATTTATAGGCTTCATAAAAAAAGAATTCTATCATATTTTTAGAGATAGACGCTCGTTATTTATTCTCTTTGGTATGCCAATTGCCCAAATCATGCTTTTTGGTTTTGCGATTACTAATGAAATCAATAATGTTGATATTGCCATTTTAGACCATTCAAAAGACGCAACTACTGAAGAAATTATTAATAAGATTTCGGCTTCTAAATATTTCAGTGTTAAACAAATGATTAATCGTGAGGCAGATATTGCTTCAGTGTTTAAAAAAGGTCAGGTTAAAGCCGTTTTGAATTTTGAAGCAGATTTCAGTAAAAACCTTATTAAAAAAAACAAAGCTACAATTCAAATTATTACAGACGCAACAGATCCAAATACTGCAAATACAATAAGTAATTATGTCAACGCCATTCTTCAGCAATATCAAAAAGGATTGAATAAAAACATTACAATCGCCTATCAAATTATACCACAAACACGTATGGTTTACAATCCAGAATTAAAAAGTGTATACATGTTTGTTCCTGGTGTTATGACTATTATTTTAATGTTGGTTTCTGCTATGATGACGTCCATTTCTATTACTAGAGAAAAAGAATTAGGAACTATGGAAATCCTTTTGGTTTCACCTTTAAAACCAATTCAAGTTATTGTTGGGAAAGTGTTTCCGTATATTTTTCTATCAATTATAAATGCTATAGTTATTGTTGTGTTGAGCATATTTATCTTCAAAATGCCAGTTCAAGGAAGTTTGTTTTTATTGGCTTTTGAAAGTGTTCTTTTCATAATTAGTGCTTTAGCTTTAGGGATTTTAATTTCTACCATTTCAGCAACACAACAAACCGCAATGATGATTTCTTTAATGGGATTAATGCTTCCCGTAATTTTACTTTCGGGATTTATTTTTCCTATTTCAAGTATGCCTTTGCCATTGCAAATGATTAGCAATATTGTACCAGCAAAATGGTTTATAATAATCATTAAGGGCATTATGCTTAAAGGTGTTGGATTACAATATGTTTGGAAAGAAACTTTGATTTTAGTTGGAATGACTGTGTTTTTTATTGCAATAAGTGTAAAGAAATATAAAATACGATTAGAGTAAAAGAGTAAAGTTGTATCATCGAACGTAGTCGAGATGTTTATTAAAAAATGAAATTTAAAAAGAGATTCCCACTGAAGTTTATCTTAAGCGGAGCCGTAAGGTAGGAAGTGATATGAAAACAATACTATACATTATACAAAAGGAGTTTAAGCAAATTTTTAGAAATAAAGGTATGCTTCCTATTATTTTTATATTGCCATTATTGCAACTCGTTATTTTATCTAATGCAGCTACTTTTGAAGTAAAGAATATCAAGTTTGGTTACATTGATAATGATCATACGTCAACATCCAGAGCATTAATTGAGAAATTTAGTGCTTCTAATTACTTTAATGTTTTAACAGATTTTTCTTCGGAATCATTAGCAAGTGCAGCAATGCTTAAAGGTGAAGTTGATGTTGTTTTAGAAATCCCAAACTATTTTGAGCGCGATTTGCAAAAAGATAAACACAATAATATAGGAGTAACCATTAACGCAATTGATGGTGCTGCAGCAGGAGTTGAAAATGTATATGTCACACAAATTGTACAACGCTTTAATAAACAGATTAAAGTTGATGTCTTGCAAATTTCCGATCAACAAATACAAACAATCCAAATAGAAACTATTCCGTTATTTTGGTACAACGAAACCTTAAATTATAAAACCTTTATGGTTCCAGGAATATTGGTTTTACTAGTTACTATGATTACATTATTTCTTTCTGGAATGAATATCGTACGCGAAAAAGAAATTGGTACTTTAGAACAAATCAACGTAACACCAATTAAAAAAAGTCAGTTTATAATAGGCAAACTGTTTCCGTTTTGGGTAATTGGTATGGGATTATTAACTGTTGGTTTAATATTAGCAAAAGTCATCTTTAATGTTCCCATGCTTGGGAGTTTACCTCTTATGTATTTCTATACTTCAATTTATATTTTGGTTATTTTAGGGATAGGACTTTTCATTTCCAACTTTACAGATACGCAACAACAAGCTATGTTTATTGCTTGGTTTTTTACAGTTATTTTTATTTTAATGAGTGGTTTATTTACACCAATTGAAAGCATGCCAAATTGGGCTCAAATTATTACAGAGTTTAACCCAATAAAGTATTTTGTAGAAGTCATGAGAATGGTTATGCTAAAAGGTTCTGGTTTTTATGATATTCTTCCGCAGGTATTAAAAACATTACTTTATGCTTTTGTTATGAATGGTTTAGCTGTATGGAGTTATAAAAAGACAACGTAAAAAACTATGCTATGAAGACTACTAATAAAATAAAATTATCAAAAGATGAATCTTTGTTTGTTCGAGGACCTTTATCTCGTTTTAAGGAATTATCCTTTGCTTTTAAAGTGTTTTTTAACTTTATAAAAGCCTTTAGAAAAATGCATTTTATTGGACCTTGTGTCACTGTTTTTGGGTCTGCAAGATTTACAAAAGATTCTGAACACTATAAGAGTGCTGAAAAAATTGGAGCAGCATTAGCAAAAACAGGATTTACAGTAATGACAGGTGGTGGTCCAGGAATTATGGAGGCTGCTAATAAAGGGGCTTATGAAACTGGAGGATACTCTGTAGGTTGTAATATTATACTACCATTCGAGCAAAAGCCAAATCAGTATCTGCACAAATGGATTGACATACCATACTTCTTTTTACGTAAAGTTATTCTTGTGAAATATTCTTATGGTTTTATTGTAATGCCTGGAGGCTTTGGTACACTAGACGAATTGTTTGAGGCTTTAATACTGATTCAAACCAATGTAATTAAAGATTTTCCTATAGTTATTTTCGATTCGGAATACCATAAAGAATTGTGTCATCATATTCAATTAATGGCAGAGAATGAAAGTATTAGTCCAGAAGATATGAAACTATTATTTGTTACCGATTCGGTCGAAGATGTTATAAAGCATATTGAATTACATACCATTAAAAAATTTGGATTGGTGAAAAAACAAGTCAAACCAAAATGGTGGTTAGGAGAGCGTTATAAAAAATAATTCGTAAAAAGTTTAGTTTTCATATTAATCTTTGTTGCATCGCATTTTGTTTTTGTGCAAAAGAATATTGATACTTTCCAAAAACTCGATTTGCAAAAAAGAGCTTTAATTATTCAAAGGGATTGTTATAGTATTTCTCTATAAGTTATAGAGAAAATATAAACCTTGATGGTTGAAGATAAAGTGAACTTATCATTTATTATTAGTAAGCTAAATGATTTCAAACTAATAACTAAGAAGTTTGGAACTATTAAAAAACAACATAAAGTTAGCTGTGTTGTCATGAATAAAATTGTGCAATAAGAAGAATGAGAACAATTTTATAATCCTATTTTAAATGATATTAATCATTTGTCCTTTTTTTATTTAAAACTAATTTTAATCCGTAATTTTAAAGGACATTATGAAAACATTACAAGACATAGAAAATCAGATAATAAGGCTAACAACTAGTATAGAAGTTAATTACCCAGAACTCTATGCTACTTTAGACGAAAATCCAATAACTATACCAACAAATGTTCATCCAGATATGGATGTTTCAATTATGGAAGAGTATTTAGAAAGCCTCAAAGACATATTAAAAGAATACATAAAAACACATAATAAACAGTAATGGCATTTATAGATTATTACAAAATATTAGGCATTTCAAAAAATGCAACAGAGAGCGATATCAAAAAAGCTTACAGGAAACTGGCTCGTAAATACCATCCAGATTTAAATCCTAATGATAAAGTTGCTGAAAAGAAATTCAAAGAAATTAATGAAGCCAATGAAGTTTTAAGTCATCCAGAAAATCGAAAAAAATATGATGAATATGGAGAGCATTGGAAACATTCTGAAGAGTACGAAAAGGCAAAACAACAACAAAAGCAATATCAAAGTAGTTCTCAAGGTCCTCAAGGAGGTTATTCTGAGGAAGATTTTTCAGATTTCTTTGGTTCTATGTTTGGAGGAAGAGCCTCAGGAAGTCGTGGTAGAGAAGTGAAATTTAAAGGTCAAGATTTTAATGCGCAATTAAAGTTAAACCTCAAAGATGTATACACTTCGCATAAGCAAACCTTAACAGTGAATTCTAAAAATATTCGTATAACGATTCCTGCAGGTGTAGAAAATGGTCAAATAATAAAAATAAAAGGTCATGGTGGAAAAGGAGTTAATGGTGGACCTAATGGAGACTTGTATATTGAATTTTCAATAACAAATGATTCTAAATTTAAAAGAGATGGTGATAACTTATACGCTACAGTAGATTTAGATTTATACAAAGCGCTTTTAGGTGGTGAAATTATGGTTGATACTTTCGACGGAAAAGTAAAATTAACAGTAAAACCAGAAACCCAAAATGGAACCAAAGTTAAGTTAAAGGGAAAAGGTTTTCCGAAGTATAAAAAAGATGGACAATTTGGTGATTTATTTATAACCTATACTATAAAAACACCTACAAATCTTTCTGCTAAAGAAAAAGAACTCTTTGTTGAACTTTCAAAATTACGTTAAAATGGACACGACACAACTTATCTCAATACAGCAATTTTGTACACATTATAAAGTTTCAGAAGCATTTATACATACGCTTCATGAATATGAACTGGTTGAAATTACCATCACTGAAGATGAAAATTATTTGCAAACCAATCAAATTAATGATGTAGAAAAAATGATGCGTTTACATTATGACCTTAATATAAATATTGAAGGTATTGATGCCATTTATAACCTATTAAAACAAGTAGAACAGCTACAATCTCAAATAAAAACACTTAATAATAAGCTGAATTCTTTCGAGGAATTATAAAAGCAATCCTATGACAGAACTAGAGCCTATAAAAGAATGGCTTAACAACAATCCTTTTGTTTTGAGTATGATCAAGTTTTTACTGATACTTACTCTTATATTACTTGGCATTCAACTACTAAGACGCTATTTAAAAAGAAAAATACCAAACACAGTTATACGCTATAAAGCGCAAAAAGGAATAGAAATTCTAGGCTATATAGTACTTGTGTTTTTAGTAATCACTTTTTTTTCTGGAGCCATAAAAGATTTTACTATAATTATTGGTTTATTCACTGCAGGATTAGCATTTACACTTCAAGAATTAATTTTAAGCATAGCTGGTTCTATGTACATTTTTTTAGTGAAAGTTTATAAACCTGGCGATCGTATAGAAATTAACGGTATCAAAGGTGATGTCATTGACGTTGATAGTATTTATACCACTATGATGGAAATTGGCGAATGGGTAACTAGTGATAATTACAGTGGACGTATAGTTAAACTAAGTAATGCTTTTGTGTTTAAAGGACCTATATATAATTACTCTAATGATTTTCCGTTTATTTGGGACGAATTTAATTTACCAATTCACTTTGGATCTGATATTGATTTGGCAAAATCAATTATTATTAAAATTGCTACAGAAACACTTTCAGAATATACAGCTAATTCAAAGGCTCAATGGAGCGAAGTTGTTAATAAATATTATATAGAAGATGCTCAAGTAGATCCTACATTGGCAATTACTTTAACAGATAATTGGATTCAATTCAATTTGAGATATATTGTCGATTTTAAAAAACGTCGACTTACAAAACATCTTTTAAATGATACAATCAGAAAAGAGTTTGAAGCTACAAATGGAAAAGTGATTCTTGCTTCAACGACTATTGAATTAATTAAAATACCAGAATTGAAAGTGAAGTTAAAGGAAGAAAAAACCTCACAATAGTGTAGCTACTAGAGTGAAATGAAACCTCAAAGGTTAACTTTCTAATTACTCTTCACAATTTGATGTTTTTCCAACGATTTAATAATAGCTGTCACATAATTATCAACTGTTTTATTAATTTGTTGAGGATCTACAATATCATATGAAGCAACCCAAACCAAAGATTTATCATTGTCTTCCTTTAAGTTATATAAAGTGGCTTCAATGTGATAAATTTTATAACTATTATAATAACCTTTGACATAATAGACATCCTGCGTTAAATAATAATAGCGTCCAAAACGTCTCCAATAATAATAAGGTCTAAAATCGTCTCCACTATAAGATACTTTTTCATCAACACCTTTAACAGCAGAAATTAAAACAGCATCAAAACCATCCTTAGAGAGTCTTTTTATTTCTTCATTAATTTCTTTTTCGGTTTGTTTTGAACTAGTGAATGTTGGTTTAAACACTTTATAACTCTCAACAGCTTCAATACCTCTGTTAGAGAGTTCTTTTTTTAATTGTTCTTCAAATAATGTTCTTCCACTAAGGTTATCTGTGAGTCCAATAATTAGAATTTTCTTTGGTTGATAGTTCTTATAATCATTATTTACCCAACTATCAGCAACTCTTGTAGTAGAACAACTTACTAATAATGACAACGCGAAGATGTATATAAGTGATTTCATAATTTCTATATTTTATCATATAAAACTATTTTATTTACAATGGTATCACAATGATATATATCAGTTCAATCTTTTTTTAAATGCTTATTTTTGAATTCATAATCTATTCCACAAAAAATGTTAGAAGAACTACAACAACATTATGGGTATTTGTTTGAAGATGAATTACTTCAAGAAATTAATAACGTAGGGACTTATAAGGATATTCCTGAAGGGTTTAAATTAATCGAAATTGGAGATTATATAAAATCAATGCCACTTTTGGTAAGTGGAGCCATTAAAATTTTAAGAGAAGATGATGATGGCGATGAACTCATTTTATATTTTATAGAACAAGGAGACACTTGTGCCATGACTTTATCGTGTTGCTTAGGAAATTCTAAAAGTGAAATTAGAGCCATTGCAGAAACAGATACGAAGCTAATTATGATTCCTGTTGCAAAAATGGAAGAATGGTTAGGTAAGTATAAATCATGGCAGAAATTTGTATTACAAAGCTACCATAACCGTATGACAGAGTTGTTAGAAGCTATAGATACCATTGCCTTTTTAAAAATGGATAAGCGTTTGTTTAAATATCTTAAAGATAAAGCAATGGTTAACCATAATGAAGTTATCCATGTAACCCATCAACAAATTGCAGGAGATTTGCACACATCTCGTGTCGTTATATCTAGATTACTAAAAACTCTAGAAATTGATGGTAAAATAGAATTGAATAGAAACCATATTAAAGTTATTGATCTTTAATAATGTAACTTTTGTTACATCATAAAATAGATATTAAAACTATTTTTGAATAGCATATAAAATAGTATTTAAAAATGAAAATAGAACAAATTTATACAGGTTGCTTAGCACATGCAGCTTATTATATAGAAAGTAAAGGTGAAGCTGCAATTATAGATCCGTTGAGAGAGGTTCAACCATATATTGATAGAGCAAAATTAGATGATGCAAAAATCAAATATATTTTTGAAACACATTTTCATGCAGATTTTGTTTCTGGACATTTAGATTTAAAAGCAAAAACTGGAGCACAAATAGTATTTGGTCCAACGGCAAAACCTTCTTACGAAGCTATAATTGCTAAAGATGGTCAAATATTTGAAGTAGGAGATTACAAAATCAAAGTAATTCACACTCCAGGTCACACGATGGAAAGTACAACGTATTTGTTAATTGACGAAAACGGAAAAGAGCATGGTATCGTTACTGGTGATACATTATTTATTGGAGATGTTGGTCGTCCAGATTTAGCACAAAAAATAGCTTCAGATTTAACGCAAGAAAAATTAGCAGGTTATTTATTTGATTCTCTTCGGAATAAAATTATGCCATTAAGTGATGATTTAATTGTGTACCCAAATCATGGAGCAGGATCTGCGTGTGGTAAAAACATGAGTAAAGAAACTACAGATACTTTAGGACATCAAAAGCAAGTCAATTACGCATTACGTGCAGATATGACTAAAGAGGAATTTATAAGTGAATTATTAGATGGTTTGTCTGAGCCACCAGCTTACTTTCCACAAAATGTCATGATGAATATAAAAGGTTATGAGAGTTTTGATAAGGTAATGTCAAAATCACAAAAACCATTAGCACCTAAAGCTTTTGAAGCTGCTGCAAACGAAACCGAAGCCATTGTATTAGATGTGCGTAATCAAACCGAATTTGTAAAAGGTCATATTCCGCGTTCTATTTTTATAGGTATAGACGGTGATTTTGCACCTTGGGTTGGCGCATTAATAGCTGATGTAAGTCAGCCAATATTATTAGTTGCTCCAATAGGAAGAGAAGAAGAAGTTATAACAAGACTTTCTCGTGTTGGTTTTGATAATGTTATAGGTTATTTAGAAGGTAGTTTTGAAGCGTGGAAAAATGCAGGAATGGATTATGATACATTAACTTCAATTTCTGCCGAAGAATTTGCAAATCGTTATGCAGATAATAAAGACGTAGTTTTTGATGTTAGAAAGGATGGAGAGTATACTGCAGAGCATGTTGAAGGAGCTAAACTTACTTCTTTAAATACACTTAATAATCATTTAAGTGAATTTCCAGATAATAAACCTTTCTATATACATTGTGCAGGAGGTTACAGATCTGTAATTGCAGCATCAATTTTAAAAAGTCGAGGCATACATAATTTAATAGATATTGCAGGAGGTTTTGGAGCTATAAAAAATACTTCGGTACCAACAACAGCATATGTTTGTCCTTCAACGTTGAAATAAAAATTTAGTGTATTGGTTAGTGAAAAGCGCGTATTACAGTCATGTAGTGCGTGCTTTTTTTGTGTAACAAAGGTTACCAACTAATACGTTCATTTAAATTAATTTTATAGTAAACAAACCCACAATGAAATACGTAATTATTATGTCGCTTTTTACTGCGTTATTTGGTGTAAATACATTTCAAAGTAATGCTATTAAGGTATTGTCTTTAACAGAATTTAAAGAACAAACCGAAAATAAAAATGTGCAATTAATAGATGTAAGAACATCAGACGAGTTTAACTCTGGACATATAAAAGATGCAATAAATATAGATTTTTACTCCGGAAATTTTAATGTAGAATTTAATAAATTAGATAAAGAACAACCAGTCTATGTGTATTGCAGAAGCGGAAGCAGAAGCAGACAAACATCAAACAAATTGGAGGCTATGGGATTTACCGAAATTTATGATCTTAAAGGAGGTTTTTTAAATTATAATTAAAACTAAGTGTATGAGAACTTCAGTACTAGTACAGAATTTAAAATGTGGTGGTTGTGCAAACACAATAACTACTAAAATTTCTGAAATAAAACATATTTCAGATATACGTGTTGATATAGATGAAAGTAAAGTGTCTTTTAATTATATAAATGATTTTGATGCTTTAGCTGTGAAAGATAAACTCAAAGCATTAGGATATCCTTCTATAGATGATGATAATAATTTGGTGTCTAAAGCAAAATCATTCGTGAGTTGTGCAACAGGCAAGATTTCAAAATAAAATTTAGAAAATGAAAAACCTCTTAATATTTTTAATTTTTTCTGTACTGATGTTTAGCTGTAATAACTCTAAAAATAAAGAGTATTCAGCATTAGTAAACAAACAGGACACTAATAAGCACCCAGGTAAAAAACTTATGGAAACCAATTGTTATACCTGTCACAGTCCATCTGCTAGTCAAGAGGATAGAATTGGTCCACCAATGATTGCTATTAAAAAACATTACTTAAATGACGATACTACGAAAGAGCAATTTATAGCTGCAATGCAATCTTGGATTAAAAACCCTAATGCAGAAGATGCTAAAATGTTTGGTGCAGTTAAACGTTTTGGAGTGATGCCTAAACAAGCATTTCCAGAAGAGACGATTAAGCAAATAGCAGATTATATGTATGATTTTGAAATAGACCAACCAGAATGGTTTGAAAGTCATTTTAATGAAGAAAAAGGAAACCATAATGGAAAAGGTAAAGGAAAAGGTAATAGAAAGGGAAAAGGTCAAGGTAAAGGCATGCAAAAGCAACAAGCGCAAACCAATTTTGATACTTTAACATATGGAGAACGTGGATTAAAATATGCTTTAAGTACTAAAGCAGTTTTAGGTAAAAACTTAATGGGAACTATTCAAAAAAAAGGAACTTTAGAAGCTTTAGTTTTTTGTAATGAAAAAGCATATCCATTAACAGATAGTATGTCTGTTTTGCATAATGCAGAAATAAAAAGAGTTTCAGATAAACCTAGAAATCAAAATAATCAAGCAAATGAAAAAGAATTGACGTATATTAATTCTTTTAAAAACGATATAAAAAATAATAGAGAACCAAAACCAATAATAGATAAAATAGATAATAAAGTGCAAGTTTATTATCCTATTACGACCAACTCAATGTGTTTACAATGTCATGGTAAACCAGAGCAGGATGTTAAAAAGCCAATACTAGAAAAAATAGAATTTCTATACCCAAAAGATAAAGCTTTAGGCTACAATGTTAATGAGGTTAGAGGTATTTGGAGTGTTACTTTTAATGACTAATTTGAAAAACGTCAGGTATGAGCAAATTTTCAGAAATTATAAATCAAGAAAAACCCGTTTTAGTAGATTTTTTTGCAGAATGGTGTGGACCATGTAAAATGATGAGTCCAATTTTAAAACAGGTTAAAGATAGCTTAGGTGATCGTGTATCTATTATTAAAATAGATGTAGATAAAAATCAAAGCTTAGCTTCAAAATATCAAGTTAGAGGTGTGCCAACAATGCTTTTGTTTAAAGAAGGAAAACAAATTTGGAGACAATCTGGTGTGCTACAAAAAGATGAAATCATAAACATCATTGCTTCTAATACTTAAAAAATTAATCTAAATCTTTTAGATATTAAATTTAAAATAAACACTATGAAAGTAAACATGGGAAAAATGGATAAAGCTGTAAGAGTTTTGATAGCAATTGTTATTGCAATTCTTTATTGGCAAGGAATTATCGAAGGAACTCTAGCATACATTCTATTAGCTCTATCAGCAATATTTGTATTAACTAGTTTGGTTAGTTTCTGTCCTTTATACACGCTTTTCGGAATTAACACCTGTAAAGTGCATAAGTAAACAGTTGTGATTTTTATTAAGTTAATGATGAATTTTTTATACATCTAAGGTGCTTTTTAATTTCAATATAAAACATCAACTTAATATTTCAGCTTAATAATTACCTTGTAAAAAAAAAAGGAGCACATTTAATATGCGCTCCTTTTTTTATTTAAATTATGAATGTTTTAAAACTTATACTGTAAAAAGGCAGATATATTACGACCTGGTTCTGTGATTGGAGTTCGTCCAAAATCTGCTTGATTAGTAAAAGAGAAATTTAAATGGTTATTATAAGCTTCATCAAAAGCATTTATAACTGCAACACCTAAAGTGATATTTTCTATTGGTTTTACACCAAAACGAACATCCAAAGTTTGATAACCTGCGGTTTCAGTTTCACCAAAACTTCTAGAAATTTCATCTTGTTTAGAAACGAGATTGTATTGTATATTTCCCCAAAATTTCTCTTTTTGAAAACCTAAACTTAACTTCGTAGTAAAAGGTGGAGTTAATGGTATGGATTCATTTAAGTCTTTGTTTTTAGCATACACATAAGCAAACTCTGTTTTAAAATAGTAGTCTTTCAAGAAATCTACTTGAGCCATAGCTTCAAAGCCAGTTTTGTAGGATTCGTCTATATTTTGAAATACTTTTACACTTGTAGGATCTAATGTAGGATTAAATTTTCTTGAAATGCTTGGATCTATCACACCAACAATATAGTTTTCAAAGAATGAATAATAAAAAGACGTTTCGTATGAAAAACTATCAAAACCATTTTTTAAAGGTATTCTGCCTTTAAACCCTATTTCAAACTGATTATTAACTTCAGCTTTCAAATTAGGATTACCAATATATTCATAAGGATCTTGGCCAACTGTAAAATGATTAATAAAACGCTCAATCATATTTGCTGATCGTATTCCACGACCATAAGCAACTTCTAAAGTGAAATTATCAGATACTCTATTTTTAATAGAAACGGTTCCACTTACATTATGTTCGGTTCGCTTTTCTAAATCGTACATTTCAGCAAAATCAGCTTCAGGATCTTGTATGTCTGATGTTACATTATCATAACGTATTCCAGCTGTAAATATAGATTTAGGACTAATAGAATATTTTGCTTCTGTAAAGACACCTATATCAGTAATATAAGAATCTTGCCAAACTTTGTCATTAAAAGTCATTGGCATTTGTAAAGGATTACCATTCATTATTTTTACCAATCTAGTTCTTCCTCCATCTCTAGCAATATGCATTGCATCTAATCCAGAAAATACATTTAATTTTTCTGCTGGTATCCAATTTAGTTCTAATTTACCACCAATAGTAGTTGCGTCCACAGCAGAGGAAGCTTCCATCATCATAAATGAAGGTCTGTTGTCATTAGTCATTAAATGATCCACATAACTATAATAAGCTTTTGCGGTTAAATATTTGACTACGTTTCCAATATGATCTAGTTTATAATCTAAAGATAAAATACTACTGTTATCATATTCAGTATCCATTGGTAATGCAGCATGTAAAACATCACGACCAAAAGATTGTCTCCAATGTGCTTGCAAACGTTGGTCATCTGAGAAGTTATATCCTATTTTAACGCCATAGTCTGTACTTCTAAAAGACGAAGGGATTTCTATACCATCACCATCTTCATAATTGCCAAAATCTCTGTAGCCAGCGTTAGCAACTATGTCATATTTTTCTTTAATGTACTGTAATTGAGCTAAGTTAACTAACGAGTTTCCGTTACTTTCATATCCTGCAGAAACTTTTCCATGTAAACCATAATCTTCATAATCTGGTTTTTGAGTCACTAAATTAACAATCCCTCCAAAAGTTGCTCCATAACGAACGGTGTATGGTCCTTTGATGATTTCAATTTTTGAAATTTCTTCAGGAATAATATGTGTGGTAATAGGATCCATTCTGTTTGGGCAAGCATGCATAGCCTTTGTGCCTCCATCATACTGAATGTTTAATTGCTCATATTGAGCAGCTCTAAATGAAGGGTCTATTGCATAATTACCTCTTTTTATAACCGAAAAACCGTTGATGTTATTAAATAAATCGGCTACATTTTTAGGTTGCACAATTTTTTCGTCATATTTATTAGCAACGACTGTAAGTACTGGATCATTTTTAGAATTACCAGTAACTATAACTTCATCTAGTTTTGTAATTTTTTGTTTTGTGGTGTCTTTTTTAGTTTCATTTTTTTCTTGACCAAAAGACATGACTGTGATGAGTGCGCATAATAGCACACTATAAAATGTTTTCATTATAGTGATTTTGAATTTAACTTTAGTATTTGTGGTAGCTTAAACTACCATTTACAGAAGGGAAATTAAACTTGTGGAGGATGAAAACAATCGTATATAGAATTGTAGGAATATAGATTTTGGTAAGCTGTTAAATTTGGTTTTTTAAGATGTGTTTTTTGCTGAAATGTAACAGGCTCAAAAGTATTTGTAAATAAAATAAGCTCTTTAAAGTCTACAACGCTTTCTGGAGTTTTTTGATCTTTATCTTGTGTTTTAGCAATCTTACTTAAATGACATTTTCCGTTACATTTCAATTCTGGTTTATCTAGATTTTCACAAAATGTTTCAATAAAACTAACAGGATCTAAATTATAATAAGTATAATTTATCGTCACTCTAGTACTATTAAATAGTATAAGCGATGTTAAAAAATATGTAAATATGATCGTGCTTATTTTCATCATTGCAAAAATAAGATTAAGTACTATTATCTAAGATGATTTTTATCATGTTTTTTAGTAATTAGGACTTTTTTATCTTTTATTGTTTTTCCTTATAATAGTATAAACTTTTAATATTGTTTAAGTGACAAATGTTACAAACCAAAATGGAGTTCTAAAGTAATTTTACAGTATAAATAATTTAAAACTATTAATATTATGAATACTTTAGAAACCGTACAACAAGAAACATTTGCAATGCCAAGAATTGGTGATAAAGCACCAGAGTTTAAAGCTGTAACAACACAAGGAGATATTAATTACCCTTCAGATTATAAAGGAAAATGGTCTATTTTATTTAGCCATCCTGCAGATTTTACGCCTGTTTGCACCTCTGAGTTTATGACATTTGCGCATTTAGAAGAAAAATTTGAAAAGGCAAATTGTAGTCTTATAGGTTTGTCAATTGATGGTTTATACAGTCATATTGCTTGGTTAAGAACTATTAAAGACAAAATTGAATTTAACGGAATGAAAAACATTGAAGTTAAATTTCCTTTAATTGAAGATATTTCTATGGAAGTTGCTAAAAAATATGGAATGATTCAACCAGGTGAAAGCAAAACACAAGCAGTAAGAGCTGTCTTTTTTGTAGATCCAAACGAAACTGTAAGAGCAATTATATATTACCCATTAAGTTTAGGACGTAATTTTGATGAGCTATACAGAGCCTTAATTGCAATGCAAACTTCAGATAAATTTAACGTTGCAACTCCTGCAGATTGGAATCCTGGTGACGATGTTATTGTGTCTCCAGCTGGATCTTGTGGTGTCGCAGAAGAACGCATGACATCTACTGATGATTTAGACTGTAAAGATTGGTTTTTCTGTACTAAAAAATTAGATAAAGATGTAATTTTAGATAGCATTCTTAAAAAATAATTAGAGAGTTAATCAATATTATAAAAAGCCTCTTTTTGAGGCTTTTTTGTAATAAAAGTTACATGGATTTTAAGGTCTGTGTCGTATTTTTATAATCTAAAATTCAGAATATGGAAGACATGCTCTTTTATGATAGAATGCAGTTTGCATTTACAATCACATTTCACTACTTATTTCCGCAATTAACCATGGGATTATCACTATTGATAGTCTACTTTAAGGGTAAGTTTCTATACTCCAAAATGGAGAAATATAACGATGCTGCAAAATTCTGGATGAAGATTTTTGCGCTCAATTTTGCAATGGGAGTCGTTACTGGTATTCCTATGGAATTTCAATTTGGTACCAATTGGGCTAAGTTTTCGGAGCTTACAGGTGGTATTATAGGTCAAACCTTAGCAATGGAAGGTATGTTTTCCTTCTTTTTAGAATCGTCCTTTTTAGGACTCTTTTTATTTGGTGAGAAACTCTTAGGTCATAAACTACATTTTCTCACTGGTTTTCTCGTCTTTTTAGGCTCTTGGGCAAGTGGTTATTTAATTATAGCAACACATTCTTGGATGCAATATCCAGTTGGCTACGAGATCTTAGAAAACGGAAAATTTGTACTAAATAACTTTGGTGCTTTATTTTCTAATCCTTGGTTATTACCTTCTTATTTACATAATCAAGCAGCTTCGTTAGTGACATCATCATTTGTTGTTGCAGCTATTGGAGCCTTTTATTTACTAAATAATAAGCATCATGAATTTGGTAAACTTTTTGTGAAAACTGGAGTTGTCTTCGGATTAATTTCTAGCTTATTAGTTGCGTTTCCAACTGGAGATTTAGCGGCTAAAAACGTTGTCAAACATCAACCTGTAACTTTTGCAGCAATGGAAGGTATATTTGAAACCGAAGATGGAGGTTCAGAAATTGTACTTATCGGACAACCAAACATGCTTGAGAAAAAATTAGATAATAAAATTGCTGTACCTAATATACTAAGCTTTTTAACCTATCAAAAATGGGATGCGCAAATAAAAGGACTCAATGAGTTTGATGAAAGTGTGCATCCAACTAATGTTCCAGGTTTATACTATGCATATCATATTATGGTTGGATTAGGTACTATTTTCATTGGTTTAATGTTGATCGCAGTAGTGCAACTATTCAGAAAAAAGCTCTATAAAACGAAATGGATATTATGGTCGCTTATGTTTATGTTACCATTTCCATACATTGCAAATACTACTGGTTGGTACACAGCAGAATTAGGTAGACAACCTTGGTTAGTGTACAATCTGTTACGTACAGCAGATGGAGCTTCTCCAACAGTCTCAGCAGGAAATACATTATTTACTTTATTAGGATTTATAGGCTTGTATTTGCTTTTAGGATTACTGTTTTTAATGTTAGCAGGAAAAATTATTAATAAAGGACCACAACTAAATCAACACTAATTATGGAATTATTTTGGTATATCGTTTTAATGACAATGTTAGCTGTTTATGTGATTTTAGATGGTTACGATTTTGGTGCAGGAATTATTCATTTATTCTTCGCCAAAACCGAAAAAGATAAAAAAGCAATCACTAATGCAATAGGTCCTTTCTGGGATGCTAATGAAGTATGGTTAATTGCAGCAGGAGGTGTTTTGTTTTTTGCTTTCCCAACGTTATATGCTTCTTCTTTTAGTGGCTTTTATTTGCCTTTGATGATGATTCTTTGGTTGCTTATTTTTAGAGCAATTGGTTTAGAATTAAGGGGACAAGTTCACAACAAAATTTGGGAAGCTATTTGGGATAAAGCTTTTGGGATTTCAAGTTTATTATTAGCACTCTTTTTTGGTGTCGCTTTAGGTAATGTAGTTAGAGGTGTTAATTTAGGTAATGTAGTAAACGGAGTCTCAACTCATGAAGCACATTATTTCTTTTTACCACTTTGGAATCCTACTTTTAGTCCGCAAGCAGAACAACTTGGAATCATAGATTGGTTCACCTTATTATTAGGAATTGTTGGAGTAGTAGCTCTAACTATTCATGGTGCTAATTGGATTATTTTTAAAACCAATTCCGATTTAAACGAAAAATTGAAACGCGTAGTATTCAATCTAAACATTGTGTTATTAGCACTAGTTATTATTTCACTGTTAATTTGGCATATTATTGAGCCGCAACCATTTCATAATTTTTTAGATAAACCTTGGTTGTGGATATTCCCAATAATCACTTTTATAGGCTTATTTGGTTTATTTAAAGTGAAATCGTTTAAACGACACGGACAAGGATTTTTGTTTTCATGCTTGTTTTTATTTGGAGGATTAACATCTACTGTAGCATCTATTTTTCCAAAGGTATTACCTTCTACAAATACTTTAAATCCAGATTTAACCTTGTATAACGTTGCAGCACATGAGTATGGATTATCTGTTGGAGTCTATTGGTTTGCAATTGCAGTCGTTTTAGTTGCTATCTATATGGTTATTCAGTATCGTGTTTTTAAAGGGAAAATGGATGATGTTGGCTATGGCGAACATTAATTAAACTTTTGAATTATGACAGGAACATTAATTTCTTTAATTAGTATTTTCATAGGTATCATTTCAGCAAATGCATTTGGTTCTTTTAATAAAAAATATAGTTTCGGATTTACAGGAAATACATTAGTAGGTGTTTTTGGAAGCATTTTTTTGATCAAAACTTTGGGCAGATTAGGTTTTGATCCTTGGTCAATAATGCAAGATGACATATTTCATAGTAGATTATTTTTAATCAACTGTTTAATCTCCATTTTAGGAGGTGTGTTAGGACTCTTGTTAATTAAATATTTAGATAATAAAATGAATAAAAAAGCAGCTAATTAGCTGCTTTTTTTGTGTAACATAAGTTGCATAAATTGATATTATATTTTCGGACTTTTGAATATGTAATAAAATTCAATAATTATGAAAATTAAATTATTATTCTCAATTTTTTTAGCATTATTAATAACAAATAGAGTATTATCTCAAGACCAATTCACAGTTCAAATAGAGCCTTTTATAATTACAAATGCACCAAACATCCATTCTTTTTCTTGGGGAAAAACTACAGATGGCAAATGGGTAATTTTAGGAGGAAGAATAGATGGATTACACCAAAGACAACCTTTTGCAGCTTTTCTAGAAAACGATAATAACAAAAATGTATATGTGATAGATCCTATCGCTAATCAAACATGGAGTACTTCAATAAGTGTATTGCAGGCATCCTTATTTGAACAATTGCAATCTACAAATCAAGAATTTTATCAAAGAGGAAATATGTTATACGTAATTGGTGGTTATGGCTTTAGCACTTCGGAAAACGATCATATCACTTATGATAAATTAACGGCTGTAGATATAGATGGATTAGCCAATGCAGTTATAAATAATACAAGTATTATTACTTTTTTTAGACAAATAACAAATACAAATCTTGCAGTTACTGGAGGACATTTAGGATTTCTAAATGATGTGTTTTATTTGTGTGGAGGACAATATTTTGAAGGCAGGTATAACCCAATGGGACCAAATAATGGACCTGGGTTTATTCAAAATTATACTGATGAAATAAGAACTTTTGAAATTAATGATGATGGTACAAATCTGTCAATAGTAAATTATTCTGCACAAAATGATACTAATAATTTACATAGAAGAGACTATAATATGTCACCTCAAATTTTTCCTGATGGAACGCCCGGTTTTACCATGTTTAGTGGTGTTTTTCAACATACAGTAAATTTACCATGGTTAAACACAGTAGATGTTACAGCTTCTGGATACACTGTAAACAATACTTTTAATCAATATTTAAGTCAATATCACAGTGCTAAAACGCCAATTTATGATACTTCAAATAATGTAATGCATACTATATTTTTTGGCGGAATAAGTCAATATAAATTAGATGCAAATGATAATTTGATACAAGATGATAACATTCCCTTTGTGAAAACTATAAGTAAAGTTTCAAGGTTTAGTGATGGATCAATGGTAGAAAGTAGTCTGGAAATAGAAATGCCAACATTTTTAGGTTCTGGAGCAGAGTTTATTCCATTAAATAATAATTCAAATTATTTAACTAATGAAATAGTAGATATCAATAATTTACAAGAAGGTGTAACACATGTTGGTTATATTTTTGGAGGTATCGAAAGCACCCAAGAAAATATTTTTTTTATTAATAATGGTACACAAAGTAGCGCAAGCAATTTAGCGTTTAAAGTATTTATAAATAAATCGACTTTAAGTGTAAATGAAGTTGAACTTAGTCCAGATAATATCTATAATTTAAAAGTATACCCAAACCCTTCTAATGGTATTTTTTCAATTGAAATTTTTATTCCAAATACTGAAAAAAACTCATTAGAAGTTTTTGATCTTTTAGGTAAGAAAGTGAAATCAGTTAGTATAGATAAATCTATTGGATTGAAAACAATGTCTTTGGATTTAAGAAAAATGGCTTCTGGAGAATACATTGTAGTATTTAAAAATAATACAAATGTTATCGAGAAAAAGATAATTAAATTGTAAGTGTACTGATTTGGTTGTCAGTGGTTTCAGTTGGTATTTTAAGAAGAGATGTTGTAACGCTTTAATAACCTCTTTTCTTGTTGTAAAAAGTAGTGTGTAAGTAACAAAAGTTGCTGTGTACTTACTATTAAAATATAACCTTTAGAGCATGATTAAGGTGTTCTGTTTAGCAGATAATCAAAATGATATATATCATTTTGTGACCTTATTTTTTAAACTAATTTTATAATATAAAATCATATAAAATGTCTAAAATTGTTATTCTAGGAGCAGGGATTTCTGGTCATGTTGCAGCAGCACATTTACGAAGAAAACTTCCTGAAAAACACGAAGTTGTTGTCGTGTCACCTAACAGTAATTACCAATGGATTCCTTCCAATATTTGGGTTGGAATTGGTAGAATGAAATCTTCGGAAATATTATTTCCATTAGCACCTTTATATAAAAAGAAAGGGATTGATTATAAACAAGCAAAAGCGATTTCGTTTCATCCTGAAGGTGATAAAAGTGAAGGAAAACCTTATGTTTTAGCAGAATATGTAGCAGGTGAAAATATAGCACAACAAGAAAAAATAACATACGATTACTTAATAAATGCAACTGGTCCAAAATTAAACTTTGAAGCAACTGAAGGTTTAATTCCTGGTCAAAACAAAACCTACTCAGTTTGTACTTATACGCATGCAAATCATGCTTGGGAAGGCTTAAACGAAGTCATCCAACAAATGAAAGCCGGTAAGAAAATGAAAATTTTAATTGGTACAGGACACGCAAAATCAACCTGTCAAGGTGCTGCTTTCGAGTACATATTAAATGTGGAACAAGAATTACGTAGACATAATGTGCGTGATATGGCAGAAGTCACTTGGATTTCTAACGAATATCAATTAGGTGATTTTGGGATGGATGGCATGTTGTTAAGCTACGGAAGCATGACTATGAAATCTCATGAAATGGTCGAGATGATTTTTGAAGACAGAGACATTAAATGGATTCTTGGAGCTGGAGTTGAAAAAATAGAAGATGGTCTAGCGCATTACGAAAATTTAGAAGGCGAGCATAAAACTGAAAGTTATGATTTTGCAATGCTAATTCCATCCTTTTCTGGACATGGTTTTAAAGCCTATGACAAAAACGAAAAAGACATCACAGAAAAACTCTTTAAAGGATTCATGATTGTTGATGCAGATTATACACCAAAACCTTATGAAGAATGGTCAGTAAAAGATTGGCCAGAGACCTATCAAAATCCTAGTTATAAAAACATTTTTGCACCAGGAATTGCATTTGCGCCTCCACATGCTATTTCTAAACCAAGAACGAGTAAAAACGGAACGGTTATCTCACCAGCTCCTCCAAGAACAGGTATGCCTTCTGGTATCACAGCAAAATTAGTAGCAGATAATATTATTGATACCATAAAAAACGGAAAAGAATCATTAGATCATAAAGGATCTATGGGGAATATGGGAGCAGCTTGTATTGCTTCTGCTGGTTACGGTATGACAAAAGGAAGTGGAGTTAGTATCACAACCTATCCAATTGTTCCAGATTATGAAAAATACCCAAAAACACAAGGTCGACAATTAGGAAAAACCTTTGGAGAAATTGGTTTAGCAGGACATTGGCTTAAACTTGCTTTACATTATGCGTTTATATATAAAGCAAAAATGAAACCATTTTGGTGGTTGATTCCTGAATAGGAACCAAACTAAACAGGTTAATTCCAGAATAAAAAAATAAAAATATCATGACACAAAGAATATCAAAATATCAAAGATTTAAAATGATGAATCCTGTCATTCAGTTTTTCAAATTCATTTATTTAAGTATAAAAATAATGATTGTTGTAGCTGGAGGACATGGAGGCACGAGAAAGGCAAACTGATGTGGTTGTCAGTTCTTTTGATTGGTTAGTAGAAAGACACTTATAAGTAATTATAAGTGTCTTTTTCATTAGTTTAAAAAGCTATTAATTCCCTTTTAAACGTTGCCATAATTCTGTTAATAGCTTTTTGCCATCCTGATTATTTTTAGGTTCTTCAACAAATGTAACATTACCTGAGGGTTCAACATCTAATCTAAACTTAAAAACAAAGTTGTTAGATTTTGGTTCTAAACTTAAAAGACCAAATCGTAAATCATTAAAATAAAGCGTGTCATTTTTTTTATTGATCGTATACCAACCTTCGGTAATTGTTATCATTCGTTTTACGCTTTCATCTTCAATAAGTTTGCCTAACAATTCATGGTTTTTAGGATAGCTTTCAAATGAAATAGGCTGTGAATCAAAAAACGAGTAATTACCAAGTAAATAAGCATCTTTGGTTTCTACATTAGCACTCCAAAGTATGGTGTTTAAAGGTGAAGGTCTTGTGTCTATCTCTAAATATGCTACATTTTGAGTTATTAAAGCAGTTTCAAATTTAGTATAAGCAATCCATTTTAAAAGTAACGTTATTGCTAAATAAGAAGTGCTTATGATTAACCCCATTTTATTATAAAAACGTCGTTTTTTAGTAGTGCGTTTTTGTCGCATTGCTAAAATTAAAAACACTAAAAAAGGCACAGTGTATAATGGATCTATTACAAATATGTTTTTAAATGCTAATCGTAAATCAAATGGCCAAAACAATTGCGTTCCCCAAGTCGTATGTGCATCTAAAATAGGATGCGTGACAAATGCCCAAAAGAATAACCAAAACCAATCTTTAAAACTTTTATATTTTTCATAACGGGAGACTAACCAAGCAAAGATAGGAGCAAAAAGTACAGAAAACATAATAGAATGTGTAAATCCACGATGAATAGCAAGCGCAGAAACTGTGTCTGTAAAATAAGAAGCAAATATATCTAAATCTGGAATAGTGCCAGCAATAGCACCATAAAGCATCGCTTTGTTTCCGACTTTTTTACCTAAAACAGCTTCTCCAACAGCTGCACCTAATACTATTTGTGTTAATGAATCCATATAGCATGCAAAAGTAAGTTAACAACAATAAATAACACAACATACTTTCTTATTAATAGCTATTGGCTTGGTAACTTATGTTACTGACTTCGGTGTTTATATAATGTAAATTTGTACAATAAATTAAACATTGATGAATCTTAATTATCCAGTTCTTCAAATTTATTTGAATATAAAAATAATGTTAGTTGTAGCTAGAGGACATGGAGGCACGAGATAAGTAAACTGATGTGGTTGTCAGTATTTTGGTTGGTTAGTTAAAAGGCATTTTTTTATAAGAATGCCTTTTAATTTTTAAGAATTTTATGTTCTTAAACATGATGAATATCAGTGTAATTAAGATGATATAGATTTAGTTTTATAGACTATAATACGTCAATATTTTACTTAAGACTCTTAAGTAACCTTTGTTACTGACTTCGGTTATTTACTAGCGTATTTTTGTATCAGAAAATTATATAGAATGAAAAAAACAATATACTTATTAATGCTTAATTTATGTATTGGCACTATGTTTTTGCAAGGACAAGAATTAGTTCCAATAACAAAAGCAGAAGTCCAAACTAAAGTTTCAGAGAATAATACAAGTATTAAAATTTCCGAAGAAGAATTTAATCAAGCGAGGGCAGATTATAGACAAACTAACGCAGTGTTTCTGCCAAACATTTCTGCTTCTCATACAGCAATAGCAACCACAAACCCATTGATGGCTTTTGGTTCTAAATTAAATCAGGAGATTTTAACAGCTAGTGATTTTAATCCAGCAATGTTAAACAATCCTTCTCAAATAGAGAATTATGCTACTAAGTTTGAAATCCAACAACCACTTATAAATATAGATGGGATTTATCAACGTAAAGCTGCCAAAACGAAGATGAATGCTATGGCTTTGCAAACTGAGCGTACTTCAGATTATTTAGTCTTTGAAGTAAACAAAGCTTACATGCAATTGCAGTTAGCTCATAAAGCAGTTGACGTTCTCGAAAAAGCATTAGAAGCAGCTCTAGCTAATAAGACATTAGCCGACAATAGTTTTAAGCAAGGGTATTTACAACGTGCAGATGTATTGTCTGTTGAGGTTCGTGTTACCGAAGTTAAAAATCAATTGCAATCTGCAAAAAGTAATGTACTAAATGCGTCAAACTATATATCTTTTTTGATGAATGAAAAAGTAGATGTCGTGTATCAACCTACAGATAGTTTAGAAGTTGCAATTTTAAGTTTAGACGATAAAAAAGTATCCCAAAACAGAGCAGATATTAAAGCAATGGAATTAGTGTCTAATGCTTATCAAACTGCTTATAAAGCAGATAAAATGGCGTTTCTACCAACCTTAAATGCTTTTGGAAGTTATGAGTTGTATGACGATCAAATTTTTCAAGGTGATGCTAATGGTTATCTGTTTGGTGCGCAATTAAAGTGGGATGTTTTTCAAGGATCTAAACGTTTTGGAAAAACTCAAAAAAGTAAAGCTGAATTTGAAAAATCTAAACTACAATACGAACAATATGTGTCACAAAGTGAGTTAGAATTCAATAAAGCAAAACGGATTCTTTTAGATGCTGAAAATAAACTAGAATTAACAGCCTTAGCATTAGACCAGTCTAAAGAATCTCTAAGAATTAGAACTAATAGATTTGGAGAAGGACTTGAGAAAACATCAGATCTTTTAATTGCTGAAACTCAATATGCACAAAAGCAACTTGAATATTATCAAACCGTTTTTGAATACAATTACGCACAAGCATACTTACAATTTTTAACTAAAGAATAATTTTTAAGATGAAAAAAATATATACAACCCTTACCTTTTCTATAGCTTTATTATTAGCTAGTTGTGGTAGTGAAGACAAAAAGCCAATTGCAGATAATTCACCAGCTATTAGCGTGAAAGTAAGTCAGGTAGAAGCCAATGGTAATAGTCCGTTTTTAAGTGTAAGCGGAAAAATTCAAGCAGCCAATAGTGCAGATTTAAGCACTAGAATGATGGGTTACGTCAATAAAGTACATGTGAATGTAGGTGATAAAGTCACTAAAGGACAATTATTAGTGTCTATTAATAATAGCGATTTACAAGCCAAAAGAGCACAAGTAAATGCAGGAATTACCGAAGCAACTGTTGCTTTAAATAATGCGCAAAAAGATTACAACCGATTTAAAAATTTATTTGCAGATAACAGTGCATCTCAAAAAGAAATGGATGATATGACTGCAAATTTTGAAATGGCAAAAGCGCGAGTAGAATCTGCAAACCAAATGAAAAACGAAGTTAACGCACAGTTTGCCTATAGCAATATTACAGCGCCTTTTAGTGGCACTGTTACCAGCAAAAATGTTGAGGTAGGAAATATGGCAAATCCAGGAGTGTCTTTAATAAGTATAGAAACGCCTGGAAATTTTGAAGTGATGGCAATGGTACCTGAATCTGAAATCTCTGAAATTAAAAATGGAACGACAGTAGCTGTTTTAGTAAAATCCATTAACAAAACCATAAAAGGAAAAGTAACTGAAGTAAGTACATCTGCTAAAAATACAGGAGGACAATATTTAGTAAAAATAGCTTTAGATAAAACAGATGCTAAGATCTTGTCTGGCATGTTTACGTCAGTACAATTTCCTGTAGAAAGAAAAGCAAAATCTGCAATGGTTTTAATTCCTACGGAAGCTATAGTTACCAACGGACAATTATCTGGAGTTTATACACCAAGTCAAAGCAATACAGCTATGTTAAGATGGTTGCGTTTAGGGAGAACCTTTGGAAACCAAGTAGAAGTGTTATCTGGTTTAAATGCAGACGAAACTTACATTGTTTCTGCTGAAGGAAAGCTTTACAATGGTGTAAAAATTTCAATTCAATAATTAATAAGTCGCGTTAAGGATAGCAATGGAAATCCTTTTTTTGCTGCCATATATGGCAAAAAAAGATTGCAATGTATAGCCTGTTAAAACGCCCGAAAAATATAAAATAATGAAAGAAGGAATCGCAGGTAAAATAGCCAAAGTCTTTATGCAATCGAAGTTAACAGTGTTGTTAATGATTGTGTTTATGGTCGTTGGAGTGTATAGTTCGTTTTTAATTCCGCGTGAAGAAGAACCGCAAATTGATGTGCCAATGGCAGACATTTTTGTAGGATATCCTGGAGCAAGTCCTACGGAAGTAGAATCGCGAGTGATTAAACCATTAGAGCAATTAATTTCGAATATCAAAGGTGTGGAATACGTGTATTCAACGTCGATGAAGGAGCAAGGCATGGTCATTGTGCAATTTTATGTTGGCGAAGATATAGAACGTAGTTTCGTGAAATTATACAACGAAATTAACAAGCACATGGATCAAATGCCTGCTGGTGTAACGTTTCCGTTAGTAAAAACTAGAGCGATTGATGATGTGCCAATGCTAGGTTTAACCTTATGGAGTGAAAATTATGACGACTATCAATTGAGCCAAATGGCGCTTGAGTTGGAAGCTGAAATTAAAAAGGTGAATGATGTGTCAACGACTCACAAAATTGGTGGTAGAAATCGTCAATTACGAGTGGTTTTAGATAAAGATAAATTGGCTGCTAGCGGTTTGGATTTCTTGTCGGTTTCTGAAATGATAAAGGCTAATAATAGTCAGTTAAGTTCAGGAAGTTTTGATAAGAATGACAACGAGTTTTTGGTAAATACTGGAAAGTTTTTAGAAACGGTTACAGATATTGAAAATTTAGTAGTTGGTGTGCAGCAAAATCAGCCTATTTATTTAAAGCAAGTGGCAAAAATTATTGATGGACCAGAAGTACCACAAAATTACGTGAGTTTAGGATTTGGAAAGGGCAGTGTAAAATCTTCAGATTATAAATCGGAATATCCTGCTGTTACCATTTCTGTAGCCAAGCGAAAAGGTGCAGATGCGATGAAACTTTCAGAAATCATTATAGATAAAGTAGATCATTTACGTTCCACTTTAATTCCAGATGATGTACATGTGGAAATTTCAAGAAACTATGGTGAAACGGCTTCTCATAAAGTATCTGAATTATTGTGGCACCTTATAGGTTCTATCTTTGCAGTAACCATTGTTGTGATGTTAGCTATGGGCTGGAGAGGTGGATTGGTGGTGTTTTTATCGGTTCCAATTACGTTTGCTTTAACGTTGTTGAGTTACTATATGATGGATTATACACTAAACCGAATCACCTTATTCGCATTGGTATTCGTAACAGGAATTGTGGTGGATGACTCCATTATTATTGCCGAAAACATGCATCGACATTTTAAGATGAAACGCTTGCCTTTTAAACAAGCTGCTTTATATGCGATTAATGAAGTTGGTAATCCAACGATTTTAGCAACGTTTACTGTAATAGCTTCGGTTTTGCCTATGGCTTTTGTTTCTGGATTAATGGGTCCATATATGGCACCAATGCCAATTGGAGCATCTATTGCTATGATATTATCTTTATTTGTAGCATTGACAATAACACCTTATCTAGGATATATTTTCTTAAGAGAGAAGGACAAAAAAGGAGCAGAAGAGAAACCAGAAAAAGCTATTGAAGACACACTAATTTATAGAGTTTATAACAAGTTTGAGCGTCCTTTATTAGAAAGTAAAAGAAAACGTTGGTTGTTTTTAGGATTAACTTTTGTCGTCTTAATGGGAACTATGATGTTGTTTTTTACTAATTCGGTTGCAGTTAAAATGTTGCCTTTTGATAACAAGAATGAATTCCAGGTTGTGATTGATATGCCAGAAGGTACAACACTTGAAAGAACAGGAGTTGTAGCTCAAGAGATTTCACAGTATTTAACTACACGACCAGAAGTAGTCAATTATCAAAACTATGTTGGGACATCTGCACCAATTACGTTTAACGGTTTGGTTCGTCATTATGATTTACGTGGTGGATCTAATATGGCAGATATTCAAGTGAATTTATTAGCTAAAGAAGATCGTTCTGCCCAAAGTCATGATATCGCAAAATTAATGCGTCCAGATATTCAAAAAATTGCAGCGAAGTATAATGCAAATGTGAAGTTGGTAGAAGTGCCACCAGGACCACCTGTATTATCAACAATAGTTGCTGAGGTTTATGGTCCAGATTATAACGAACAGATCAAAATAGCAAATAGCGTTCAAAATATACTTAAGAACACAGATGATGTGGTTGATATTGATTGGATGGTTGAAGCTGATCAAACCGAATATCAATTTGATGTCAACAAAGAAAAAGCGATGTTGTATGGTGTTGCACCACAGCAAATAGCATATACAATGAATATGGCATTGTCAAACAGAGCCATCACAAATTTATATGATGAAGATGCTGTAAATCAAGTTGGATTGATATTGGCTTTAGATGAAAAGGAAAAATCTACCATTACAGATATTTCACAATTGAAAGTAAAATCAAAACAAGGCAATATGGTGCCTATTGCAGATTTAGTAACCATTACTGAAACAACTGCAGCAAAAAGTATTTACCGTAAAAACCAAAAACGTGTGGTTTATGTTATGGCAGATATGGCAGGAGCATTAGAAAGTCCTGCATATGCTATTTTAGGAATGGAAGAAAAGTTAAAAGAAATTCCATTACCAAAAGGTTTCGAATTAAATGAAATGTATTTAGGTCAACCAGATTTCGAAGATAATTATACCGTAAAATGGGATGGAGAATGGCAAATTACATTGGAAGTATTTAGAGATTTAGGAATTGCCTTTTTAGGAGCAATCATATTAATCTACATTTTAATTGTAGGTTGGTTCCAAAACTTTAAAGCACCAATTGTAATGATGGTTGCGATTCCTTTATCGCTGATTGGTATTATTATAGGACACTGGATTATGGGAGCATTCTTTACAGCTACATCATTTATAGGAATGATTGCTTTAGCAGGAATAATGGTTAGAAACTCGGTTTTACTAATTGACTTTATCAATCTTAGAACAGCAGAAGGAATTCCATTAAAACAAGCTTGTATTGAAGCTGGAGCAGTTAGAACAACTCCAATTTTACTAACAGCAGGAACTGTTGTAATTGGAGCATTCGTTATATTATTTGATCCCATCTTCCAAGGATTAGCAATTTCATTAATGGGAGGAACTATTGTTTCTACTGTATTGACTTTATTGGTTGTGCCATTAGTGTATTATATGATAGAGAAGAAGAATTATAAATAATGAGATTCTGAAACAAGTTCAGAATGACGTTTAAATATTAAAAAATGAAATTAGTCATAGTAACAGCAGTCGAAGAATTTCAAAAAGAGGTTTTGAAACTTTTCAAAAAAGCAAATATTGAAAACTTTAGCAGTTCTAATATTGATGGTTACAAAAATGGATCTTCAATATTAATGACTTCTAATTGGTTTTCTGGAGGAAAAGGAGGTAATGAATCTAGTATGTTTTTTTCATTTACAGAAAACGAAAACATTGATGTATTATTCAATTTGATACAAGAATTTAATGAGAATTTAGAAACTAATAATCCATTAAAAGCGGTTGTAGTTCCTATTGAGAAATTTATATAAACTAAAAAAAATAATAAAATGTTAAATACATATTTTAGAATTATTGTAGGTGCAATGGTATTATTGAGTGTTGTGCTTACTGTCTACGTAAGTCCATATTGGATGTGGTTTACAGTATTTATTGGTGTAAATTTAATTCAATCTGCATTTACAAAATGGTGTTTATTAGAAACTATTTTGGTAAAGTTGGGAGTTAAAAAAGAAGGTGGTTCTTGTTCTTCTTGCTAATTGATAATCTTATTTTTATTTAAGTATAAGTTTGATTATTTTTAAATTTGACTGAAACCAATGTTTTAATGAAAGAACATAAAGAAGAGCACAATCATAATCACAATAATCAGATTTTTGGAAAGAAAACTGAACTCTATTTTGCTATTCTGTGTGGTGTCTTTCTAATTGTAGGTTTTTTGATTGAAAAATTAACAGATTTACCGCATTGGGTTTCCTTATCAAGTTATATTGTATCCTATTTTTTTGGAGGTTATTTTATTACTATCGAAGCGTCTCAAAAAATCATAAAGGGAGGTTTTGATATCGATTTTTTGATGATAGCTGCAGCTGCAGGAGCTGCGTATATTGGTAGTTGGGTAGAAGGTGCTTTATTATTATTCCTTTTTAGTTTAGGGCATGCTCTTGAGCATTATGCCATGGGTAAAGCCAAAAAATCAATTGAAGCATTAGGCAATTTATCTCCAAAAACTGCACTCGTCAAAAAAGACGGAAAATTAGAAGAAGTTCCAATTGAGGATTTAAAATTAAACGATGTAATTGTCGTTAAGCCAAATACAAAAATCGCTGCAGATGGTGTGATAATTAGTGGAAGTAGTTCTATAAATCAAGCACCAATTACAGGAGAAAGTATTCCTGTAGGTAAAACGTTTATTGAAGATTCTAGTAGTATACCAATTTTTAATGACATTGATAAAAAACATGTTGTTTTCTCAGGAACAATTAATGGAGATGCCAGTCTAGAGGTTTTAGTTCTTAAATTAACAAAGGACTCCACGGTTTCTAGATTAATTAAAATGGTAAGTGATGTTGAGACTCAAAAATCACCTACACAGCGACTCACTAAAAAGTTTGAGAAATGGTATGTTCCAATAGTTATTATTGTGGTTTTCTTATTGTGTTTTGCATATTTAGTTATTGATGAAACTTTCAGTGAGAGTCTGTATAGAGCAATAACGGTTTTAGTAGCAGCGAGTCCTTGCGCATTAGCAATTTCTACTCCAAGTGCGGTTTTGAGCGGTATTGCAAGAGCAGCACAAAAAGGCGTTCTTATTAAAGGCGGAAGAGCTTTGGAGGATTTAGGTGAAATTACGACCATAGCATTTGATAAAACGGGTACATTAACAGAAGGGAAACCAAAACTCACAAATCTAATTCCGTTACATGATTTTAACGAGAATGAATTGGCACAACTAGTTTTAGAGGTTGAGAGTTTAAGCAATCATCCACTAGCAAAAGCCATAGCCAATGATTTGAAGGTAAAGTATAGTATGGAGTCTCAAAATAAAGCTTCAAATGTTAATGCTATCCAAGGCAAGGGAATTCAAGCAACTTATAGTGGTAATTCTGTTTTCATCGGAAATGTAAAATTGATGGAAGATTCATCTATAAAAGTTGATTCAATTATTAGTTCTAAAATGGATGGGCTTTTAGAAAATGGACATACTGTAATGTTGGTCGCTTTTAAAAATGAAATCATAGGACTTGTAAGTGTGATGGATGTCCCTAGAAAAACGGCAGCAAGTACATTAAAACGTCTCAAAGAAATAGGAATTAAACACATGATAATGCTTACTGGAGATCATCAAAACGTTGGTGATGCTATTGCCAAACAAATTGGTCTTACAGAAGCTAAAGGAAATTTATTACCAGAAGATAAAGTTGAAGCGATAAAAGAATTAATTAAAAGAGATAAAAAAATAGCAATGGTAGGAGATGGTGTAAATGATGCACCAGCTATGGCATTAAGTACTGTAAGTGTTGCGATGGGAGCAGCAGGAAGTGATGTGGCTCTAGAAACAGCTGATGTGGCTTTAATGTCTGATAAAATTGAAAATTTACCTTTTGTTATTGGTTTGAGTCGAGAATCTAAGCGTATCATCAAACAGAATATTTTTGTAAGTCTAGGTGTTGTTGCATTGTTAGTTCCAATTACAATTTTAGGACTAACAAATATTGGCTTAGCTGTCGCTTTTCATGAAGGGTCTACTATTGTCGTTGTGCTAAATGCATTAAGATTACTTCGTTTCAAAATGGAATAATTAAAATTAGTATTTAATATGATTTTCAATTTATAGTTTATTCATAATAAACTGACATTTCTCATTTTGGATAGAACTTACTAGTCCTATTTTTACTAAAATAGAAATTTAGATGTTCTCATATAAAAACTTCAATATTGCAGATTGGTTTTCATTTTATAGAATAATAGCTGCACCTTTTTTATTAGCGCTTATTTGGTATGATCAACGACTAATTTTCACATGGCTTCTTTTAATAAGTTATTCAACAGATGCAATTGATGGTTTTTTAGCACGTAAGCTTAAAATAACAAGTCCAAGAGGTTCACAGTTAGATTCTTTTGGAGATCAAATAACTTTGATTGTTGGACTTATAGGTTTATATTGTTTTGAAATAGATTTTATAAAAACCAATCTTGTTTTAATTGGTGTTGTATTTGTACCATATATCATTCAAATGATTATTGCCTATTCAAAATATGGTAAAGCTACAGCCTTCCATACGTATTTGGCAAAATTATCTGCTATTGTGCAAAGTGTTTTTATTTTATGGTCACTATTCTTCTCTCCTGAATATTCTCTATTCTACATCATGATAGGTATTGGATTATTAGAAACCTTTGAAGAAATCACTCTCATTTTCATGTATGATAACTGGGCTTCAGATGTAAAAGGTGTTTATTGGGCTTATAGAGATCAAAGACGATTAAAAAAGAATCCATGAAGTCATTTTCTCTGTTTACGATTATTCTCTTATGTCTAGCAATTTTACTAATAGATATTATTGCATTTTATTGGCTTCAATCAATAACGCAACATATAAGTTCTTCTTTATTAAAAACAAGTATTCATGCTCTGTTTTGGGTTTTTACTGTAGGTTTAATCACTTCAATTATTGTATTAAAAATAACATTGGATACTATTAACCCTACAAGAAAACAATTATTAATTTCAAGGTTTTATGGGCTCGCTATTTCATCTTTTGTACCTAAACTTGTTTTTGTCATAGTGATCTCTATTCTGTATTTTACAAATTATCTTTTCTCAGAAAGTCAATCGCTTTTTGTGGTTCCTATTATTGGATTACTATCAGGATTTCTCCCATTTTTTATAATTGTATACGGTATTTTTAAGTCTGTCTATAGATTTAAAATACATCATCATTACATTACGTCCAAAATTTTGCCCAAAGCCTTTGATGGTTTGAAGATTGTTCAATTATCCGATTTACATTTGGGTAGTTTCAATTATGGTTATGACAAATTAGAGCATGCCATTGAAAAAATCAACCATTTAAAACCAGATTATATAGTTATTACAGGTGATTTGGTAAATAACTATGCGTGGGAATTACGAGGTTGGAAGTCTGTTTTTAATAAACTTATCGCTAAAAAAGAAAAATTTGCAATTTTAGGAAACCATGATTATGGTGATTATAGTCAATGGGATTCAGTAGAAGCAAAACAAGAAAATTTTGATGCTATTAAACAGTTTTATAGTGATATAGGTTTTAAGCTTTTAATGAATGAATCTAAAATAATTTCAGAAAGTAATGTGCATATTGCTTTTATTGGTGTTGAAAATTGGGGAGAACCACCTTTGAAACAATATGGTGATTTACAAAAAGCTATGGCAAACGTAAAAGCAATTGATTTTAAAATTTTATTATCTCATGATCCTTTGCATTGGGCAGAGGAGGTTATGGATAAAACAGATATCGTCCTAACACTTGCAGGTCATACACATGGTATGCAAGCTGCTTTTCAATATAAAAATTTACAATGGAGTCCTATAAAATATAAGTTTAAGCATTGGGCAGGTTTATATAAACATAACCAACAATATCTTTATGTAAATAGAGGTTTGGGATGGTTGGGGTTTCCAGCAAGAATAGGTATGAGACCAGAAATTACACTTATAGAATTAAGATCTGAGGATAACTGACCAAAATCATGGTTTAATAATTATATTTTGAATAATTTAGCTTGAAACATTCAACACTAAAACAATGATCAGAACACTAAAACAAAATGAAAGCTCAAGGCTTCTTGAAACCAATTACATTGGTAACTTATCTTATATCTATCAAAATAGACCATTTATAGCTCCAATTACTTATTTTTTTGATAAAGCTAATGATGTGATTATAGGTTATTCTGCGGAAGGTCATAAAATAAATGCCATGCGTAAAAATAACAATGTGTCTCTTAGTGTTTCGGATATTGATTCTGTGAATTCTTGGGAATCTGTTTTAGTACAAGGTACGTTTGTAGAACTTTCAGGAAGCGATGCAAAAGCACAGCTCCATATATTTTCTTTAGGTGTAAAAGACTTGATTATTAATAAAGAACATAGAAAACTAGACTTTATAAGTGAGTTTTCAAGCAAAATATATAAGGATGATTTACCTGTTGTTTTTCAAATTAAAGTAGAGGAGATTACTGGTAAAATGAGGCGTAATTAATTTTTAAAATAGAGCATATGAAATATATAAGCATAGTAATACTGATGTTATTATTTGTAAACTGTAAAGATGACAAGCGTCAAGATAGTATTATTACAAGTGAAGACATTGAACAAATTGAGCCTGTTTTAAAAGATACCGTACAAATTGTAGATAATCATATTCAGGAATTGGATAAGTCTATTACTATTGAATCTAAACAACAAAAACTCAAAGAAAAAGTTGATGAAAGAGAAGATTTGCAGGAGTTAATTATAGATAAAAAATATCTCGTTGAGAAAAAAGATTATACCATTAATTTTAGATATCCACTACTTAATGAGGCTCTTAATCCTAAAAACAGAAACTTTAATGAGTACATTAATGATTATTATGTCAATGTCACTAAAACAGAGTTAGATATATTAGAAAACAAATCGTTATGTGATAGTATTGAAGCGTCAAAATTTAGAGAAGAACGTTTTATTGATTATAAAATTTATAATGTTAATGATCAACTTTTGAGTGTGCTTTTTTATAAAGAAAATTTTTATTCTGGAGCTATGCACCCAAGTTATTCTTTTGATGGTTTTAATTTTGA
Source organism: Psychroserpens sp. AS72 (assembly GCF_038900375.1). Taxonomy (NCBI): domain Bacteria; kingdom Pseudomonadati; phylum Bacteroidota; class Flavobacteriia; order Flavobacteriales; family Flavobacteriaceae; genus Psychroserpens; species Psychroserpens sp. AS72. The sequence goes on along the minus strand of NZ_JBBMRC010000004.1, from coordinate 238,228 downwards.
CTTAAATAGAGGCGTTTTTATGTCTTATGAAGATTTTTTTAATCAAGGATCTGAAGATGATTTAGTAGTCCTAATAAATAAAAAAATTAACGAAAAAATAGGTAGAGGAGATTTGTATTATGACTGTTGGGAACTATCACCAGATGACTTTTTTGAAAGTAAAAACAATTTCGTTCTAAATGATACTTATGTAGAATTTTATTTTGATGATTGTGTCATGTGTCCATCTTATACAGGGACATATTCTATAGAACTTCCATTGGTGGAATTGCTTTCAGTTTTGAGAAAATTCGATGAAAATCCATTAGTTTTTTAAAGATAATTAAAACTTAATTATGAAAACAAAAACACAACTATTATTAGATCTTTGGATAGAGTCTAGAACCCGATTTTCAAATCAGTTACTTCATCTTTCAGATAACGATTTAAAAAAGAAACTTTCACCTTCTCCAAATTCTATTGGTTTTCTAATTCGTCATATTGGAGATGTCGAATTGCTCTTTGCTAAAAATGTATTTGGAGCAAACCAAACCAAAGTCATAGCGAAAACAGTAATTGCTCAAAAAGATACTGGCGAGTGGACTAACCTTAGCGAATTATTAGATTATGTAGATCATTCCTTTAATGTATTACATTCTATTGTTGAGAAACAAGAAGATAAAGATTGGGAAACGAATATTGTAACTAAAGAGTTTGGTACAAAAACCAAAGCAGAAGCCTTTGGAAGAATTGTTTCGCATACCACGTATCATGCAGGGCAATTAGCTATTATAAATAAATATGGACGAAGTAATTAACAGAATAATACAAAATTAAAGTCCAATTTTAAAAGGTTACATTCTTTAGTATTTCTTTCGTTAAAACGCTTTGTAGTATATATGTGTAATTAATATCATTTTAAATTACTCTAAAATCGTTTTCTTTTAAGTATCATTTCAATTATAAAAAACGAATTATTATGAAAGGAGCTATCTTTTTCTCAAGTAAATATGGAAGTACAGCTCAATATGCAAATTGGATAGGTGAGGCGACAGGTTTACCTGTATTTAATACAAAAGATAAAAAGGTTAATCCGTCTGTATATGATTTTTTGGTTCTAGGATGTCCCATAATTTATTATAAGCTTTACAACCGTAAATGGATGAAAGCCAATTTGACAAGTATTGAGAATAAGCCAATAATTTTTTTTACTGTTTCTGGAGCTGGACCTGGACCAAAGCTTGATGATTGGTTTGCTAATAGCATACCTAAGAAGTTGATCTCAAAAATAAAACATGTTGCGCTTCGTGGAAGACAAATTCCAAAAGAACTCACTTGGTTTGATAGGATAATGCTAATAATTGCTGGATTGAAAAACCCAGATCCTATTGCTGGAAAAGAAGAATTGAAAGGATTTGATTATATGGATAAATCCAGTATTAAACCAATTATAGATTTGGTTGAACAATTTCAATCTAATGATACAATAGTATAATATCTATTATAAGGATGTTAAATCAAAACAGAAGTCTTTAGGAGGACCATTTCGCTTTCTACATATCATTCTAGATAATTAACTATAGTAAATAATTATAATCTAAGTAATTATTGAAATGGCACAAATTAGATAGGGCTTCGAGCTCATTACTGATATTTATCATTTACTATTTGAGTGGATTTACATAACTTAATTCTACAATAACCGTTAAATATTTAAATATGAAAAAAATAATATTTGGTTTGTTTTTAATGGGATTAACCACCCAAGTGTATGCTCAAGATCCAATTCAACTTCCAGAAATTGTTCTCGTTCATAATTATAAATATTTGAGTAGCGCAGGAACTAGTGATGTAGCTATTCCTGTTGAAAAATTACAATTGAAAGTAAGTGATTTTAACGTAAAGGAATTAGATATTTATTCTGATGAATATGATCTATATGACGTTTATTTTATTATTCCCGAAGGAAAAATACTAGCGTCTTACGATAAGAATAATAATTTATTGAGAACAATCGAGAGGTATAAGGATATCAATATGCCTTCAGAAGTTTTGAATGCAGTGGCTAGAAGATTTCCAAAATGGTCAATAGCAAAGAATGTATACTTGGTAAATTATCACGAATCTGGTAAAATAAGAAAATTGTACAAACTTACTCTTGAGAATGGAAATCAACGCATTAAGGTTAAATTAAATGATAAAGGGGTTTTTCAATAAGAATAAATTTTATCAGTTAATAAAATCTTAGAACAAAAAACACTTTCAGCTTTTGGAAGTGTTTTTTTGTTTTTCTGTTTGTTAAATTATGATATATATCATGTTATCAGTGTTTTATATGAATTAATTTTATAAAGTAAACAAAAATTAATCATCATGAAACAGATTAAATTAATTGCGTTTTCAGTACTGCTATTAGTGATTGGAAACACACTTGAAGCACAAAATAAATGGTCTGCAGAGTTTAGACCAGGTATTAATTTCCCAAGCGAAGATTTAGGTGAATCAAACATAGAAACAGGTTTCGGCTTTGAAGTTACAGTAGGTTATCGATTTATGGCTCACTTACATGCCTATTTTGGTTGGGGTTACAACACTTTTTCTATAGAAGATTCTGATGTGGATTTTGATGAAACAGGCTATACTTTTGGCTTGCAATTTATTCATCCATTAGGAACTTCAGAAACATGGTCTTATTTAGTAAGAGCAGGTGCAATTTATAATCATTTAGAACTAGAAGATGGTAGTGGAGACCTTATTGACGATTCTGGTCATGGTATTGGTTGGCAACTTGAAGCTGGATTAGATTATGCAATTGGTGCCAATTGGAGCTTGCGTCCAAGTATAAGGTATCGCTCACTTTCAAGAGACTTAGGAGTCGCGGAAAATCAAACTTTTGGTGTGGATTTAAATTACTTATCTTTTGGATTTGGAGTCTCTAAATCTTTTTAATTTGAATTATGAGGTATGTGTTCGTCATAATATTGGGTATTCACGCATTAATTCATTTAATCGGTTTTGTTAGTGCATTTTTTTCAATAGAAATTAGTAATCAACTATTAGGGATTTCAAAACCTATGGGATTACTTTGGTTAATTACTTTTATATTATTCATTATAACTGCATCACAATTTCTAGATAATAAAAAGTGGTTTTATATAGCATTTATCACTGTTTTATTATCTCAAATTCTAATTATTATTACATGGAGAGATGCAAAGTATGGAACAATTGTAAACAGCATTATTTTATTGGTAAGTCTTTCTGCCTTCGGAAATCATCGATTTGAAGACATGGTAGAGCGTGAAAAAGAAAATTTATTAGTCAACAATAAAGATTTAAATACAAGACTTATTACTCAAGAGGATATTAATGAATTACCCGAAATTGTTCAACTATGGTTAAAAAAATCAGGTGTGCTTGGCGCAGAATCGATTTCATCGGTTAGATTAGAACAACAAGGATTGATGAGAATCAAACCTAATGGCAAATGGATGCCATTTGAAGCAACCCAATGCTTTAATACTCTTGATCCATCGTTTGTATGGTCAACAAAGGTTAATACAATGCCAATAATTGCTATGGTTGGTCGTGATAAATTGGTTAATGGAGAAGGCGAGATGCTTATTAAACTAGCAGGTCTAATACCTATTGTTAATGAAAGCGAAAATAATAAGATTAATTCAGGTGCGATGCTTCGATATTTAGCAGAAACTTGTTGGTTTCCTCAAGCTACAATTAATGATTATTTGAAATGGGAAGCTATTAATTCTACGTCTGCAAAAGCAACTTTAACTATAAATAAAGAAAGTGTTTCGGGTATATTTAAATTTAATATAGAAGGCGAATTATTATCATTTGAGGCAAATCGTTATTATGGTGGAGAAGAAAATTCAAAACTTGAAAAATGGCTGATTGAAACTCTTAGTTTTAAAGTGTTTGATGGTATTAAAATTCCGAAGAAAAGCAAAGTGACTTGGAAGTTGGAAGATGGAGATTTTAATTGGCTAACCCTTGAAATTATGGATATAAAATATAATGTTTTACATGTTTACTAATATCCTAATTTATTTTGCGTAGAGGGAACTTCCCACTTTATCATTTCTTTTAAAAAAGTATCAACCTTTTCTATAATGGACTTTTCAGTGATATCTGCAGGACTGCATACTTCTAATTCTATACTGCTGTTTTCAATAGGGATTTGTTCTACAAAAGGAAATAGTATAAAAGTATGTACATCTCCACTATACGATTGTGAAAACACTAATGCAGCACCTTGTATAAATTGATAAGTTGGTATTTGATTAGTGCAGTCTATGAGTTCTTTTGGAAAAGAATTAAATGTGATGTTTATAGCTTCATTGGTGCCAATCCAATTGAGTTCTTGTACTTTCCAGCCAATATCGTACTCTTTGCAAATATTATTTAATGTATTACTTATAAGCGTCTTGGTCTTAGTTTGCCAAATCGTTTTTTTATCTACTACAGTTTTAATAGATGCCTTGTAATCATTAATATGTTCTTCTAAATAATCAATTTTCATTGGTAATTATTTTTATCAATTTTAGTTATTAGTCAAATCATGAATTATTTTCATGGTTTTATGTACTCTAATATTAAAGATACATTGATTGTTAATGATTATTATGGCTTGAATTTTCTCTTAAAACAAAAATTATTATTGCTTGTCAAGAAAATATTTTATTAAATCTTCTGTAGAAACGATGCCAACAACTTTTTCATTTTCTACTATTGGGATTGCACGAAATTTACCTTTAGACAATTCTAAAGCAACTTTCTGAATAGTTGCACTTGGACTTAATGAAAAAGGATTAGTGGTCATAATGTCTTTTACCAAAAGGTCATTATAAATCGAGTTATTGTCATCAAGTCCAGCACCTTTTATTCTATACATAAAGTCAATTAAGCTAACAATGCCTAATAACTTATCATTTTTAGTAACGAGAATATGATGATGGAAATTTTCCTTTTCATAGATGTGTTTAACATCAATGATTTTTTGTTCAGGAGAAACACAAACGACATTTTTTGTCATTATTGATGATATAGGTGTAGATTTCATAAGTTGATTTTATAGTTATAAATACTTAAGCTAAAGTAAATTAAAGACTAATAAAAACTTATGATTAATATCATTTTTAAGCACATTTTTAAGCAATATATTTAGTTCAGTATTAAACTAAATAATTAGCATATGAAAACTAGAACTATGTTAGAGTTACTCACATTATCATCGGGTATATATCATTTTGCCAAAGAGGCACAACTTATGGATAAAATTAATGAGTTGTCAGATAAGAGTAAAGACGAAATTAATAAAGTCGCATCAGAATCTCAAATAGATGATAATGGAAATGAAATGGAATTTATTGATAAGATTGTTCTTAAAGTAAATCAAGTAAAAGAAGAACTTGAGGAAATAATTGAAGAGCAAGTTGTTAAGATTTACAAGAAAATGAATATTTCTCATATGGATGAAATTAGAGCTCTTAATGAAAAAGTTACAAAGGCTGATAAGGAAATTGCGTTATTAGAAGCACGTTTAAATCATTTAGAACTAAAAAAATAATATGGGAGTTTTTGGTCAAATTAGTGATAGTTATAATTCGGTTGCCAGATATAATCAAATTTTAAAAGTTTTGATCAAATATGGTTTTGATGACTTGGTCTTTTACATGAAGAGAGAAAAGCGATTTCAGTTTTTTCAAAAATTCATTCCTAAATCTTCAAAAAAACGCGCTTTGAAACACACAAAGTGGGTGAAAATGCGATTAGTTTGCGAGGAACTTGGGCCAACATTTGTGAAGTTTGGTCAAATAATGAGTAATCGTCCTGATTTGATTCCGTTTGATTTGGTTTTTGAATTAGAGAAATTACAAAATAACGTTCCGCCAATACCAGAAGAACAAGCTAAAGATATTGTAGAATTAGAGCTAAAAGATAAAGTAGAAAATTTATTTGCCTGGTTTGATCCTAAACCTTTTGCATCTGCTTCAATGGCACAAGTGCATAAGGTAACATTGCATAGTGGAGAGCGAATTGTTTTAAAAATTCAGCGTCCAAATATTCGCGAAATTATTTTTGAAGATATAAAAGTGATGTATAGCATTGCTGCTATATTAGAAAAACGAATTCCATCTTTAAAAAGCTTTGATCCTATTGGTTTGGTTAAAAACTTTGAAGAATCAATTTTAAAGGAGCTTGACTTTATTAACGAGTCTATAAATGTACAGCGATTTTACAATAACATAAATAATGATACTAGTAAAGATCAATTTGCTAGTTCACCCAAAGTCTATCAGGATTTTACAACAGATAAAATACTTGCATTAGAATTTATGTCTGGTATAAAAATAAATAATATTGAGGAGTTAGAGAAAGCTGGTTTTGATGTTAAAGAGGTTGGTAAGAGATTAGCTACTACTTATTTTAAGCAAATTTTTGATTATGGTTTCTTTCATGCAGATCCTCATCCAGGTAATTTATTGGTGATGCCAAATGGATCTATTTGTTATTTAGATTTTGGAATGATGGGTAGTATTCTACCTAGAGATATTGAGATTTTTGGTCAATTATTTATTTCTATTATAAAAAAAGACGTTCATAAAATAATTAAAGTATTGCAGAAATTATCAAGTAATTCTGCGATACCTAACATGAGAGATTTAGAATTTGACATTAACGAATTTGTGGAAAAAAACTACTTAAGAACGATTCATAAAAATGAAATGAGTACCATATTGCTTGAGCTAAAAGATATAATAGTAGCTCATGGTTTAAAAGTGCCAACTTATTTTTATCTTTTTGCTAGATCATTGGTGACTATTGAAGGTGTTATAGGAAAACTCAATCCAGATTTACAGCAGTTTGAAATGGTTCGCCCATATTTATTTAAAAGCGTGTCTAGAAATTATAATCCTTTAAAAATGGGAGAAAAAGTACTCAATTCTGTTTATGAGTTAAGTAATTATATGGAAGATTTTCCAGGTGATTTAAAAAATGCCATCCGTAAAATAAATAGTGGACAAGTAAAAGTAGATTTAACACATAAGGGCATTGATCCAATGGTGCATACATTGCAGAGAATAACAAAACAATTGGTTAGTGCTTTCATTGCAGTTGCACTAGTTATAGGTTCATCATTATTTATTATTAATGATGTAAAACCTGTATGGGGAAATACTTCTGTTTTTGGTATTATTGGTTTAATATTAGCTAGTATTCTTATTTTTGGTTTGCTAGCGAATATTAAAAAAGGAGATTATGATAATTAAAATAGATTTTATAAAAACTATTAACAAAAAAGCATCTCTTATTAGAGATGCTTTTTGATTATGTATCCTTTTTTAATCAAGGTTTATTTACAAACGCTTGTTTAAAATGCGTAAATGCTTCAGAGATTTCACTTTGAAAATGCTCCAATTTGGTTTTTTCCTTTTTTGAATACTTTGATTTCAACTCATTAATAAACTCTTTAAACTCTTGTTTGCCTTTTTCAAAAGATGATTTTGTATCTGTTTTACCTTCGTTAAATTTTTCTTCTAAAATTTCTAGACTAATTCTAAATTGTTCTATTTCAATCAAGACTAAAGCATACGCACGTTTAAATGTTTCGTTTGTTTTGATTTCTACTTCAAGTTCATGCATTGTTTTTAGCAATTGTTTTTTTTGAGCATTGAACTTTTCTAATGTTTCTGCCTTACCTAATGATAGTTGTACTCGGAGTTCGTCAAATTTAGTGTGAATAGCATCAATTTTTTCCTTCCCTGACTTAATTTTGGTTTTGTTATTGTGAATAAATAAGTTGAATTTCTTTTTAATTTCCTCATACTTATCTTGCGCCTCGGCTTTACCCAATGCTGCAGTTACTTGAAATTCCTCTAGTTCAATAGTTGTTTTTTTTAGAGCTTCTACAACCTTATCAATAAAATGAGTGTTTTGTGCTGTTTCCATAATAATTAAGATTTTTTTTATTCAATATAAATATCAACACAATTCTTCAAAATTTCTATGATATATATCAATAAGCAAAAGTTTTAAGCTTCTTTTTAAAATTTTGGTAATCTAAATTTTCTATGAAACGAGGTAGGTATAAAGATTTAAAGTTTAATTTTTCTTTTCAGCGTCTTTTTTCTCTTGTCTCTCTAATTTTCTAAAATATCCACGAGTTAAAAAATTATGCTTCAAAGCTTCCATGTTTTCATCAAATTTCTTCGTGCCTTCATTGATGTTGTTAAGCGTAGATTTTAAGCTATTTACAAGAGTCGTATCTCTTACAATATAATTATAAGTGCCTTCGCTAGAATTAAAATCATCAACGACAGAGTTAATATTCTTTAGGACACTTTCAATTTCAATACTTGATGCCTCTAGGTTGGTTACTAAATGTTTTAGTTTGTTGCCAGAGATAGAATCATTAAGTAGCATGCCCAGAACCGTATCATCATTAGTTTTAACAGAAGAGACAATGTCGTTTAATTCACCAATAGTACGTGAAGCTCCATAACTAGCGTTTTTTAGATTTATAATAGACTGTTTTAAATCATTTGCCATTATAGTATCATTGAGTAAAACACCAATCGTGCCTTTTCCTTTGGTAATGTTATTTGTGATTTTTAATAAATCGGAAGTCAATATCGCAGCATTTTCAGTACTTGTATTTAAGGTGTTTAAAATATCATCAGTTCCAATTTTACTGTAAGATTTGATGATATCTCCATTACTTATAACTTCGGAAATTCCTTTTCCCGGAACAATATTTACAATCATATTACCAACCAATCCATCGGAACCAATTGTTGCAATAGCATCTTTTTTAATATGGGTAATAATCTTTTCATCGATATTCATATCTATTTTAATGGTAGAATCATTGACCATAGTAATGTCTTTAACCGTACCAATATCAATACCTGCATAACGTACATTATTACCTTTTTGTAAGCCATTTATATTTTGAAAAAAAGCGCTGATTGTAAATGTTTTTTTAAACATATCTTGACGTTGCCCAATAAGATAAACCGCAGCTATAAAGAGAATAGTTCCTATGATAACAAAGAGTCCTAAGTTGAGTTTTTGTGAATTTGTTTGTTTCATAACGATTTATTTTTAAAGAATGCCTTTATTTTTGGGTCTTCATGAGTTGATAATTCAGCAAACGTACCAGTTGCATAATCGATACCATCAATAAGTAAAATCATACGGTCTGAAATAACTCGAGCACAATCTACATCATGTGTTATAATGAGTGATGAAGTTCCATATTTTTTCTGAATAACCTGCATGAGCATAATAATTTCTTTTGCTGTAATAGGATCTAAACCACTTGTAGGCTCATCATAAAGCATTATTTTCGGTTTTAAGATGAGTGCTCTTGCCAAGGCAACTCGTTTTTGCATACCACCAGATAATTCCGCAGGCATTAAATCGATAGCATCTTTTAACCCTACATTCTCTAAAGCTTCTATAACTATAGCTTCTCTATTGGTGTCATTCTCAAATTTTTTAGAATGTCTTCTTAGCGGAAATTCTAAATTCTCTCGTACTGTCATAGAATCATACAAAGCGCTACCTTGAAATAAAAAACCAATATCTGCACGTAAAATATCTAAAGCTTGTTGATCTAATTTTGTTATATCATTATGCATCACAGAGATAGAACCACTATCGGCTTCCATTAAGCCAACCAAACATTTTATCATTACAGATTTTCCAGAACCTGATTTACCCATAATCACCAAGTTTTCACTTTGATGAAGCTGTAAATTGAAACCGTTGAGTACATGGTTGTCTCCAAAGCTTTTGCGCAAATCTTTGATTTCTAGAACGATATCTTGTGCAGGTATTTGTTTGTTATTTGTCATAAATCAAAGAAAATATCAGTTACAAAAACAGCGATGAAATCAATTATAAATAATAATAAAGAGGTGAAAACTACAGCGGAATTTGCTGCTTTTCCAACACCAGCTGTACCTTTTTTGCAGTAATACCCTTTATAACAACCTACGAGTCCTATTGCTAAACCAAAAAAGAATGATTTAATAGTCGCTGGCATAATATCTCCAAACTCTAAAGAATTAAACACTTGATTAAAATACAATACAAATGATACATTTCCTTTTATATTTTCTACTAAAAATGAACCAAATAAAGCAACTGCATCACCAATTATAACTAATAATGGAAGTGTAAGTGTAACTGCTAGAACTCTAGTAACAACGAGAAATTTAAAAGGATTAGTACCAGAGACTTCCATGGCATCAATTTGTTCTGTAACTCGCATTGAACCAATTTCGGCACCTATACCAGACCCAATACGACCTGCACAAACTAATGCAGTTAAAATAGGTCCAATTTCTCTAACTATTGAAATACTTACCATAGATGGCATCCATGAAACAGCGCCAAATTCCATAAGAGTTGGGCGTGTTTGTAAAGTTAAAACTAAACCAATAATAAAACCAGTGATGGCTACCAATAATAAGGATTTGTTTCCCATACTGTAGCATTGGTTTAATAATTCTTTAAACTCAAATGGACGTTTAAATGTTTCCTTAAAAAAGCGACTAGTAAAATAGGATAAATCTCCTATTTCAATTAAAAACAAATCTAATTGAGCTTTAATTTTTCGCATACCTGATAACTTAATTAAAAAAGTCTTATCAAATGTATAATAATAGGGTTTTTAAAAAAATGATATATATCATTACATATTCAGGGTGTTACAGCTAACTTTATATACTAAAATAGTACGTTATGAGAACTAAAGTTCATATACAAAATCTTAAATGTGGTGGTTGTGAGAATACAATTATTAATAGACTTTCCGAAGTAAAAAATGTTAGTGATGTTGAAATTAATCAAGAAGAATCTACTGTAGCTTTTGATTATCATACAAGTCATGATTTTGAAGCAGCAAAACACTTATTATCTAGAATAGGTTATCCCATAGTTGGCAAAGAAAACAAACTAAAAACTAGAGCACAGTCTTATGTGAGTTGTGCTATAGGTAGGATTAAAAAATGATAGAATAATAATTAGAATAGAATTTAATCACAATTAATATGCAAAAAATAGGTTTAAGGATTTTTGTTGTAATCATTCTATTAGCGGTATTTAGTCTTTATAGTTTTAAAGATAATAAAGTGATAATATCTTCAAATCTAAAGAATACTCCAGTTTTAGCTCATATAGTATTACCAGATAGTATTGAAGTCACAAAGGATGTTACTATTGCAAACTATTTTGAGTATTTAGATTCTATCGTTTTTAAATATGATTCTTTAACATCCTATAAATTGACAGAACATCTTTTGGTGAGGAGAAATCCTTGGATTATAGATACCTTACAAAATACAGATTATTATAGAATGATGGCTAGAGATTCATTTGTTTATGATCAAAAAAAGTTGATTGCTTTAGCAAAGGGGAGTTTAATAGTAATTCCAGATTCAATACAAGCCAAAACATTATTTAGCGTATTTCAGAAAACAACGATTGATATTAATATTCCTGAATTTAAACTTCGTATTTATGAGGATACCATTCAACTTTATGAATTTCCAATAAGAGTAGGAAGGAATGAAAAAAAATATTTGAAGATGTCAGACAGAGTGCAGGACTTAAAAACAAAAATAGGTGAAGGTTATATAGTAAACTATGTGCGTGATGCGAGATACGCGAATCCTGTAAATAACCATGAGTATTTTGTAACCAATAGAGATGATAAAAAAGTAACTAAGTTACCTCGTATCCCTTTTATTGAAACTGAAATTAATGGGTTACGTTATGGTCAATTAATACATCCCACAACAAATCCAGAAACTTTGGGTAAAGCTTATTCTAATGGTTGTATTGGAACTAGGGAAGGAGATGCTTGGGTTATTTATTATCATGCCTCTATTAATACTAAAGTGAAAATTAGATACGATTTAAATGTAGTAAATGAAGAAGGTGATACCATTATTTTGAAAGATATTTATGGATATAATAAGAAAAACTAGTTTATAAATAGTCTTTAATTTATTTCTGTCAATTCGTTTTCCGTTTCCTTTTTTAAATCCCAACAATCCAGGTTGTATATAGTTGTCTCTGCAATATTTGAGAGTGCTTCTTCAGTTAGAAAAGCTTGATGGCCTGTTATAAGTACATTTGGCATTGCATTTAATTTCAATAAAAGATCATCATCTATTAAATGTTGAGAGTGATCTTTAAAAAAGACACCTTTTTCATTTTCATAGACATCAATACCCAAAGCTCCAATCTTACCTTTTTTTAGACCTTTAATAACATCTTCTGTGTTAATAACTGAGCCTCTTGCTGTATTAATAAGTATAACATCATCTTTCATTTCATAGATTAAATCTTCGTTAATCAATTGATAAGTTTCTGTATTTAAAGGGACGTGAAGAGAAATAATATCTGCTTTGTTGCATAAATCTACTAAAGTTGTATACTTCATATCATATGTATCAACCAAGTCGCTGTTTTCTTCAATATCATAGCCTAATAATTTACAACCAAAGCCATTCATTATTTTACTCATTACTGAGCCAATTTTCCCTGTACCAATGATACCTACAGTCTTTTTGTTTAGATCAAAACCAACGAGGTTATCTAAATTGAAATTATAATGACTCACTCGAAAATTAGATTCGATTAATTTTCTGTTAACAGCTAACAATAAAGCGACTGCGTGTTCAGCAATAGCATGAGGAGAATATGCTGGAACATTTGCTACTCTAATGTTTAACCTAGAGGCACTTCTTAAATTGACATTATCATGTCCAACGGATCGTAGTGTAATATATTTGACACCAAAATCTTTAAGTTTTTCAATAGTTATAAAATCGGCTTCATCTGCCGAAAACATTGATATAGCATCATAACCTACAGCTTTCATAGCTGTGTTAGAAGATAAGGCATCTTTAATATAATCAAGTTTGTGCTTTTTTTTGTTAGCCTCTTCTAAATACGGAATTTCAAAATCTTTGGCGCTGTAGACGAGTACTTTCATGTTGATTACTGATTATAGTTTCTATTTAAGTAAATCTATTGAAAAGGATTTGTTTTTTTTATGATATTGCTCATCTATAGTGTCAAAAGAATTCTCTTTTGATAGATTAAGAGTTCTAATAAATTGCTAAGCTATATATTTAGTACTAATAGTATTATATAAAAAAAAAGGGAACATTTATTTTTCCTTTTTTAGTTATTAATATGAATGCTTTTTATTCTTTAGAAGTTAACATGTCTGGTGTAGCAACCGTTCTAAAACCCATATGGTCAGACCCTGAATCTACCGATACACCCATTTTTGCTGAAATTCTAAAACTAGCACAGTAAGAAGCATGACATAAAAATGAACCACCTTTCATGACGTGTTCTACTTGATATGGATTATTAGGATTGAAATGTGTATCAGCGCCTTTAGGGTTTACAATAAGATTAGATGTGTCTAATTCACTATAATATTTTACACTGAAAAAATCACTCGTAATTTCCCATACATTTCCAGCCATATCGTATAATCCTATACTGTTTGGAGGATACGATTTAACCGGAGAAATAAATTCAAATCCGTCTTGAGACTCATTATTTGTAGGAAAGACACCTTGCCAAGTGTTGGCATTCGCATCTAATTTTGTTGTATCATTTCCCCAAGTAAAGATGGTGTTTGTGTTATTACCTTGGGCAGCAGATTCCCATTCCGCTTCGGTAGGTAAACGTTTATTAGCCCATTTGCAATACTCTAAAGCATCTTGGTAAGCAACATGAACTACAGGGTACTCATCTTTACCTTCTATTGAAGATTCTGGACCATCAGGATGTCTCCAATTAGCTCCAGTTTTCCATGTCCACCATTGACCATAGTTTTCCATATTTACAACAGTGTTTACATCTTTATTAAAAATTAAACTACCAGGTTGTAAAATAGAATCATGTGGTTTTGGTGTGTTTGGAGGTAATTCTTTTTTCATTTCCACCCAATCAATCTGGCCTTCAGCAATGGTCATATAGTTTGTAGCATCGACAAATGCTTTAAATTGCTTATTTGTAACTTCAGTAATATCCATATAAAAGCCATCAACAGTTACCCAATGTGCTGGTTTTTCTCTTGGCATAGCATAATTGTCAGATTGTTTAGCACCTTGCAAAAAAGTTTTTTTCTCAACCCAAACCATACCTTCAGGAGATTTAATTTTTAAAATTGGTTTAGCTTCGGGTTCAGACGATTTTTTCTCTTCTTCGTTTTTACAGGTTGAAACTAATGAGAAAAGTAATAAAACGAGAGCCAAATAAGCGAATTGTTTTTTTTGCAAACTATTTTAATTTTAAATATAATTATTCAGAATCTTTTTCTTGTTATAATAATGGATTAATTGAAAAGTAGCTCGTCAAATATTTATAATATTTATTTTTTTTATTGAAACTTAATGATGAGTAAAGGCTAAGTGGAATGCTCTAAGATAAAAAAAATATTTTTTTAAAATATAAAGATTTTTATGCATAAAGCTGTTTTTAAGCTATGCTCAATTGTAAGTCGGAGAGATTAACTTCGTTGTTCTCTAGTGCATCCAAAGTTGCAAATACAACTGTTTGAATCTACGATTCAAGTACCTAAAAACAACAAAATCCGTTCAAGCAAGCTTGACGGATTTATTTTTTCTCATTCACAGTACAGTTGTGAGTGTTGTGGAGTCGGAGAGAATCGAACTCTCGTCCAAACAAGCTATTAAAGAGCCTTCTACACGTTTAGTCTTTCATTAGGTTTTCGATTATAAGCTGGCAAAAGACAACCCACTTATAACTTATCTTCTTAATCTCGAAAGTGCGTCAAAGCGCCACACGATCTAAGTTAATATTTTCGATGCCTCTAATAAGAACGCCATTAACCAAGGCTTTCTGGAGACATTTAGCACTCCTACCTAGTAGGACGAGGCTTAATCTTACTGTGATTCAGATTATGCAGCTAAAGCGTAGTTATTCTCGCCGATTAAAAAGTTGACCTAGCCTTTTACGTGTTTCAATGTCATTACACGACGTGCTTACCATTCAATGAGTCTCGCTGTCAAAACCAGTCGACCCCATTTTAGTAATTATTTTGGCGTTCCCTTTCAGGTCAGGCTTTCGGTAGTCGCTCTCTGCGAGGAGCTCCAACAATACCTCAATCCTTAACGCACTCACCCAATGAACTGTAATAACAGTAAAAAGGTGTGCGAAATTACTAAAAATAGTAATGCAAATGCCATACCAAACCCGTTTTATAAAACTATTAAGAAAAATTGTCAGTTCTAATTCTTAATTTTAAGTAAAACTCAATAGAATGATCAAAAAAGGAACACAAGTTAAATGGAAATGGGGAAACGGAACAGCCTCAGGAAAAGTCCAAGACAGCTACACTCAAAAAGTTACTAAAACCATAAAAGGAACTCAAGTTACTAGAAGCGGAGAAGAAGGTAACAAAGCATTATATATTCAGCAAGAAGATGGAGATTATGTCTTAAAATCTGAAAGTGAAGTAGAACGTATAGATTAATCTCTTAATGCTATAATTGACTTGCTAAAACGGTAAAATCAGCTTATTTTCGTGGTCTATAAACTACGTTTCCCATTTTCGTGGGAATGAAAATAAATTTTCATGAAATTCGCTATAATCAAAGAACGTAAAAACCCACCAGATAGACGTGTGGTTTTCTCACCCGAAAAATTAAAAGAAGCACAATTACAATTTCCAGAAGCGCAATTTGTGGTTGAGTCTTCAGATATTCGCGTGTTTTCAGATGAGGCTTATAGAAAAGCAGGATTTACGGTTACAGATGATGTGTCAGACTGTGATGTGATGATTGGAGTTAAAGAAGTTCCGTTAGAGGCACTCCTTCCGAATAAAAAATATTTTTACTTCTCACATACCATAAAGAAACAACCTTATAATAGAAAGCTATTGGTAGATATGCTCAATAAACATATTGAGATGTACGATCATGAAACTATCGTTAAACAAAGTGGAGCAAGACTCATAGGTTTTGGTCGTTATGCTGGCTTAGTTGGAGCTTATAACGGTTTTAGAGCTCTAGGATTAAGAGACGGATTATTCAAACTCCCTAAAGTAGAAACGCTTGCAGATTTAGATGCCGTCAAAGCTGAGCTAAATAAAATCAAATTACCAAACATAAAAATATTACTCACTGGTACTGGGAAAGTTGCATTTGGAGCAAAAGAAATTCTAGACCATTTAAATATTAAAGAAGTTAGTGATGCATTATACTTAACATCTCAATTCACTGAGCCTGTTTATGTGATGGCTGATGTTATGGAATATGCCAAACGTAAAGATGGTAAAGTAGGAGATAAGTGGGAATTCTATAAAGATCCAACAGGTTACGAAAGCAACTTTATGCCTTACGCTAAAGAAACAGATTATTTTATTGCAGGACATTTCTATGGTAATAATGCACCTTATTTATTCACAAGAGAAGATGCTAAACATCCCGATTTTAGAATCAATTTAGTAGCAGATATTTCATGTGATATTGATGGTCCTGTGGCTAGTACAATAAAACCATCAACAATTGCAGATCCTTTTTATGGATATGATCCTCAAACCGAAAAAGAAGTTGCTTTTGATGCAAAAGGAGCAATTACAGTAATGGCTGTTGATAATTTACCTTGTGAATTACCAAAAGATGCGAGTGTAGGTTTTGGAGACATGTTTTTAGAGCATGTGATTCCTGCCTTTTTTAATGATGATGCTCGCGGAATATTAAAACGTGCTAAAATCACTACTTCAGATGGTCAATTAACTGAACGTTTTAAATACCTTCAGGATTATGTAGATGGAGAATAACATAAAAACCGCTTTAGTAACAGGAGAGCTGCCTCTGGATTAGGATTTGAGTTAGCGCTTTTGTTGGCTAGGGATGGTTATCATCTTATTTTAATTGACATCGATTCAAAAAAATTAGAAGAAGCAAAAACCAATATCCTACACATACATCATATCAAAATTGCCTTGTTGGTAAAAGATTTGAGTCTTGTGAATATTGCCCAAGAGATTTATGATGAGATTAATAATACTGAAATAGACATTATCATAAATAATGCTGGTTTTGGTATGTTTGGTACATTTTACGAAACAGATTGGGAGCGCGATTTGGAAATGTTGCATTTACATATCTTAACAACTACACATTTAATAAAACTAATTTTACCTGATATGGTAGAACGCAATGCTGGTAAAATATTAACAATATCCTCATTAGCAGCTTTTCAACCAGGTCCTATGATGGCCTTGTATTATGCTTCTAAGGCTTACCTTTTATCTTTTTCACAAGCCATTTCAAACGAATTAAAAGGTACAGGAGTTAGCGTTACTGTATTATGTCCTGGCCCAACAAAAACAGCATTTCAAGATGTGGTTTCAGAAGGCTGTAATGATAATAAGATTGGTTTTAATATGGCTTGTCCAAAAGCCGTTGCTGCTCATGGATATAAAGCAATGCATAAAGGTAAAGTTGTTGCAATACCTGGTGTTTTTAATAAGTTTCTTTCCATTTTGCCAAGAATGCTGACTAGGAATAGGACGACAAAAATTGTAAGGAGGATATAGGATAAAAATAGAGCGTCTTAAATAGAATGTAAAATATTGACTAAATTTGAGTAAAGCACATTTCCGAAGAAAAAAGAAAACATAAAAAAAGGCTTCCTATTTAGGAAGCCTTTTTTCTTTTAATGTCAAAATCTTAGTCTTCACCAAAAGTAATTAATTGTCCAGACCATTGACCTGTAATAACTGTATCATCAGTTGCAACAAGATTAAATGTCATTGATGTTGTGTCTCCACTAATAGCAATAACTACAGTGCCTTCTTGTACATTGTAGTCTGAGTCCTCATTAGTGTAAACTTCAAGATCAACATATGTAAATTCTGCTCTTGAATCAGAATACGTATACGTACCAGCAACAAGGCCATCTGCAGAGTTTGTGTTTAAGTCAAAATAAATATTAATTCCATTTTCTGTTGCAGATGTTAGTGTTACATCCCAATCAAAACTTCCATCTCCATTTTCTCCATAAGAAACTAAGCTACCTGTAGTACTTAAACTAGAAATAGTTCCTGCTATAGATACTTCATTAGATAAATTGTTTCCAGGATCATTACTGTCATCATCACTGTCACAAGATTGTAATGTTGATAATGATACTGCTAGAAATAAAATTGAGTAAATTAATTTTTTCATTGTTTTGGGTTTTAAAATTGTAGGTAAATATATACATTTTTAGTTAAAATCAAAATGACGTTTTTTTAAATTAAAATGGTTTTTATATTGTGACTAAATAGGATCATATTCAATAACCTTAGAATTAGGTACACTTAAGTCTAAATAGAAATAATGCATTTTGTCTTTTTTGTCAAATTCTCCATTACCATCTATGTCTTCTATGGTTTTAAAATAGAGTTTGTTAGCCTCTAAAATTGTTTTCCATGTTACTAAATCTTGACCGTTAGGTGATAGCTTTCTAAATCCTGTTCCGTTTAAACTACTAATGTATAGAGTCTCTAAATCATTATAATCGAGATCTCCATCTGCATTTGTGTCTTTATCTGTGAGGTTATATACAAAATAACCGTTTTCTGTTTTTTTATAAAGGTCACGAAGAAAATTCATGGAGTGAATTTTGAGTATGTTTTTAGTTAACGATTTTAATTCGTTAGAGTCTATATGTTGAAATTTTACATTTGAAATACTTCCACTAATCCTATTTTTACTAAAATTAGTAAATGAAATATTGTCTGATGTATAACTACCACTAGATCCTATATATTCAGATCTACTTTTATGAGTTGTATAATTCCCAATGGGATGAATCATATATGTAGTGCTATCTATAACAAAGGGTAGATCTGCGATAGCTACAGTTTTGCTTTCTTTTTTTACTTCGGAAACATCTTTAGTGTCATTTACTACTTTTCTATTGTCACGTTTTGTACATGCAATAAATGAAATTATAATAACGAGAAATATAATATAGTTTTTCATGAGTTTTTAAATTTTAGAGTTAGAAAAAGCCTTAAGCATCCAATAAGAAATTGCCAGAAAGCTCCCGAAAGTTAGAGTAAATATCCAAGCTTCTATATTAGGTTGAAATATGATATTAAAAATGTCTG
Source organism: Psychroserpens sp. AS72 (assembly GCF_038900375.1). Classification (NCBI taxonomy): domain Bacteria; kingdom Pseudomonadati; phylum Bacteroidota; class Flavobacteriia; order Flavobacteriales; family Flavobacteriaceae; genus Psychroserpens; species Psychroserpens sp. AS72. The sequence continues at coordinate 219,063 of NZ_JBBMRC010000004.1, read as the reverse complement.
AGAAAATATTTAATGGATTATTAATGATTTCCCAAGAGTTATGTCTTAAAAAACGTCCAAGATAAATACCAAAAGCTGTGAGTCCAAAAATTGAGAGCATCAATGGCATGATCATATTAGGTTTTAAATATCGTTTTAGGAGTTTTTCCATATCTGATAACGATAAGAAAAACAATATCAAACCATTAAAAGCAAATGACATAATCACCAATATATCTAACCATAAAAAACTTTGGTCTGTTCTTGTAAGGTGCATTAAATCTGTCACTAGATATGGAGCGTTTGGGAGAAAGAGGAGCCAAATTCCGAAGAAAATAAACAACGATATTTTATTAATTTTTTTAGGGCTTGTTAATCCTGTTGTTATGGCAAAAGGGATGATGGCAAGAAATAAATTCCACACTAAAAATAATAAGTAAAATGATTGGTGTAATTTCATTCTAATCATTAATAATACTATGCTTAGTGCCATTGAAATGGTTAATAATGAGATGATTTTAAATCTATTGAATATTAATGTTTTTATAGTTTCCATGAGCTATTTGTTTTTATGTCGATTAAAAAAATGGTGATGATGCCTAAGCTATAAGCCATAAGATCAGAAATGCTAAAAGTGCTTCCTAAAATTATAACTGCAAGCTTGTGTTCTCTAAGATTTAAATAATCTAAAAGATTAAAGAGTTGTAAAAACTCAACGCCAAAAGCAAAAATTAAAACGGCAAAAGCTACATAAATAGGTTTGACTTTTATAAAACTTCTAATAGCGCAATACAATAAAATGACCGACAAATAATCACCAAAGGTGTGTCTAATAAAACCTGTGGTTAAAAATGCTGCTATGCAAATTTCTGTAGATAATAGCAGCATGCTGGAGGCAAAAAAGGATTTGTTGAATTTGAAGGTCATTTGATTTCTATTTTATCGCCTAAAAATTTAGGTTCTACATTAAACAATACATCTATTGATGCTTTTGCTCTTGCGAGATATTCTCGAAGTTGTACTCTTAGTCCGTAACGACCAGACACATCTTTCGCATTAAAAGCTACTGCTTTCATGTCATTGTGAGTTGCTAAATAAATGGCACGTTCGTTATGAAATTGTTGTGATATGATTGTAATTGAACTCTGTCCAAAAATTTCTTTGGCTCTTATAACAGAGTCTAAAGTTCTAAATCCTGCGTAGTCTAAAAAGATGTTTTCTTCAGGAATTCCTTTTGCGATGAGGTCGTCTTTAAAGGTAGTAGGTTCGTCATAATTTGTGCTTCCGTTGTCACCACTTATGAGCACAAATTCTATTTTTTTGGCGTTGTAAAGTGCTACGGTTGCATCAATACGATATTTGTAATACAAGTTGATATTTCCGTTGGAAAGAAATTTAGCAGTCCCTAAAAGGAGTCCGACTTTATTCTCCGGAATATCATCAACCGACTCATAGATGAAGTCTTCTGCCTGAGAACTCACCATTGTATTAGTGATCATCAATCCAAATAAAATGAAAATGGCAAGAAGTAATAAGATTTTAAGTTTTTTCATACGTGTTAATCAATGAGTTTTATGACAATTAGAAAATATAGATAGGCAATTGGTATATTTATTAAAAGCACACCAATGGCTTTGACTGTTTTAATTTTATCGCTTTTAAATATTAAAACGATAAGTAGTAATACTACAGCAATTATATTGACAATAACAGAAAAATACACATAATAGTATCCCAATAATGTGATTTCAAACATATCTGTAAAACAAAGTTGAAGTATCAAAAAAATGGTGCCAATAACAAAAAATAATGTTGCTAACCAAAAGGCTGTTTTTAGTCTATCCATTAGTATTAAAAATTAAAGTGTTATACTGTTTCTTCGGAAATATCATAACTCTAAAATCGTCAATATTTACATGTAATAATTGCTTGTAATCAAAATGGTGAAAGGGATTAGCGTGTTTGCCAATATTATATGAAAGGTTGTAGTAATTGAGGTAATCTGGTAAAATTATAATACCTAAAATCATTGCTCCATAGAGATACAAGCTTCGTTTTCCGTTACCAAAACATAAACATTGTAATGCAATCTCATCTTCCACTTTTGTACCATAACCAGTTAAAGTGTGGTAGGCATCATGACGTTCTACTTTTGGTATGAGTTCAAATCCGTTTTTGTTTAAAAAATTCCCTAAATGATTCCCAAAAGAATGTGTAGGATAGGTGAGTAGCTCTTTGCGTGAGATTCCCCAAGATTCATGTTTTTTAAACAGTGTTGTGTATATGCTTTGAGAGTGTTCAAAAATCCATTCTATCAATTGTTTTCTATGTGTTCTAAATAATTTCATGTGTTAGTTTCTTTTGCGAACCAAACCCAAGATTGATTCGTGGTTATAAATGCGGACATGCAAAACGCAGAAAAATAGAGGTCAAAATCTGATACAAAAATCCCATAACAACACAACCCAAACGCAATGCATGTGTAATACGGAAAACACATTTTAAACACTTGAACTTTAGTATATGTGTTATTTTTAGCAGACCAATAAAACGGACAAATACTACCAACTATGACTATGGAAACACATAGAAATATTGGGATATAGGACAGCATTACAAATGGCATTGCTTCCAAATTAATTTCTTTACTCCCAATAATGATCCAAAAAATTACAAAGGCTAATACACTAGATTTTGCGAGGTTTGCTGGTATATTCATTAGTCTTGTGTTTTATCAAATTTGTCTGAATTGGTTAGCATTTCATAATTCCATTCTTGCCAATCTCGTTGAGATAAATCCATCATGTGATTACGATATTTAGTTTCAATTCTTTTTTTATTTGTTTCAGAGATCTCTAAATCATCTTTTAAATCATGAAGAATAATTGCGTTTCTATCGGTTAAATTGATGAGGTAATTAACGTCAAAGGATTTTGATGTTGTGAGATTGAATTTGGTAATAGTAGCATCCCAATTTATTGTGCTGCATATTAGAAGTACAACAAAAGCTATTTGTGTATTTCTTCGGAATAAAAAAGCTAGATTTTTAATTTTCAAGACTTTTAAAAATGTGGTGATAAGGCCAACAAGCGTTAGAAAAATATAGATGTGAACTCCAATACGCTTATAGGTGAGACCAAATGAAGTAATGTACATTTGATTCTTAATTGCAATTAAAACGATAAGAATGATGTTGAGTAGAATCCATGAAAAAGCGATGTTTTTGAGTAGTTTATTTTCAGCATAAAAATTAAGATTCCCTCTAAAAAAGTACAAAATAATACCAATTGCGATGATGATAGAAGCAATAAGTGTGTTGATTCCGCTATGTACATGATTTGATAATTCAGACGCTTTTGTTGTTTCAATAGAAGCGAGTGACACTACATCTGTGATAATATAAAACACCAATAGCACATTTAAAAAGCTAAGTAATGTGGTGCCTAATTGCTTTTCTTTTTTTAGTTGCTCTACAGAAAAAGTATCAGATTGTTGTAAGTCGTTTTCGGTTTCTAAATCTCTTGAAGTTGCAGGTTCTACATAAACAGGTTTTAAAATATTGCTAAATAAATAATAGCCTAAAACTGTAAATAAAACCCATTGAATATTAATGAAATCAAAGTTGATTTTTGAAACTAAATTATTGAAAATTGGGTTTCCATTTTTATACAGGAGAATAAATACAATCACAAAAACTAATGGAATACCTATAAGTTTTGCCCAATGCGTAAAGTCTATATCTTTTTTCCAATCTACTTTTTGTACATCTTCTTTGACCTCAAAATTTCTATGAAAAAAGCCAGCAACAGTTGTGTAAACACCATTAAACCATTGCACATATATTGAAGTAGAACTTTGTGAGACCGTACCAACCAATGTGAAGAATGCTGCGCAATTTGCAATTACAGCTAAACTAGAATGATTGACAAATACAAAAATGGCACTTAATACATATGCAAAAGTGTGCAATAGAATTGTTTTATTCTTAAAGGTCTCATAATTATTGATGACTAGAAAAACTATAGTTATCAAAGAGAATATGCTTAGGTTTAACCCAATGCTTCTATCATAAAATAGAATACTAAAAAGTAAGGATGCGATAATAATTGCGATTTGTTTCATGAGTGTTGATTATTAAGTTGTAAAGTACTTTGTATTTCAAAGTAGATATATAAAAAAAAGTCTATTGTCCTTTATGTATTAATTTTTCTAGTGCTTCTATATGTTTTTTGAATTCTAATTTCCCCAGTTTTGACGCAGCATAGCGCGTATTTGGTTTTCTGCCAATAAACTGTTTCTCAACAGTAATATATGCTTCTTTTTCAAGCGCTTTTGTATGACTTGCTAGATTACCATCTGTTGCTCCTAATAATTCTTTTAACATGTTGAAATCGGCATATTCATTTACCATAAGTATAGACATAATGCCTAGTCTTATTCGATGATCAAATGCTTTATTTATGTTGTTTATGATGCTCAAATTTCAGTGTTCAGTGTTTAGTATTCAATATTCAGTGTTTCGTAAAGTTAGTTAAATCTTAAGCTGATCTTAGTTTTACTTGTTAACTCTATCATATTTAAAATGCATAATCGTTCCGTAGAAAATATGACAAACACCAAAACCAAATGCCCAAAATACGAGTCCGTAACCTAAAAAGTAAGTGGATATTAAACCAATAACTATCATTGTTAACCCTAAAGATCTTACATAACCTAAGGTATACTTACTTGCATTAATCAAGGCTAAGCCATAAAAAATCATTGTTAAAGGCGCAACGTATGCATAACCACCTTTTTCCATTAAGATTAGAATAAATAAACCACCTGTTACTAACGGAATAGCAAAATTAATCAATAAACGTTTTGAGGTCGAGTCCCAAAGACTTTCATTCTGTTTTTTAGCTTTAGAAAAACTTAAAACGACACCAGTTATCATAGCCATAACTACAACAGAAAAAGCAATTATAAAAATTTGAATTAAGCGATTTTCGGTTAATATCAAAGTACGATAACCGTCAATTGAAATAATATTATTGGCATAAATAATACGATAACCTAAATATGCACCAATGAGTGCATAAATGCCAGCAAGGATTCCTGAGAGTCCACTAATAGACAAAAACCGTGACGATTTATGCATCATGGATTTGATGTCACTTATATCCTGTAAATAGTTTTTTGATTCCATTGTAAAGTACTTTGAAATACAAAGTAAATAAAATTAGTTGAATAAATCATTATAAATTTTTGTTAATTTTGAAAGTACTCAATTAAATATTATGAAACCAGCAGAAGAATATATACTTAAACAGCCTGAGCCATTCAAATCCATACTGCTGCATTTACAAATTCTAATTGAGCATACATTTCCTGAGTCTCATTTAGAATATAAGTGGAAATTACCTTGTTATTATATTGGTAAGCGACCAATATGTTATTTAAATCAAAGTAAAGATTACGTAGATGTTGGTTTTTGGCATTCGGCACATCTGACAAAATACACAGAGCATATGGTTTCTGAAAACAGAAAAGTTGTCAAATCTATGCGTTACAAAACCTTAGAAGATATTGATGACGAATTGTTTATCAATATTCTAAAAGAAGTAGAGAAGCATAAAAATAAGTCGTTTCTAAAATAGGTCTCAGTCTCAGTTTTCAGAAATTATATCATAGTTTTACTATTTCCGAAGAATTATGGAAGAGATGGACCACAAGAGTCAGCCATGCGACTTTTCGAGAAAAATAATTATGAGTAAGTTCAACTCAACAAAAAAACATCTAAAGTTCCTTAGAGAAAATAGAATACGCAAAACCTTTATTTTTATAAGATTTCTTTTGTTTTTTGATTTGTTCAAAGTAATGGGAATCAAAAAAATCAACCGAAGTTATACTAGAATCTGCATTTATGACTTCATAGCCATCTGCCATGATTTGAGATTCTACAATACGTAATAATTTAGATCCTATTGTTCGTCTTTGGTAATTTTTGTGAACGTAGAGTCCATCTAAATGGCAACCTTTAGTCACATGAGCAAACCCAACGATTTCATTTTTGTACTCTGCAACTATAAAATAGAGATTATTGATGCGTTCTTCCCAAATAGCTGTGTCTTCTGCTCCAGATGACCAAATTTCTATTTGTTTTTCAGAGTAATCTCTACTATTTATAGCACGAACCGTATCTCTAAAAATGGAAGTGATTTCTGGTAAATCGTCTAATGTTGCTTCTCTAATTTCTATATCTTTTATCATAAATTATAGTCTAAAAATTCCGCCCAATGAAATGACACGTTGTAAAAATAAAAAATGTTGAGAGGCTTTTTCGTTGGTATTACTTGTTGTTCTAATATCATTCATATTGATGTATCCACCTCTTAAATCTGTTTGGATATAAAAATGTTTAAAAAATGTAAAATTAAGTCCAACATTTAATGAAACACCATAACCTGCCAAATGAAACTCGTCATAACGTTCTTTTTGTAATAGTGTTGTATTTGTTTTTGGGTATATAATTCCTCCACCTAAACCTTCGGTAATATTTAATTGGAAAACATCTGTATTTTGAATATTAAAAAGCTTAGAAATATCATCTACTCTAGAAAATTCTAGATACACATAATTTAAACCGTTAGTATGTTCAAATATTACAAAATCTTCTGAAACAAAAGTAGCTTCATTGTTATAATTACCATTAAACTGACTTCCTTCTTCTGTATCTGGTAAATTTATATAACCATCAATAACCTTAGTTTGGTTGTCAACCATCACATATTTCATATGATCAACATTTAATGACAACGTATAATGATCAGAAATATAATACCCAAGTCTAAAGTTAGTTTGAGGTATTGTCATTCTTGTTGGATTCACATAGTCAATATGCCAACCTTTAGGTTTGTCTACTGCAGATGCATCCTGAATTATAAAATCATAATTTTCACCCTGAAATCTAATATCAGACTTTGAGAACGATTCTCGATTTCCTCCCCAACTTACAAAAAACTTGCCTTTATTAGTTGATGTATATTTTTTTTCATCTAGGTCTTGAGCATCAATAGAATTGATTGTTAAGCTTGTGATAAGTAGGATTAATAACTTAGTTGATGTTATTTTCATTAAATAATCTATGTGTTAGGATATTGATTGAGTCGTAATAAAAAGAAAGAACTTATTTATTAAAAGAATTTATAGTCTTTCTAATCGCAACCAAATTAGATAACAAGTGCTCTAGATTATCAAGATGTAACATGTTTGCACCATCGCTTTTAGCATTAGCAGGATCAAAATGTGTTTCAATAAATAAACCATCTACATTATTTACTATACCAGCTCTTGCAATAGTTTCTATCATATCTGGTCGTCCTCCTGTAACTCCAACGCTTTGGTTGGGTTGTTGTAAAGAATGTGTGACGTCTAAAACAGTTGGAGCATATTCACGCATGGTTGGTATGCCTCTAAAATCTACAATCATATCTTGGTAGCCAAACATAGTACCTCGATCTGTAATCCAAGCTTTATCGCTACCAGAATCTTTTACTTTTTGAACCGCATGTTTCATCGCTTCCGGACTCATAAACTGTCCTTTTTTTAAGTTGACCACTTTACCAGTTTTTGCAGCTGCAACAACGAGATCGGTTTGACGGACTAAAAAAGCAGGAATTTGAAGTACATCAACGTACTCTGCAGCTTTTTCAGCATCAGAAACCTCATGAATATCAGTGACTGTTGGGATATCAAATGTTTGTGATACTTTTTGAAGAATTTTAAGCGCTTTTTCATCACCTATACCTGTAAAACTATCAATTTTACTTCGGTTAGCTTTTTTAAAACTTCCTTTAAATATATAAGGAATTTCTAAAGCATTAGTAATCGTAACTACTTTTTCAGCAATACGCAAAGCCATATCTTCACTCTCAATGGCACAAGGTCCACAAAGTAAAAAGAAGTTGTTTGAATTGGTGTGCTTAAGTTTAGGTACGTATGATAATTGCATGTGCTTAAAGTTTTCAAATTTCAGCAGCAAAGATACAAATCATAGAGTATTAAAAGCTTCTCTTAAGACTATTTCTAATCATCCATAAAGCCATCACGAAATTTGCGACCACAAATATGCCACCATAAACCATAAACTGTTTGGCTTGATTAGACACGCTAATGATGTTTAAAGCATCAGAAAGGTATGCTAAAATCAAATACGATGATAAGCACACAAAGGTGATACCTAATGAGAAATTGAGTTTTTTGTTAGGCTTAATTATTTGCCATAAAAACGGAATTCCAAATAAGAGTATAGGGTAGGCTGTTAATCCGTTACTTTGGTTAACATCTGTGAACCATAACGCTATTACCGCTAAAAAATAGAGGTAAGGCACAAATTTTGAATATTTACTAATTGTTTCCATCTGTTGTGGGTTTCAGATGTAAATTGCCCAAAAATGGTTGGTTTTCAGGAGGCTATTTACTATTAATCAAAATGATAACGAAATATAACACTACAAATTATATTGATAAGCTAGTATAACATTTTATTAACTTATACTTCGGAAATTTTAACACTTCAAGACTATAGCTTCAAAATGTTTAATTGTCAATTGATTAGCCTAAAAGTAAGAGGTTTCTTCACCTTCCGAAGAACTAATAAAAATGACTATTTTAATAATTTTATAAGATTAATAATTTATACAGAAATTAACGTACCTTTGCACGCTTAAAACAAGGCATCTATTATGGCTAATATTAAAAACATTGCAATTATTGCACACGTTGATCACGGTAAAACAACATTGGTTGACAAAATCATGTATCACTGTCAACTATTTAGAGAGAACCAGAACACTGGTGATTTAATTCTTGATAACAATGATCTTGAGCGTGAAAGAGGAATTACAATTACATCTAAAAATGTATCTGTAATTTATAAAGACACAAAAATTAATATCATTGATACACCAGGTCACGCCGATTTTGGAGGTGAAGTAGAGCGTGTATTAAATATGGCAGATGGTGTTTTATTATTAGTAGATGCGTTTGAAGGACCTATGCCTCAAACACGTTTTGTTTTACAAAAAGCTATCGATTTAGGTTTAAAGCCTTGTGTAGTTATCAATAAAGTTGATAAAGAAAATTGTACACCTGAAGAAGTTCATGAAAAGGTATTTGACCTCATGTTTGAACTAGGAGCAGAAGAGTGGCAATTAGATTTCCCTACAGTGTATGGTTCTGCAAAGAACAACTGGATGAGTGATGATTGGAAAAATGAAACAGAAAATATCGAGCCACTTTTAGATATGGTTATCGAGCATATTCCTGCACCAAAAATTCCAGAAGGTAATACTCAAATGTTGATTACATCTTTAGATTTCTCTTCATTCACAGGTCGTATTGCTATTGGACGTTTAACTCGTGGAGAGTTAAAAACAGGACAAAATATCTCTTTAGTAAAACGAGATAAAAGTATAGTTAAATCAAAAATTAAAGAACTTCATATATTTGAAGGTCTTGGTCGTTTAAAGGTTGATAGTGTACAAACTGGAGATATTTGCGCCATAGTTGGATTAGAAGGATTTGAAATTGGTGATACGGTTGCCGATTGGGAAGCTCCTGAAGGTTTAAAAACGATTAATATTGATGAGCCAACAATGAGTATGTTGTTTACCATTAATGATTCACCTTTCTTTGGACAAGATGGAAAATATGTAACATCTCGTCATATTAAAGATCGTTTAGCTAAAGAATTAGAAAAAAACTTAGCGCTTAAAGTAGAAGATACGGATAGTGCAGATAAATTTATGGTTTTTGGACGTGGTGTATTACACTTATCTGTTTTAATTGAAACGATGCGTCGTGAAGGTTATGAATTACAAATTGGACAACCACAAGTAATCATTAAAGAAATTGATGGTGTTAAATGTGAGCCAATTGAAGAAATGACCATTGATTTACCAGAAACAGTGTCTGGTAAGGCTATTGAAATGGTGACGATGCGTAAAGGAGAAATGTTAAGTATGGTTGCTAAAGGTGATCGTATGGTTTGTGAATTTATGGTGCCTTCTAGAGGTATTATTGGTTTACGTAACCAATTATTAACAGCAACTCAAGGTGAAGCTATCATGGCTCACCGTTTTAAAGAGTACCAACCATTAAGAGGTGGTATTCCTGAACGTCAAAACGGTTCTTTAGTTTCTATGGAAAAAGGTCAAGCAATTCCTTACTCAATTGATAAATTACAAGATAGAGGTAAGTTTTTCGTTGATCCAGGTGAAGATATTTATGAAGGTCAGGTTATTGGAGAGAATTCTCGTGGTGATGATATGGCTGTGAATATTACTAAAACTAAAAAGATGAGTAATGTTCGTTCTTCTGGAGCAGATGATAAAGCTAAGATTGTACCTGCAATCAAGTTTTCATTAGAAGAAGCGTTAGAATACATCCAAAAAGATGAGTATGTTGAAGTAACTCCTAATTTTTTAAGGTTACGTAAAATTCATCTTACTGAGGTTGAACGTAAACGTAATAAGAATAAATAAGGCTTATTATTATAATTTAATACAATACAAAAAAGGAATCCTTATAAGGGTTCTTTTTTTGTTTTATATTTACAAAAATTCACAAATGACACATTTACTTTATTTTGATCCAGGTTTAGGAGCAATGATTATTCAGGCTATTGTTGCAGCAGTTGCAGGTGTGTTACTCTTTTCTAAAAACTTGTTGTATAAGATAAAATTGTTTTTAGGAATTTCTAAACCTAATGATGATGTATTTGATGACATTGATGTGAAAGATTCTGATATTGAAAGCAAATCAAATAGTGACAACCAACAATAGACATTCTTCATCATTTAGAGATCCATCAGGTTTTATATTCACAGATCGAGGTGTCATAAAACGTTCTATTTCTCCGCTTTATTTTGAACAATATAATGCCTTAAAATCATCAAATTTTTTTAAGAAATTGCATAATGCAGGTTTGTTGATTTCTCATGAAGAATTATCTGTTTCTAGTGAAGAAATTATAATCCAACCAGAGCAAATCTCATTCATGAATTACCCTTATGAATGGAGTTTTAACCAATATAAGGAAGCTGCTTTATTAACTTTAAAAATTCAGAAATTTGCTTTAGAGAATGGCTTTTCATTAAAAGATGCATCTGCATTTAATGTGACTTTTCATAAAGGTAAAATGGTGTTTATTGATACATTATCATTTGATTTTTATAAGGAGAATTCGCCATGGAGAGCTTACAAACAATTTATATCTCATTTTTTTGGACCATTATTATTAGCAAAATATAACGGATTAGAATCCTTAAAATTAATGAATAGCTTCATTGATGGTGTGCCAATAAAAATGGTGTCATCTATGTTGCCTTTAAAAACTAAATTGAATCCTTTTTTGTATTCAAATATTCATTTGTTGGCTAAATTTGAAGAGAAACATAATGAAGATTATAAAGGCGTCTCTAAAGAAAGTAATTTATCAAAAAAAGCACAATTAAATATTATTAAAGGGCTTTACGATTTTATAAAAAAAATGTCATTGAAAACCTCTAGTGAATGGGGAAATTATTATGACAAAACTAATTATGCTAATGATGCTTTTGATCAAAAAGCTACAATTATTGATGGATGGATTACCCAATTAGAGGCTAAAACAGTTATAGATGTTGGAGGTAATGATGGTACTTTTGTTAGAAAAATAAAACATCAGTTGCATGAAGCATTGGTTTGTGATATTGATTACAATGCTGTTGATGCTAATCATAACTATGTAAAGACGCATAAAGAAACCTATATGTTGCCTTTTGTTTTTGATGTTTTAAATCCATCAGCAAATATTGGATTTAATAATAAGGAAAGAGATTCATTTTTAAAAAGAATAAAAGCTTACGCACCAGATGTAACTATGGCTTTAGCTGTGATTCATCATATGACGTTAAGTGGAAATATTCCTTTTGAGATGTCTGCGGAATTTTTCTCAAGCTTCTCAAAACACCTTATTATAGAATTTCCGAAGAGAAATGACTCTTGGGTACAACGTTTATTAAATACAAAGGGTGAATTCAAAGCCCATTTTGATTTCTATAACATTGAAAATTTTGAGTCTAGTTATTCTAAATATTTCACTTTAGTAGAAAAAGTTGCGATTGATAATTCTGAGCGTGTGATGTATATCTATAAATCATTATAATTTTGAGAAAAGCTGTAATTGATTTTTTAAATAATAAAAAAGATTATGTCATTTTAACTGGATTAGCTGCTGGTATTTATCCTTTTTTACACTATTTAAATTCTCGCTTTTTTATATTAAATTCAACAAGGCATATCTTATTTTTTAGTACTCTATTTTTGGTCATACCTATTGTACTTGCTTATTTATTTTACTTTCTCTCGAGAAAGGTTGTTCAATTACATAAATACAGCAAATTTGTGCTTCCTTTTGTTAATATTAGCATGTTTTCTGTACTGATTATATTGATTACTCTTGGTACTAAAAAGAAACTCATTGTTTTAGCAATAATGGTTTCTGTGATTCTTGCACTATTGCTATACAAATATTTAAAGAAGATTATCGTGTTTCAGTTGATTCTGGCATTCATGTCACTAATAATCCTGATAACAAAATATTATCACTCAGCTAATGAATCTCATGATTGGATGGGACAATCTGATGATATAAACACTGTGATTTTTAAGAAAAAACCAAATATATATGTCATTCAGCCAGATGGTTATGCGAATTTTTCGGAATTAAAAAAAGGACATTATAAATTTGATAACTCTGAATTTGAATCATTTTTGGTTGGGGAGAATTTTAAGCTTTACAATGATTTTAGAAGTAATTATGTGCCTACCGTATATTCTAATAGCTCTATTTTTGGAATGAAACATCATTACTATAAAACTCAATCTAATAAAGAAAATGAAACCTATAATTTTAGACAGGATATCGTAGGTGAAAATCCAGTTTTAGATATATTAAAAGCCAACAACTACAAGAGTCACTTATTTTTACAAGAGCCTTATTTTATATTGGGAGGAATAGATTTAGGCTATGATTATTGTAATATTAATGCTAACGAAGTGTCTTATTTTTCTAATGGATTTGACATGGATAAAAATATTAAGCAAGAATTTGAAAGCCATATTGTCAATAATAAATCATCCAATAACTTTTACTTTATAGAAAAAATTAAACCTTGGCATATAAGTAATAATAAACGTCAAAGCCTAGGTAAAGATAAAGAGCGAGAAGCATATCTAAATCGTTTAGTTGAAGTTAATACTTGGCTGATAGATATGGTTACCATTATAAATAAAAATGATCCAAACAGTTTAATTGTAATTATTGCAGATCATGGCGGTTTTGTGGGTTATGATTATGAGTTAGAATCTAGAACTAAAAGTTTAGATAGAGATTTAGTTCATTCTGTGTTTACATCTGCTTTAGCTATTAAATGGCCAGATAATGATAATCCTAATTATGATAATCGTTTAAAGTCTTCAGTTAATTTATTTCGAATACTATTCTCCTACCTTAGTAATAATGATAGCTATTTGCAAAATCTTCAAGAAGATAAAAGTTACTTGATTATTGAAGAAGGTGCGCCAAATGGAGTATATGAAGTTATTGACGATGCAGGTGAAGTTGTTTTTAAAAGTTATAAGTAATTAATGCTATTTTTTTAATCCTAGAATACTAAAAAATAGACTAAATAAAATCACTTGTATCCCTAAAAGCATTGTGAATATCGCTGGTATAATAGTCCGTAATGTATTTGAAGGATTCAAATTTCCGAAGTTAGCTGCATTCCAATCTGAAAACCCTTTTACGCTTAAAATAATACCTATTAAAACCAATAGAAATCCAAAAACAAGTCCTTTTTCTAAAGTGATATGTTTGAATAAGTTTTGATAGCGATTACTTTTTGGAAGTAATTCATTTTCAACAGCAAAAACCTTTGTTAAAGCATAAAAAACAAAAAACTGAAAGCCAATTAAAATCATACTAGCTGTGTATAATAAAGTGTGAACATCTAGTGTAATATTCCCAACAGAAATTGGTTTAATGATAAGTGCTATTGATGTTATAGCACCAATAATCATGAGTAATAAACTTGGGTATAAAAATAACCATTTTGGACTATAGAGTGTTAAGAATCTAAGATGTCTCCATCCATCTGGCCAGGTGTTTAAATGTGGAGGTCTTGTTCTACCATCTTTGTGCAAGATTGTTGGAACTTCTGTAATAGATAGATTATTAAGTTTTGATTTGACGATCATTTCTGAAGCAAACTCCATTCCGGTAGTCTTTAATTTCATTTTATTGTAGGCTTCTTTTGAGAATCCTCTGAGACCACAATGAAAATCTCCAATTTTAATTTTGAAAAATAAGCGTCCAATAAATGATAAAACCGGGTTTCCTAAATATCGATGTATAAAAGGCATAGCTCCTTTTTTAATACCACCTTTAAAACGGTTTCCCATGACAAGATCAAAACCTTCTCTAAGTTTTTCTAAAAAGGGCATTAATTGTTCAAAATCGTAGCTATCATCTGCATCTGCCATGATGATGTATTTTCCTTGAGCAGCTTTAATACCTCCTTTGAGCGCATTTCCATAGCCTTTTTCGTTTACATGAATTACAGTTGCGTTGAGTTCTTTTGCTATTGAGATAGAGTTATCTGTACTGCCATTATCTGCAATAATAATTTCTCCGGAAACAGTATGTGAACTCAAGAAGCCTTGAGCTTTAGAAATGCAAATAGCTAGAGTTTCCTCTTCGTTTAAGCAAGGCATTACAATAGAAAGCTCAATTTTTGACTCCATTCTTGATTAGTTTTGTAAAGATGATCACAAAGATGAAAAATATAAGTACATAATTGTAAAAAAGATATCTCATTATTGAATGACTCGCAAAAGCTACTAACATTGCATTTGATAATGTCAATGCAGAACAGATGAATAAGAGCAAGTAAGTTTTGTTTTGAAATAGTACTTTAACAAAACTGAATAGAAAAATAAAAACAATAAAAATAAGTAATATAGATGAATAGAAACCATGAGATATATTTGCAAAATATAGCTTAATCCATGAGTTAAAATTATTAGTGATAAGGGTAAATGTTAAGGTTTTGCAGGATTTTTCAATATTATAAAATGCTTGAGCATCTGCAGTTTCAATAGTGTTAGTCTTAGTTAATTCATCGAAGTAATATGTTTTTCCTAAACTGTGTATTGTTCTATTACAAATTAGTGGTATGTTTTTATGAAAAAAGCTGTAATACTCAGTATATGAATTTAGATCGTTTTGTGAGGACATTAATAACTGTTCATTTTCTAGTTTTTGATAACAGTTTTTAAAAATGATTTTGTCATCTTCATCCTTAATATGTTGCGAATCATTTTGGTTTGACACATAAAATGCAGCCGTTGATGCGTTAACAAATCCAAAAGGTGTGGTCATAAAAATACCATCTTTTAATTTATGATATGTAGATTCTGCTAAAACAAGAACTGCAGGCATACAGATTAATAATAACAATTTAAAAATCTTAGATGCTTTTAAAAGTTGTGGTTTTTTTTCTATAAAATAGGCAAATGCAAAAATGAGAGGTGTGATAATAAATTGACCTCTTGTAAGTGCAAGTAGGATATAGAAAATAAGAGCAATTGCTAAATTTTTATAAGTATCATTTTTTATAAAGTTCAAAGATGATGCTATAAAAAAGAGATACAAAGCATAGCTAATACCTTCTGGGCAAATGTTATTTGCAACATAAAGCGGGTTAAAAAACGGGAATATCAATATCACCATTAATAATACTTTGCTAATTGTACTTAAATTGAAAATTTGTACTATTTTTTTAAAGAAAAAATTAACAGCGAAAAGACCAAAAGCACCTTGAAAAACGAGGACGCTCATGTCAAAAAAGCTAGAAAATAGAAATTTAAAAAATTTTAAAAAGAGTACATAACCAGGATGACGATATGGTAAAGCATTTAAATAACTTCTGGTATCTGGAGAATAAATGGCTTCGTTAGTAATAACAAATAAGAAGACCAACAGGTAAACAACTCTTAAAATAGTATTTTCTTTAAAAATGGATTTTAATTTCAAGAGCTTGTTTTATAGTTTTTCAAATATAAAAGATTTGAATCAAACAGATTCTAAGATTTAAAAATATTGTATTTTGTGCCTATTCAAAGTTAAAATTGCACGATCAAAGTTGAATGAGTTTAAAGTTATAAAATACAATCAAAGTCAACGTCTAGTTTGGAACACCTTTGTTTCAAATTCCAAAAGTGCTACGTTTTTATTTCATCGTGATTTTATGGAGTATCACCAAGATCGTTTTGACGATTACTCATTAATGATTTTTAAAGAAGAACAATTACTTGCTGTTTTTCCTGCAAACATTTCAGAAGCTATTGTTTTTTCACATCAAGGATTAACTTATGGTGGTTTAGTGTTTAAAAATGAGTTAAATACAAAAATTTTAGTTGAGGTATATGAAACTTTAGTAGCTTTTTTAAAAGCAGAAAACATAAAATCCATAGTTGTTAAACCTTTATTGGATTTTTATAATTTTCAAAGAACTAAATCGGTTGGATTTTGGCAAACACAGGATAATAGTGCTGTAATTAAGCGTAATATAGTATTGGCTATAGATTTTAATTCAGAGTACAAAATTCATAAAACAAAACTAAAACGTTACAAGAAATTAGAGAAAAATGGCTTTACAATTAAAGAAGGCAAACTAGAGTTTGAAAAATTTTGGAATACTATTTTAGTAAAGCGTTTAAAGGAAAAACACAACTCAAAACCTATTCATGATTTATCAGAGATTCAATATTTGCATGATAGGTTTGAGTCTGAGATTTGTCAGTATAATATTTACAACGATGAAAACCTTTTAGCAGGAATTACCATATTCAAAAAAGGTTTAGTGGTGAAATCTCAATATGGCATGGCTTCAGTTGAGGGTGAGCAATCAAACGCTTTGGATATGCTTTTTGTATATTTAATTCATAAATTTAGAGATGAAGGAATGCACTATTTTTCAATGGGTACCGTTAATGATGACTCAAAGTTAGGGTTTAGTAAAGGGATGTTAAAACAAAAACAAGAATTAGGTTGTAGCACCTATTTTCAGGATATTATTAAGGTAGAACTCAATGATTAAATTTTTAGACTTAAATAAAATTAATTCAAAATACGAAGACGAATTTTCTTCACGGTTTAAAGCGTTTTTAAAATCAGGATATTACATAAAAGGATCTGAGGTTACCCGATTTGAACAAAGTTTCGCTACATATTGTGGTACAAAGCATTGTATAGGAGTCGCTAATGGTCTTGATGCCTTAACCCTTATTTTTAAAGGCTATATAGAACTAGGTAAATTAAATCCTGGTGACGAAGTGATGGTGCCAGCAAATACCTACATAGCTACAATATTATCAATCCTGAATTCTGGACTTAAACCCATTTTTATAGAACCAGATAATGAGACTTTTAATATGTCGCCTACGGAAATTCAAAAACACATAAAACCATCTGTTAAAGCCATTTTAGTCGTTCATTTATACGGACAATTAGCCAGCATGTCTGAAATTAACACCATAGCAAAAAACAATAATCTCCTTGTTATTGAAGATGCAGCCCAAGCTCATGGAGCTGTATCCAATTCCAATACTTTGACTGCACTCAGTACAAGCGATAAAAAAGCAGGACATTTATCACATGCTGCAGGATTTAGTTTTTATCCAACTAAAAACCTAGGCGCTTTAGGAGATGCAGGAGCAGTTACCACTGATGATGATGAACTAGCAGCATGTATTAAATTGTTACACAACTACGGTAGCTCAAAAAAATATATCAATGAAAAAATTGGTACTAATAGTAGGTTAGATGAGTTACAAGCATCATTTTTAAATGTAAAACTAAAAGACTTAGATCGAGACAATGAAAAGCGTCGTGATATTGCAAAACAGTATCTAAAAGGGATAAATAATCCAAAAATTAAGCTTCCGTTTTATGACGGTTCTCATAATCATGTGTTTCATGTGTTTGTAATTAGAGTAGAAGATAGGTCTCATTTTACGAACTATTTAGATCAAAGCGACATTGGTTACCTAATTCATTATCCTATTGCACCACACCAACAAAAAGCCTTATTAGCTTATAAATCTTTATATTTGCCTATTACAGAAGCTATTCATGATACAGTGGTTAGTATTCCATTGAGTCCTGTTATGACAGCTGTAGAGATTGAAACAGTTATTAATGCCCTAAACCTTTATTAATTGAAAAACTTAATTAAGTACATTAATTCTAATGTATTATATAAAGTTGCACATCTAAACTCAGCAACTATAGTTACTAAGATTATTGCAGGTATTTTAACCTCTAAGGCAATCGCTGTTTTTATTGGTGTTGAAGGTATGGCTCTAATTGGTAACCTTAGAAATTTTTTGAGTGCCATACAATCTATTTCAATACTTGGGTTTTATAATGGAGTTGTAAAGACTATTGCTAAATTTAAAAACGATAGTGTTAATTTAAGTAAAACCTTATCTACTGCCTATTACTTATGTTTTTTTTCCACGATTTTAGTCTCATTTTTCTGTTATTATAATGCGCAATACATCAACGATTTTTTGTTTACTTCTTTTTATGATTTTGCTTATGTGATAAAAATCATGGCTTTAGCATTGCCGTTTTATTCATTAAATATGATGAGTTTTTCTATAATGAATGGTTTTTCTAATTATAAAATGTTGCTCATTGTTAATATAATTGGTCAAATTTTAGGCCTATTAGTCACCTTGCTTTTAATTTATAAAAATCATATTGATGGTGCATTAATCGCTGCTGTTGTTGCACCTTCTTTAATATTTTTAATCACCTTGGTTGGTATTATAAATAGAAGGAACTTAATGACCTATATTAAGGCAGAACATATCAGTTTTGATATTTTAAAATCATTTGGACCCTATGCTGCAATGGCGTTGGTAACAGCAATTGCTTTGCCTTTGATTTCTATTTGTATTCGTAATTATATTATTTCTGAAATTGGAATTCAAGAAGCTGGTTATTGGGAAGCAATGAATAGGATTTCTAGTTATTACTTAATGTTTATTACATCAATAATTACACTCTACATTGTGCCAAAATTTAGTAAGATCCATAGTAAAACCGAATTTAAAAAAGAGATTTTAGGGTTTTATAAATCTGTAATGCCAATATTTGGTGTAGGTTTAATAGTGCTTTATTTTTTAAAGCCTTTGGTTGTACCACTTATCTTTTCCGAAGAATTTAAACCTGTAGAGAATTTATTTTTCTGGCAGCTTTTAGGTGATTTTGTGAAGGTCTTAACACTTGTTATTTCTTACCAATTTTTAGCT
The DNA here is from genome assembly GCF_038900375.1 of Psychroserpens sp. AS72. Lineage (NCBI taxonomy): Bacteria > Pseudomonadati > Bacteroidota > Flavobacteriia > Flavobacteriales > Flavobacteriaceae > Psychroserpens > Psychroserpens sp. AS72. The sequence goes on along the minus strand of NZ_JBBMRC010000004.1, from coordinate 199,677 downwards.
AAAAAAATGTTTGCTCATTTTATCATAATTGAAGTGTTTTTAGTGGTAATGCTTTATTTTTCTAGCATCTATCTCATTGATGAGTTTGGTGTTGAAGGTGCTGTTATGGGACATTTTTTAAGTTATGTCATGCATTATGGCATTGTGTTACTTATTTTTGGAACATCGCTGTTTGGGATCATCCCAGAAGAAATAGATTAGTTTTATAAAATATTAGTCTTAAATGAAACATAAATTTAGATATGCTATTGGTAATAATTTATTATTTAGAATAGCTTCATTAAATTCATTATCTGTTTTATTAAGAGTGCTTTTGGGTTTTATTACTTCTAAACTTATAGCATTATTTATAGGTCCTTCTGGTCTTGCTATTATAGGGAATTTTCGTGATTTTTTTAATTTTAGTCAGGCATTTTCTACACTAGGTTTTAATAATGGTACTGTAAAATACGTTGCAGAATTTAAGAATAATTCCAAGAAATTAACTGAAACCTTATCTACTGTTTTTTATTTAACCCTAATAGCTGTTGTTATTTTTGCGATATTAATTTTTATAAATGCTAATTACATTTCCAATTTAATTTTCTTGAATAATGACTATTCATATATAATTAAATATTCAGCTTTTATTCTGCCAATTTATGCGTTAAAGGCTATTTTAATATCTGTTTTAAATGGGCTTTCAAAATTTAAAAAAGTAATTGTAATAACCATTATTACTCAGGTTGTAGTTATTTTTGTCAATGCATTTCTTATTTGGCAATATCAACTTCAAGGTGCATTAATTAGTATTATCACAGTAGAAGTAATTTCGTTTTTAATAATTGTTTTTTATGCTAAAAATTATTTTAATTATTTTAAATTAATTTCACTTAACAAGGTAAAAATAGATCATTTAAAAAACCTAAGTGCATTTTCATTAATGGCTTTATTTTCAGCAATTACTTTACCTTTAATTGCGGTAATCATTAGGAATTATATTATTGATGAGATTGGAGCTCCAGAGGCTGGATTCTGGGTAGCTATTCAACGAATTTCAAGTTATTATTTAATGTTTGTGACAACATTAACAACACTTTATATATTACCACGTTTCTCTCAATTAAATACTGCAGAAGCTTTTAGGAAAGAAGTGTTTGATTTTTATAAAACAATAGTGCCTATTTTTATTTTTGGATCTATCGTTATATATCTCTTGCGATATTATATTATAAAAATTGTTTTTTCTGACGAATTTGAACCAGTAACAGATTTGTTTTTTTGGCAACAATTTGGCGATCTTTTTAAAGTTCTCTCTATTGTGATTTCTTATCAGTTTTTAGCTAAAAAAATGGTTAAACATTATATTATTGTAGAATCGCTGGCTATTTTAACTATATACATGTCTAGTATATTTTTTATTGATAATTTTGGTCTGGAAGGTGTAGTGATTGCTCATTTTGTTTCCTATTTAATCCACTTTATTATTTTGTTATTTATCTTTAGAAAATCTTTATTTAGTAAAGCACTTAAATTTCTGTAAAACAATGATGAAATCAATTATTTCAAATCTTTTTTTAAGATTTAGAAAATTAAAATATAAAAGCTTTTCTAATAACAATAATGTGGATGGTGATTATCGAGCGTTACAGCCTGTCGTAGTTCGCGGACAAGGACAAATTAACTTAGGTGAAAACGTTAAGTTTGGGGTTGTTAACTCGCCTTTTTTTTATAACACTTATACTTATCTAGAAGCTAGAAACAAGGATTCAAAAATAGAGATTGGAAATAATGTTAATTGTAATAATGGACTTTCAATAACTTCAGAAAAATCAATTATTATCAAAAATAATGTACTTATTGGTTATAATTGCCAAATTAGTGATAGCAATTTTCATAACCTAGATTACAATAAACGCAAAGAAACCGATCCAGATCCTAGAGCTGTGATTATAAAGGAAAATGTTTTTATTGGTAATAATGTGACTATTTTGAAGGGTGTTGAGATTGGAGAGAACTCTGTAGTTGCAGCTGGCTCAATTGTTACTAAAAAGTTTCCTTCTAATGTTATTATTGGAGGAGTACCTGCGACAATTATCAAAGAGATCAATTAGATTATTTCTCCCAAGCTTCTAGATATTTTTTTGTTATCATTACTAAATCATGTTCTTTTTCAATAAAATCTCGAGCATTTTTTGAGATAACTTCAATTTGCTCAGGATTATTAATTAACCATTCTAGGTTTTCAACTATAGAATTCACATTTGGTTCTGCATTTATGGCTACTGTATTTTTTTCTAGTTTATAATACTCTAACCATTCCTGTTCTGCTCCTGTAAATACAACCTTTCCCTTTGCCATAGCTTCCAAAGCATTATAACCTTGATCATAGCCATACGCTTGATCTAATAAAATATGGCAATTATCATAATATTTTATGTATTCATTATAAGGTATGCTGTGAGTCGTAATAATCTCGACTCTATCTGGATATTTACGCTCTATTATTTTTAGTGCTTCAGTAAAATAATGGTTTCCTTTTTTAACTACTGCAGAGGTATTGATACCATGAAAGATTTTAATTTTTCCTGTAATTTCTTTGATTGGGATAAATTTAATTTTCTTTGTGTTTATTGCATTTGGAATAAGACCTAAGTATTTTTCATGTCCCAATAACGGTAAATGATAATCCATATCTGTTGCAATCACTCCATTGCTGTGTTCATAAATAAAATGATGTAAATCTGTGAATTCAGGATTTAAATACTGTAGCTGAAATTTATATAACTCATAAAGCGACTTATCTTCCAAATACGGACTCATAATACTATATCTAAACTTGCCTTCCATCATAAAGGTCATGCATTGATAATCTATACCACAAGACAATAAAAACAGTTTTTTATTGTGTTTCAATAATCGTTTTATAAAACGTTTTTCATAGGCGGCTTGTATGACTAAAGGTGATTCGTTAATAAGCTGAACGACATCAAACCCTTTCATTTTTTTTAAACTAAAAAGTGCTTTTAAATACACTTCTAGAGAGCCTAAATCAATAGATGTAAGTTTGTAAAAAGCAACTTTAATTTTTTTTAGAAAAGGGGAGTGAAAAGAATGATCTAAGAATATGTCAACAGGATACTTTTTAAAGCCATCACCATTGCCAACAATCACAACCTCATGACCAAGTTCGATTAGACCTTCTTTTAAAGAGTTATGGAGTCTACTATATTCGCCAACCAACAATATTCGCATAAAAAATATTACTTTTAAGCAAAAATAAGAATTCCCGTAACATAGCAATTGTTTATCCAATGTCATTACATGTTGAAATTTTAATATCTACTATGTTTAAAGAAGATTTAGACTTCTTAGAGCCTATATTTCAACATAATTCTATTGATGATTTTGATATTATTATAGTTAATCAAACCACTGATGATAAACAACTAATATCTATTAATCCTAAAATTAAGGTTATAAATTCTTTAGAGCGTGGCTCTCCAGCTAGCAGAAATTTGGCAATTAAAAATGCTACAAAAGATATTTGCTTAATGTCTGATGATGATATTGTGTATCAACCTAATTTGTTGCAGACTATTAAAAAGGCATATAGAGATTATCCTAAAGCAACATTGATTTCATTTGAAGCCATTGATGAACATGGTAAATTGTATACCAATTATTATCCTGAAGGTAAGCATAACAAGGAAACTCTTAAAAAGATTTACACTTGGGTCATCACTTTTAGAAGGTCTGTGTTTAAAGAGCATGACATTTATTTTAATCATTATTTTGGTGTTGGGTCTGTATTTAAAGGAGTTACAGAATACGTTTTTTTAAGAAATGCTTATGATAAAGGTTTATCAATGCAACATATATCTAAAACAATTGTAATGCATCCAGATGAAAGCTCAGGACGTAAAATGGGAGGCGACAATGCTATTTATGCTAGAGCTGCAATGCATCAGCGATTTTATGGTAATTTGAGTTATCTTTGGCTTGTAAAGTATATATTTTTTCTTTTAAGACATCGTTTTATTGCTATTAAAGATATTAGTGAAAAATTTTCTATCGGAATAAAAGGAATCAATAAGTATAAAGAATTAAAGACACAAGGCAAAATAGACCAGTTGCATGATTATTAATATAATTGACATCCCAAAAATTTCAGATCCACGAGGTAATCTCGCAGTTATAGAAAAAGACTGTATACCTTATGCAGTAAAAAGAGTATATTATTTATATGATGTTCCCAGTGATGCCTATCGTGGAGGACATTCACATAATGAACAACTAGAATTTTTAATAGCACTTAGCGGAAGTTTTGAAGTTGTACTCGACGATGGTAAAACCAAGCAACGTGTCATGCTTAATAAACCCAATAAAGGATTGCTTATTCCTAAAGGAATTTGGAGAGAACTCGATAATTTTTCTTCTGGAGCAGTATGTTTGGTGTTAGCTTCTGATGAATTTGATGAATCAGATTATATAAGAGATTATAAGCAATACCTTCTATCTAAAAAGGCGTAAGTTGATATGAAATGTCCTAAGTAAATTTCTAAAATTTAAAATACTCTTAATAACAAATTTAGGGCAGTTATAGATTTGTTTTTGAAACAAACTTAAATTCTTAGGCTCAATAGTGTTATATACCGATTTAGATTTAGTGGTTTCATTTTCTAATTTATATTGTATTGCAATTGCATATCGATTTAAATCCAAATAGGTTTTTAATCTTGCATTTTTGGACTCTTCATTGCTAAATGAATTTAAATCCATGTGTCGTCTAGCACTAAATAAGCTATTAGTTAGTTTGTGATGAGCATTTAAGTTATGTGTAACACTAACGCTGTTATCAAATGCAGTTGGATATTGTAAAGCAATTCTAATCCATGCATCTGTGTCTTCTCCAGAATTATAATCTTCATTAAAATAACCAACACTTTCAAAAATAGATTTGTGAATAGCAACACTTGAGCTGGAGGCTAAACTGTTTATGACACTATGGTAAAAATAATCGTTAATGAGGCCATCCCATTTTTTGTTCTTCGGAATATCTTTGTATTGAGAATCAATAATCGTTTGTCCTTTTATTTTATTGTAAGCCTTACAATATAAGCCACAATTAGGATAAGATTCAATTAGAGATTTTAAATCGTGTAAATGTTGAGGTTTCCAAATATCATCTCCATCTAAAAAGGCAATATACTGTGCTGAAGCATTTTTTATCCCAAAATTTCTAGCATGAGAAACGCCCTTGTTTTCTGTTGTATAGATTCTAATTCGTTTATCGCTAAATTTTTCTACTTGATTCAAACTATTATCTGTAGAACCATCATTAATGATTATAACTTCAAAATCAGCAAATGTTTGAGCTAAAACACTAGATATCGTATCAGTGATTTCTTGTTCTTTGTTATAAAGCGGAATGACGACCGAAAAAAAAGGATTCATGAGTTTAAATCTTGATAACAAATGTAACTCAATTTATAAAACTGTAGTAAACGTATGTTAGGCTTGCTACTGAGAAGATTCTTTTTGAAACGGTTTTTAAAAGATTTGTAAATAAACGAGAATAGATAATTAAGCCTTAACTTTTTTAATGTTTTATAAGTGTTATAAAGTGAGTTGTCTGTTTGTAAATCCTTTTTTGAGTCCAAATTTAAAAGTGTATTAACAGATTGCTCAATTTTATGTAGATAAGTCTCATTAGGTTCAAAACCTAAATGATACACTTCATTATCAATATGATGTACCTTAAGCTGGTTACTTTTTAATAAGGCTCCAAAGACGTTGTCATAACCATATCCTCTTTGAGTTATTTGTGAGTTAAGTTCTAAGAAAACCGTTTTTTTAATCATAAAATTAGCCGAAATCACAATTTTATATGGTGTTTTGTTTCTTACTGAAGCTAAAACTTGTTCGTTAGATGATCCATACGTCCAACGTAACATGTAATCATCTTTTGGTTTTTGTGACTTGTATGCAAAGCCACCATATATAGCATCAAATTTAGAAGGTAATAAGGATGTGTAGTTTGAAATAAAGTGATCTAATTTTGGCATCACATCTGCATCCAAAAATAAAAGCCATTCGTAAGTTGCTTGTTCTGCCAAAGCTTGCCTTGTAGCTACTCTTCCTAAGTTTTCATTTGATAATTTATATGACGTGTTTTGGAGTTGATCAATTTCCGAATTAATAATACGTATACTTTTTTCAGAATAATCGTCAAGACATAAAATTTCAAACTCAATTTGACTAGACATTAATTGCTCATGAAGTACATTCACAAGCGCTCTAATATCATAATTATAAACAGGAATAAGTACTGATAGCATATAGACATCTAATTTCCCAAAAATACACTTTTTATGGTATTAACTATTTCGATTACTTATTTTTGGTACTGAACTCATCTTGACTTTTTGTTTTAAACCGAAAAATTTAGCTTTTGTACAGTAATGAAGGTATTTTTCTTAACATAGCATCGCTACGTTTATAAAAAATGACGAAATTAGAGTGCAAAATGGAAGTTTTGCAGGTAAAAGAACAAGTCAAGTTGAGTTCTTAATTGAAATTAAAAGGTTATGGTAAGAAAAACGCTTTATATCTTATGTTATTTTGTTGGACTGTATGTAAATGCTCAGGAGGAATTTCATGTGTTTCCAATAGATGATATAAAGTCACCTGGAACGTCTCAAGGAAATGGATCATTAACGCAACCTTGGGATTTGCAAACAGCACTTAGTCAAACAACTGATATTGTTAATTCTGGAGATACAATTTGGATCCATGAAGGTGTTTATAATGGAAGATATATGAGCACACTTCAAAGTACAGAGTCTAATAAATACATAACTGTTTCTGGCTTTAAAGATGAGAACGTCATTTTAAATGGTAATGTTGATTCTAAATTAGGATCTGTTTTAGTGGTAAAAAGTAAGCAAGTAATTTTTATGAATTTTGAAATTACTTGGTTAGGAAATTATTCTAGAGATCAAAAAGATAACAATTTTAAATCCTGTATTGGAGTTGAGCACCTAAGCGGTGTGAACTGTAAGTTTTACAATTTAAAGATACATGACTTACCAGGTTTAGGGTTTGGGTCATGGAAAAATACTGCAGGAACCATCATAGAGAATTGCATGATTTATAATAACGGTTTTATTGCAAAAAACGGAAATGGAATAGGAGAAGGAATGTACGTTCAAAATAAATCTAATGAGATTAGATTAATAAAAAATAACATCATTTTTAATAACTATTATAAAGGTATAGAAGTATGGTCTGCAGGTAAAAGAGCTGACTATGAATTTGTAAAAAATATTACCTTAGAAAACAATGTTGTATTTAATAATGGATCACCTTCTGGCAGATTTAGAGATAATTTAATTATTGCATCAGATGATAGAAACGGTATTAATATCGCAAAAAATATTACTGTATTAAACAATGTGTTTTATCATAATACAAGTGGGTCTAATGGTTCCATATTGGGAGATGCACCTTCACTTACTTTAGGTTTTAATACATATGCTCCTATAGAAAATGTAACTGTTGAAGGTAACATTATCACTGGTGGTTATAATGCTTTCAGAATTTTGCTAGTAAAATCCATGCAGTTCAAAAATAACATTGTTTATACTGGTAACGTTCAAGTAGATCCTAGTATTTCAGATTATTTTCAAAATTGGAATTTTAAATCAAATACGTTTTATAGTCATTTAAAAAAGCCTTACAGAATTACAAAAGTTAAAGATTATTCATTAGCGACTTGGAATGAAACCTTTAATTTAGATCAAAATAGTGTAATTAAAAAAACTAAAGATTTTAATTTAAATCCTGTTTTGCATTTTTCAAGGCATAGTCAAAATGATCAAAAATTTACGCTTACATTGTTTAATAAAGAAGGAAACACTGTTTCGGTGGATTTTACGGAATATAACTTCGAAAATAATCTAACTTATAAAATTTATGATGTAGAAAACCCAAATGTGGTTTTAAAATCTGGTACGCTTTCCGAAGATAAAAAAATTGAATTCCCAATGGATAATCAAAACTTTGAGAAGCCAAAGTATAACTCAAAAGCTATAAAAACAATATCAAATTTTGGTGTATTTATTGTGGAATTTGAAAATAATATCCCTTCGGAAATATCTACAGAAAAGAAAGATAGCGCCTTTAAAAGGTTTTTTAAATGGCTAGGCTTTTGATAATTCGTTTAACTCTTACGTTGTACAACCTCAAACACTTTATTTTCATCACACTTTAGTGTTTTGCTAGGATATTTTAAGAGTAAAGCATAATCGTGAGTTGCCATTAAAATAGTATTACCATTGTTATTGATGTCACGTAACACTTCCATAACTTCAATACTCGTTTGCGGATCTAAATTACCAGTAGGCTCATCTGCTAAAATAAGTTCAGGATCATTTAATAAAGCTCTGGCTATTGCAATTCGTTGTTGTTCTCCACCAGATAACTCGTGAGGAAATTTAAAGCCTTTGGTTTTCATATCTACCTTATCTAAAACAGATTCAATACGGTCTTTGATTTTTGTTTTATCCTTCCAACCTGTAGCTTTTAAAACAAATTCTAAATTATTATTAATCGTTCTGTCTGGTAATAATTTAAAATCCTGAAATACAATACCTAATTTTCGTCTCAAAAACGGAATATCTTTCTCCTTCATCGTTCTTAAATCGTAATCTACAACATGACCTTCGCCTTCGGTAAGTTGTAAATCACCATAAAGCGTTTTCATAAAACTACTTTTTCCACTTCCTGTTTTACCAATGAGATACACAAAGTCACCTTTGTTCATTTCAAAATTAACATCAGCTAACACCATACTATCGCCTTGATAGATAGATGCATTTTTAAGTTGTAAAACAGTTTCAGACATGATTAATATGAAGATTTTAATAGAAATGTAAATGTATTATAAAAAAATGATATTCTAGTTTTCAGTCACAGTTTTCAGTATCAGTTCTCATCTTTATACAAATTCAAAATTATAATGACTATTTAAACTATCATAAGAGTTAGCCGTCAGAGTAAACACATGCTATTTTGCGTCTTAGTGCCTTTGCGAGAGGAATTAAGCAAGAGAATGTCTTAAGAGTAAACCATAAAAGTAAATCATAAGAGTGAACACAACTCAATAAAAAACATCTGTACAACAAACAACTCAACAAAAAAACAAATTATTAATAACCTTGTGTATAATTATGGCACAGATTATGCGTTATAGCTTAGAGATAAATTATCTTTGACATCAATTAAAATCGAACTTAATGACTTTCAGAAAAATAGGTTTTTTACTTGGCTTTTTACTGTTTGCTTTGCAGATACAAGCACAACAGACTGCAACATATACCAGTGATTTGGTAGACTATCAAAAAGCATTGACACTTTATAATAATCAGCAATATCAGGCAGCACAATCGCTGTTTGAATCTATTAAAGATGATGCTCCAAATGAAACTTTAGAGTCAGATTGTGCATATTATATTGCCAATTGCGCAGTACGACTTAATCAACAAAATGCAGATGATTTAATTCAGGATTTTGTAGATAATTATCCAACAAGTACTAAAAGAAATACAGCTTTTTTAGATGTAGGTGATTACTATTTTACAAATGGTAAATATGCCTATGCAAGAAAATGGTACGATAAAGTTGATGAAAATAGCATGGCTAGAACAGAACGTGATAAGTTCAACTTTAATTACGGCTACACGTTATATTCTACAGGAGATGAAACAGGTGCTAATAAATATTTAAATAAAGTAGTCACATCAAAAGAATATGGCTCGCAAGCCAAATATTATATTGGTTTTATGGCTTATGAAGGCGATGATTATGATAAAGCCAATGAATATTTTGATCAAGTAAGTGATGAGGAGAAATACAAAGAGAAGTTATCTTACTATCAAGCAGATTTAAATTTCAAACTAGGAAAGTTTGAAAAAGCAATTGAATTGGCCAAAGCACAATTGGATAATAGTAGTCCACAAGAAAAATCTCAGTTATCTAAAATTATAGGTGAGAGTTATTTTAATTTGGAAAATTATTCCGAAGCTATTCCGTTTTTAAAAGCCTATCAAGGTGCTCGTGGCAAATGGAACAATGTTGATTATTACCAATTAGGTTACGCTTATTACAAGCAAAATGATTTTGAAGCTGCTATTTCAGAATTTAATAAAATCATTGGAGGAGATAATAGCGTTGCTCAAAATGCATATTATCATCTAGGTGAAAGTTATATCAACTTGGATAAAAAACAAGAAGCACTAAATGCATTTAGAAATGCATCACAAATGGATTATGATTTAAAAATTCAGGAAGATGCTTGGCTAAACTATGCAAAGATTAGTTACGAGATTGGAAATCCATACCAATCTGTACCACAAGTTCTAACGAGTTATTTAGATACATATCCTGAATCAAACTACAAGGAAGAAGTCGAAACGTTATTAATCGATTCTTATATCACATCAAAAAACTATAAGGAAGCTATAAAACTTCTAGAAAACAAAAAGAGTTTTGAAAATAGAGTAGCATATCAAAAAGTAGCATTTTATAGAGGAATTGAAGTGTATAATGAAGGGGATTATACCAATGCAAAAAGCTTGTTTAATAAGTCTATCAAAGAGGCAAAAGATCCTATGTTTACAACGAGAGCTACATTCTGGAAAGCAGAAACAGATTATCACCTAAACAATTTTGATGATGCTTTAATTGGGTTCAAACAATTTGAACAGCAAGGCGAAGCTTCCGAAGTAAATGAAATCAATAATATAGATTACAATATTGCTTACACATATTTTAAACTTAAAAATTATAGTAAAGCAACAGAACATTTTCAATCATTTGTTACTAATCACAAGGACGATAAGTTGCGTTTAAATGATGCCTATTTAAGACTTGGTGATGGTTATTTTGTGTCTAGTGATTACAATAATGCTATTTCTGCTTACGATAAAGCGATTGCGATTAATGAGATTGAAAGTGATTACGCAACCTTCCAAAAAACTATGAGTTATGGTTATAGTGGTCAAGGTTCTAAGAAAATTAGCGGATTAAATTCTTTTATAAATACGTTTCCAAAATCCTCTTTGCGTGACGATGCGATGTATGAATTGGCCAATTCTTACATAAAGACAAACGAAACAGATAAAGCGATGGCAATGTATGATCGCTTAAATTCAGAATATAAAAATAGTGTATTCATCTCAAAAGCTTTATTACGTCAAGGATTGTCGTATTACAATGCTAATGATAATGAACGTGCTTTAAGTAAATTTAAAAAAGTAGCAAGTGATTACCCATCTACCGAAGAAGCTAATCAAGCAGTTGCAACAGCACGATTAATTTATATAGATTTAGGTCGAGTTGACGACTATGCAGCTTGGGTGAAAACCTTAGATTATATTGATGTCACAGATGCAGAGCTTGATAATACAGCGTATTTAGCAGCAGAAAAGCAGTATTTAGAAAATAATACAGATAGCGCAATACGTCAGTTTAATAAATATTTAAATGAATTTCCTAACGGAATCCACGCACTAAAATCTCATTTTTACGTAGCGGAAATGTACTCACAAAAAGAGTTGTCTGAAAATGCAAAACCGCATTACGAGTATGTCATAAACAAACAAAAAGGAGAATTTACAGAGCAGTCAATCGTTAAACTTTCTGAAATATATTTAGGTAACAAAAATTGGGATAAAGCCATTCCGTTATTAAAACGTTTGGAAAGTGAAGCCGATTATCCGCAGAACATTACTTACGCACAATCAAATTTAATGAATGCTTATTATCAAAAAGAAAAATATACCGAAGCTGTAAACTATGCTGAAAAGTCGCTTCAAAATTCAAAAATTGATAATAAAGTAAAAAGTGATGCACAGATTATTATTGCACGTTCTGCAATAAAAACAGGCAACGAAAGTAAAGCTAAAACAGCTTATGCTGAGGTTGAGAAAATTGCAACAGGAGCTCTCGCTGCTGAGGCTTTATATTACAATGCCTATTTTAAAAATAAAGAAGGTAAGCATGAGTCGTCAAATTCAACGGTTCAAAAATTAGCTAGAGATTACAGTAGTTATAAATACTATAGCGCAAAAGGATTAGTCCTAATGGCAAAAAATTATGATGCCTTAGGTGATGCCTTTCAAGCTACATACATTTTAGAAAGTGTGATTAATAATTTCCCAGACTATGATGATGTGGTTAGCAAAGCACAACAAGAATTGAATAAAATTAAGACGACACAAGCTAAAACAAACTCATCTGTACAGCCTCAAAATTAATAAAATGAAAAACAATCTTAAATATATAATCCTAGCACTATTAACTTTAAATGTTGCAATCACCTTCGCTCAAGAACGTGAAAATGATAGTATTGATGGCGGAACTGTAAATGTTGTAAAACCATACACACCTACGATTAGTGATGCATTTAAAATCAAGGAATTGCCATCTTTAAACGATTCTACAACCATCAAGAAAAAGGAAATTAAGTATAACATTTTTTCAATTCCTGTAGCATCAACCTTTACACCAGCAAAAGGAAAAGCAGCAACTGTAGATAAAGAAAAGGCTTTAAAATTATATGATAATTACGCATCTTTAGGCGTAGGAACATACACTACAATATTAGGAGAAGTCTATCTTAATCATGCCATTAGTAGAACAGAACGTGTTGGTGGATATTTTAGTCATCATTCCTCTGCTGGAGATCTTGAAGGTGTGAATTTTGATAACAATTTTTCTGAAACTGGCCTTAATGCGCATTACAGCCAAAAACTTAGAGATTACTCTTGGAAAGTAGAAGGAGGCTTCCAATTACAACGTTTCAATTGGTATGGTTTACCAAACCAAGACGTAGATATTTTTGATGTAGGGCATTCTTTTTATACTGCAAATATTGGCGGAAACATCAAGTTTGATGATGCTATATTTAAAAAAGGAAGTGTGTTGTTTAGACGTTTTGGTGATGATCAAGATTCTGGAGAAAACCGCTTTACTTTAAAAACTGGTTTCGATGTGCCAGTAGCAGATGAAGTTATTAATTCAGAAGTGACTATTGATTATTTAGGAGGCTCATTTGATAGGAACTATTTTGTCGACGAAGAATTAAATTATAGTAATGTAATTTTCGGTCTTGCACCAAGCTACCAAATGAAACAAGATGATTTAACCGTTAATTTAGGTGTTAATCTTGTTTATTTTAACGATACTGAAGCAAGTGATGGGAAATTCTTTATCTATCCTAATATTACAGCGAGTTACCGTTTGGTAGATGAATTATTAATTGCCTACGGAAGTATAGAAGGTGGTTTAAATCAGAATTCATATTACGATTTTGCTCAAGAGAATCCATTCGTATCGCCAACATTATTTATCGCTCCAACAGATCAAGCCTATAACGCAACATTGGGAATCAAAGGGAAGTTGTCTAATAGCATGAGCTACAATATTAATGGTCGTTATTTTGCAGATAATAATAGAGCATTGTTTAAATCTAATCCAGATTCTGGTATTGATCGCGAGAATTATCAATTCGGTAATTCCTTCGGAATTGCTTACGATGATGTTAAAACTTTCGCAATTGGTGGAGAATTAAATGTTGATGTCAACCGAAATTTTAAACTCGGATTAAAAGCAGATTATTTTGCATATAGTTCAGATAACGAAGCCGAAGCATGGAACCTTCCGGATATTGAAGCGTCTGCCTTTTTAGATATTCAGATTGACGAGCATTGGTTCGCAGGTGCTAATTTATTCTTTGTTGGAGAACGTAAAGATCAATTTATAACAGGAGTTGGCACGTTGAGTTTGCCAGTTGTTTCAACAATAACATTAGATAGTTATTTTGATGCCAATGCGCATGTAGGTTACAAAATCACAGATCAATTATCTGCATTTGCAAAAGTAAATAATATAGCAAATCAAGATTATAATCGCTGGTTGAATTATCAAGTTCAAGGCATACAGTTTTTAGCTGGAGCTACGTATCAGTTTGATTTTTGATAGATCAACTCAAAAACTGTTTTATTTAATAGGAGGATGAATTAATAATTTTAAACCCTAACCTATTGTTTATATTTTGTAAACTTGTATGAAATTATAAACAATAGATTATGAGGAAAAATTATGTGATTTTATTATTCTCTTTGATTACATCAATATGTTTTTGCCAAGTGCCATCTAATGATTTAATTGAGAATGCAACTGTTCTTAGTGATTTCCCGTTTTTAGATGAACAGGTTAATTTACTTGATGCTACTAGTGGTGGCAGTCTTTTCTGTCTTTACAATAACAGAAAAATATTCTATAAATATCAACCTACAGAAGATATTGTTCTAGCTTCGGCTATATTGGATTCAGATGATAATGATTATGAAATTGCTTTTTTTGTTTCTAGTGTACCAAACGCAACAAATCATACGCAACTATCAAATTTGCCAGGATTAGGATGTTCAGATTATGGCAATTATTATGCTCAATTTGCTTTAACTGCTGGTAATACCTATTATGTTGTTGTAAAACAGGGTGATCTACCTATAAATGATCTAGTAGATATATCTTTCAATGTTGGTTATGATTATACAATTAATTTTCCTGATAATAGCTTAGCATTTGCTTTATCTAATTATAATATAAGTACAAGTAATCCTGGTGTCCAAATAGTAGAAGCAATGTTGGAGACTAATACTATTGATATTGCATATTCAAATATTCAAGACTTAACAGGACTAGAATATTTTATAAATGCTACGGGAATAAATATGGCAAATAACTCTATTAGTGCTATAGACTTATCACTTTTTCCCAAGTTAAAACTGCTTCGAGCGGAGAATAATGAATTGAGTAGTTTGAATATAGATGTCGTTCCATTACTAGAAGAATTAGTAATATCAGATAATCTGATATCCAATATAGATTTGACTCAAAATATTCAAATCAAAAGATTTGTAGCTCGAAATAATCAAATTACAGAAATCGATTTTGGATCAAATCCACTTGAACGTATAGATGTTTCTAGTAATGAGATTTCCAATATAGATGTAAGTAACAAAATAAATCTAAATTATTTGTTTGCAAATGATACTAATATTAGCGAGCTTGATTTAACACAGAATAATAGCTTAATACAATTGTCAATAAATGACACTAACGTTAATGAGCTTGATTTAACCCAAAACACCAGCCTAACATATTTGTCAATTTCTAACAATCAGATTACTGAATTAGATTTAAGTCAAAATGTACTGCTTGATTATATCGTAGCTAATCAATCATCTATTTCAGATTTGGATGTAACCAATAATACACAATTGTTAGAATTGAGAATTGGAATGAATAATTTAACCAGTTTTGATTTAACTCAGAATAACTTAATTGAAAAATTGAGTATATCGAGTTCAATTCAAACGTTAGACCTTACAGCAAACACAGAATTAACCCAATTAAACTTAACAAATAGTTTGTTAGCCGATTTAGATCTCAGTAATAATAGTAATTTGGAGCTTGTATACATCACAAATAGTTATTTCTTGAGACATTTGAATTTAAAAAATGGTTCCAATAATCTATTATATAATCCTAATTGTAACTCTTGTCCTAATCTTGAAGTAGTTTGTGTTGATGATATTGTATATGCCGAAAATAATTTTACACAATTGACTAACTCTAACCCAGTTTTTGTTGATGATTGTTCCATTCTTACATCTCGAAACACTATCGAAGGAACTATTGCTTTTGATTCAGATGATGATGGTTGTGATCCTGATGACATTAAGTTAGTTTCTAAAAGGGTGAACTCTTCTACAGATGATTATTTTATTACAGTATTCTCAAACGAGGATGGTTACTATAAATCTTTAGTGGCTGATGGTGTTTATTCTACTCAATTAGAAGTACCAGACTTTTTTGATTACTTGCCAAATGATGAGATGACAGAATTTTTAGATTTTAATAACATAGAGACTCTAGATTTCTGTGTTACTGATAATTCCATAATCAATGATTTAAATGTCGTTATTATCCCAGTTTCTGAAGCTCGACCTGGTTTTGATGCTAGTTATAAGATTGTTTATGAAAATGTTGGTAGTACTACATTATCTGGAAATTTAAATTTTCAGTTTGATGATACAATGCAAACCTTTTTAAATTCAACACCTTCAGAAGATGCCTCAACTTCTAACTTACTGACATTTAATTTTGCTAATATTTTACCTTTTGAAATAAGAGAAATAGATATTGAGATGAATACGTTTACACCACCAACTGTCAATGGTGATGATATTTTGAATTTCACAGCTATGGTTACAACACCAGAAGTTGATAATCAACCTGATGATAATCAATTTCAATTAGCTCAAATTGTAGTGAATTCTTTCGATCCGAATGATAAAACTGTTTTAGAAGGTAATGAAATTACTGTTGACCAAGTAGATGATTATTTGCATTACGTTGTACGATTTCAAAATACTGGTACGGCAAGTGCAATTAACGTTATCATACTTGATGAGTTATTTTATTTTCTAGATGTAAGTACATTTCAACCAATTACAGCTAGTCACAATTATACAACAAGAATTGTAAACGGAAATAAAGTTGAGTTTAACTTTGAAAATATATTGTTACCAGCTCAACAAGATGATGACGCAGGAAGTAATGGTTTTGTCGCATTTAAAATAAAACCTCATGCACAATTTATTAGTGTTGGAGATGTTATTTTGGGAGATGCTTCAATTTATTTTGATTTTAACGCACCTATAATTACTAATCAAGTTTCAACTGAAGTTGTAGATGCACTATCTTTAGAAGAAACTATTTCTGAGAGTAATAATGTCAAGCTATATCCTAATCCAACTACAGGAATTGTATCAATAAAAACTAATAATAGTTTGAATATTATATCAATCGCGATATATAGTTTAAAAGGTGAATTGTTGATGACTGTAGAAGGTTCAAATTCATATTTAGATATCCGTAACTTTGCTTCTGGAATGTATATATTAGAAATTGAAACCAATAAAGGTGTGATTAATAAACGGATTATTAAAAACTAAAAAAACATTAATAATTATAAGAGCATTTAATCTCATTGAGTAGATTGAATGCTTTTTGTATTTTTACTAAACTGAACTAAAATATAACTAATATCCTGCAAGGTTTCTAAAACCTTGTAGGTATTTTAAAACGCTTTCATAACCAATGAAAAAACTATCCATCCTCATCGTATTATTTTCAATCTTCTCGTGCTCCAAAGAAAAGCAACAAGCAGATTCTATTGTATTCAATGCTAATATCTACACGGTTAATGATGACTTCGGAAAAGCAGAAGCATTCGCCATAAAAGATGGTAAGTTTATAGAAGTAGGAACTTCCGAAGCTATAAAAGCAAAATATGCGTCAGATAATATCATTGATGCCAACGGAAAAACAATCGTACCAGGATTTATAGATGCTCATTGTCACTTTTTAGGATTAGGTTTAGACCAACTAGATGTCGATTTGGTTGGAACCAAAAGTTTTGTAGACGTCGTAAAACGTGTGTCAGATTTTCAAAATGAAAAACAACAAGACTATATTGTAGGAAGAGGTTGGGATCAAAATGATTGGGAAGAGAAAACGTTCCCGAATAAAAAATTATTAGATAAATTATTTCCTAAAACACCTGTAGCATTAATACGTATAGATGGTCACGCTACTTTATGTAATCAAGCCGCTTTAGATCTTGGAGGTATCACTATTAATAGTAAATTTGATGGAGGAGAAGTCGTAATTGAAAATGGAGAACTTACGGGAGTTTTAATTGATAATGCCGTAGATTTGGTGTGGAAACATTGGCCAGTAGGTTATACAAGAGAAGATTTTGCAAACGCTTTATTAGTTGCTCAAGACCTCTGTTTTGATTTAGGTTTAACAACTGTTGATGACGCTGGGCTAGATCAGTATGCTATTGAAATTATAGATAGTCTACATACGACTGGAGATTTAAAAATGAGAGTGTATGCAATGGCTTCTGGAACTGAAGAAAATGTTGATTATTACTTAAACAAAGGCATTATTAAAACCGACAGATTAAACGTGCGTTCATTTAAGTTTTATGCAGATGGTGCCTTGGGTTCTAGAGGTGCTTTGTTGCGTGAGCCATACAGTGATAAAGCCAATCATTTTGGATTATTAGTTACAGATTTGGAAACCTTTAATCAGCAAGCGCAAAAAATTGCAAATTCTGAATACCAAATGAATACCCATGCTATTGGAGATTCTGCCAATCATGCAGTATTACAAACGTATAACAAGGTTTTAAGCGGAAAAAACGATAGAAGATGGCGAGTAGAGCATGCGCAAGTGGTTTCTCCAGAAGATTTTGATTTGTATAAAAATGTCATGCCATCAATTCAACCAACACATGCAACTAGTGATATGTATTGGGCAGAAGATCGTTTAGGAAGTGAGCGCGTTAAAGGTGCTTACGCTTACAAACAATTGTTAAATGCCTACGGAAAAGTAGCTTTAGGGACAGATTTTCCTGTGGAACAAGTGAGTCCGTTTCTAACCTTTTATGCAGCTGTAGCAAGACAAGATTTAGAGCAGTTTCCTGAAGGCGGATTTCAGAAAGAAAACGGATTGTCTCGTGAAGAAACCTTAAAAGGAATGACTATTTGGGCAGCCTATTCTAATTTTGAAGAAAACGAAAAAGGAAGTATAGAATCTGGTAAATTTGCAGATTTTATTATTTTGGATCAGGATATTATGACTGTTGATCAAAATGAAATTCCTAAGATTATTGTGGAGCAGACGTTTGTTGGAGGTGAAGCACAATAATGATTTTTATCATGCGATATGTCATTCAGAGCGCAGCGAAGAATCTTTAATTAAAGTGAGATAATGCATATTAGATTCTTCAGTTGTACCTCCTTCTGAATGACAACGTGAACTTCAATTCTAAATTTGTAATTAAGATTGCGATATGTCATTCAGAGCATAGCGAAGAATCTTTAATTAGTTTTACTTAATTTCAAACTATGAAAACTAAAGGTTCGCATAACTATTATGTCTATATTCTAACAAATAAAAACAAGACTGTGTTATATACTGGTGTCACTAATAATTTAAAAGAAAGATTATATTCTCACAAAAACCCATTGCCATTTTCAATAGCATTTACTACTAAATACAAATGTTATTTTTTAGTTTACTATGAGCATTTTTTTGAAATTGATGTAGCAATCAAAAGAGAAAAACAAATAAAAGGATTTAGTCGATTGAAAAAAGAAGACTTAATTATGAATTTTAATTCAGAGTGGGCTTTTTTAAACGATACTATATAAAAGATTCTTCAGTCGTTCCTCCTTCTGAATGACAACGTGAACTTCAATTCTAAATTTGTAATTAAGATTGCGATATGTCATTCAGAGCATAGCGAAGAATCTTTAATTAATAAGTTAATACCATATTAGATTCTTCAGTCGTTCCTCCTTCTGAATGACAATGTAGAATTCAATTTTAAATAAGTCATTGTTAAAAAGCGATATGTCATTCAGAGCATAGCGAAGAATCTTTAATTCTACTATTTTAAACTAATCCGCACCAAAAAATCAAAATGTTCTCCATCCAACACTTTCTCACATTGTAAGCCAACACCTTCGCAAGCCAATTGTAAACGCTCAAAATCCAGATACAACCACTTCATTTTTTCTTCCTCTTCACCTTTATAACTCAAGAAATAATCTAATTCTCCATAATAATTAGCGTTGGTGTCTATCCAAAGTCCGCCATCATCATCTTCATACATATATTTAATATCTGAAGAATCGATTAAGATTTGACCTCCAGGATTTAAAAGTGATTTTAAATGATTGAGATATGCAGACACTAGAGATACCTCTTGGAAAATACCTGTGCCATTCATTAATAGAAGGATCGTATCAAACGTTTCGGTTTCTTTTAGGATGTCTTTTTGCTCAACATGTTTAACACCTCTTTGCTTTGCTACTTTTACAGCACCTTCAGAAATATCAATCGCTTTCACTTTGAAACCTTTTTCTTGTAGATAAAGACTATGACTTCCGGAGCCACAACCAACATCTAAAACGGTCCCTTTTGCTAATTGTAAAGCCTTTTGTTCTAGTTTGGGCATTTCCGAATAACTTCTAAAAAGATAGGGAAGAGGTAACTCATCTTCACCAGAGATATTAGTTGAGGTAATAAGGTCTTCGGTATAATTATTGTTGAAATAATCTTGTAAGGCTTTGCCAAAAAGGTCTTTATTCATATTTTTTGTTATACTGAATTTGTTTAAGCATCTTATAAAAGTAGTATTTTTACACCATGCAAGACTTCATAAATAATCTTCCTAAGCTCGCCAAAGATAAGCATAAGGAAAATAAAACCTTCTTTACGAAGCTTAAAAAAAAGCCGCCAAAACAGTTAGACTATATCATGCAGGAACTGCATGAAGAAGAATTTGAACGCACAGATTGTTTAGAGTGTGCCAACTGCTGTAAAACAACAGGACCTTTATTTACACCAAAAGATATTGAGCGAATTGCCAAGTCTTTTAAGATGAAGCAACAGCAATTTATTGATACGTATTTGCACTTGGATGATGAGAATGATTATGTGTTGCAATCTGTACCTTGTACGTTTTTGGGTGCAGATAATTACTGCTCTATTTATGACGTAAGACCAAAGGCATGCAGAGAATTTCCGCATACAGATAGGAAGAAATTTCAACAAATCTCAAACCTGACTTTAAAAAATGTAGCCATTTGTCCTGCTGCTTATAATATAGTTGAAGCCATGAAAAAAAATATAAAACTTTAAGGTTGTTATGAAAAAACTTATTCTAGTACTATTATGCTTTGTTTCAATATCTAGTAATTCTCAAATTAGAGAATGGAACTCCTCTTTAGATGCAGCCAAAGACTTGGCGACTATACAAGACAAGATGATTTTGATGATGTGGGAAGAGTCTACTTTGATGCCATTGCCAGTTATTGTTAATGGAGAAAATGGTAAAAAAATATTTATTGAAGATATGCTTACTAATGAATATGTCACTAATTTGATTTGGGAATATTTTATTCCTGTTGTAGTTAGTGAATCAAATTATACCGAATTATTTGATGAGATCAGAGACCATAGAAGTACAGATTATATCAATGCCTTTAATGATGATACTATTAAAATTTTAGATGTTAATGGTAATATTTTAAATGTGGAGATTGATGCTAGCGATAATTATTTAAATATTACAGATTTTATTTTAAAATATGCCCTAAATACATCTTTGATAAAAGGCGAGTTATTGGCTTATAGAGAGAATAAAAATTTCTATTCTACATTTAGGTTAGCAGCAGGTTATGTTGATATGGCCTCCTTTGTGCTTCCTAAAGTGAGACCAGAAATGATAGCATTGTCTGATATTTATTTTAATGAAGCGCAAGTCTTTTTAGATCAAGGTGCTATTGAGAAATCTGAGTTATACTTGCAAAAAATCAATCTTCAAAAAATTAAGCAACAATTAGTTCTCAATAAACCTAGAAAAGTTTTAAGACAATTAAAACGCTTAGATTCTAACATTCTTAATGCTAATGAGGCTGAAATTGCTTTTTTATATTTTACAGCTCATCTTTTATTAAATGATGAAAAAAGCGCAAGTGAGTGGCGAAATAAACTTTCTTTAGTAAATTTGAAAAAAGCCAATCAGATAATAATCTCAAATGAATAAGTTTCATGGAAACCATAATTAATTATTTTGAAACGATACCTACGCTTCATAGAAGTTTAATTTTGGTTGGAGGACTCACACTATTCTGGTTATTAGAAGGAACATTGCCATTATTTAATTTTAAATATAAAAAATGGAAGCATGCAGCTCCTAATTTGTTTTTTACACTCACGACTATCATTGTAAATTTCACTTTAGCATTTACACTTGTCGCAACATCAGATTGGGTGAGCATCAATAATTTTGGCATCATTAATTGGATTCCAAATTTACCACTTTGGGCTTATGTATTTCTTGGTGTTTTGTTGCTAGACTTTTTTGGAGCCTATTTAGCGCACTATGTAGAACATAAAGTAAAACCATTGTGGATGGTGCACTTGGTACATCATTCAGATCATAACGTTGATACAACAACAGCAAATAGACATCATCCATTAGAGAGTATTATTCGTTTTGCATTTACCTTATTTGGCGTTTTTATTGTTGGTACACCAATTGCTATCGTATTTTTATATCAATCACTTTCATTAGTAGCAACTCAGTTTACGCATGCAAATATTAAGTTACCTAAAAAAGTAGATAAAGCCTTAAGTTATATTTTGGTATCTCCAGATATGCACAAAGTTCATCATCATTATATGTTGCCTTATACCGATTCTAACTACGGAAACATCTTCTCAATATGGGATCGTCTTTTTGGTACGTTTATGACCTTGGATAGAGAAACCATTGTATATGGTGTAGATACATTTCCAGATGAAGAAGCTAATGGTAAAATAGGTGAACTTCTCAAGCAGCCGTTTCATAAATACCGAAAACCAACAACCATAAAACCACAAGATTAATGCGTTATTTCTGGATATTTAGTTTTGTTTTATTGTATAACTGTAACTCTCAAAAATCAATGGATATTCAAGGTCATAGAGGTTGTAGAGGCTTGTATCCCGAAAATTCTATACCAGCATTTAAAAAAGCATTAGACCTAAAGGTACACACTTTAGAGATGGATTTAGTTATTTCAAAAGATCATAAAGTTGTCGTGTCTCATGAGCCATTTATGAATCATGAGATTGCTTTAGATCGCTTCGGAAATGAGATAACTCCAAAATTAGAAACCTCATTCAATTTATACCAAATGACATATGATAGTATTAAATTATATGACTGCGGAAGCAAAAAACATCCAAGATTCCCATTTCAGAAGAAAGAAAAAGTTTATAAACCACTATTCACAGAAGTTATTGATTTAGCTGAACGTGAGTCTAATAATACCATATTTTATAATATTGAAATCAAGAGCATGCCAGAATATGATGGTATCTACACACCAAAAATTCAAGAATTTGTTCAATTAGTTCTCAATGTTGTAGAAGCTAAAGGGATAAGCAATAGAGTGATTATTCAATCTTTTGACGTAAGAGCTTTAGAAGAAACCAAACTGCAAAATCCAGAGCTTAGTATCGCATTACTTGTTGATGAAAATGAGATTATCGATACTAAACTTACAACACTTTCTTTCAAACCAGAGATTATTAGTCCGTATTTTAAACTCCTTGATCAAAAAAGTGTTTTACAACTTCAAAACGACGGATTCAAAATCATTCCATGGACCGTAAATGAAATTGGAGATATCAACCTTATGTTTGACATTAAAGTTGATGGTATAATCTCAGACTTTCCAGATAAAGTTATCCAAGTAAAAAACTTAAAAAATTAATTCACATCGTTTAAGTGTTCATTTTAAGCGACTTAGGCAGGTTGTTTTTCAATAAAATTTCTGCTAAATGTGTTATTGGTCTATTTTTTATGTAAGAGTATTCCATTCATCGTTACTTTTCAATAGTACATCTAAGATATTAATATGGCATCGAAGTTGCCTTTAACTTTGTAGTGTACAGATGTTGATTTTCCGCTTAAAACTAAAAGTCAATTTAAGTACATAACATAAATTAATCCATACCCTCAAAACGAGGTTGGAAGTATTTTTAGTTTAATCTTTAAATGACCCCAATCATGAACAAGTTAACTATCCTTGGCGTGCCAATAACTCGCCTATGCGTAATAGTGATTTTTCTACTTATGAGTAATAGCAATGCTTTTGCTCAAGAAGAAATATTCACTTCCATTAGAAAGAACATCAATCCGTTAGCTTATGAACTCGATCATAATCTTTCAGAAAATCAGGATTCTTTACTTTTAGAAAGCAAATATTTATTTAAGAAAGTTCGCTTTATTAGTAAAACTACAGAAAAAGTTTTTGACTTTAAACCTGCAGTTAAAAGTGCTAAAATTACATTAGAAGAATTACCTCTAGGTAAATATACAGTGATGTTTTATCAAGCAGATAAGATTATCGTATTTCAAGTAGATAGATTGTTGCCCTTTGATTATGTGTCTCCATTAGAATCTGATATGGCAGTTGCAGCTCTTGCAGATGTGGTCTTAGAAGACGATGATATTGCAAGTATCACTACAGATTTTGATTCAGAAATGGATAGTGCTGCTGCAAGTGTAGCTAATAAAAACACTGATAAAGAGTATGAAGCTTTTGAAGAAAAAGTGAATATGAGTTATAATCTTTCTGAAAAAGATCGCTCAAAAGTTCAAACAAGAGCAGAATATAGACGAACAAATTTGAGACCTAACGGAAAACCGTACGTCGATTAATTGACTTCTTAACCCAAATCAACTCGAACGAACTATACTTCGGTTTAATTTACCGTTCATGGATTTTTTTGCCCTATAACCAAAAAAGAAATTAGCTTTAAGGTTCGGGATTATAAAAAAGCTATTAGTTCATTATTGTTGACGTTAACCAACGTTAGGACATGAGACCATTATTTTTTGTAATTTTTTTTAGTTTAATATCTTCATTAAACACTACTACACAAGCACAAAACGACTTTGCTAAACTTGAGAAAAATGTCAACGTTAGAGCCAAAGGTTTAATCCAAACACTCAATACAACTAAAGATACTTTAATACTTAAAAGTGAATTTGTAATTCATAAACTATATTCGGTAAGTGAACAAAGCGAACGCGAAATTGACTTGAATATTGGAGAAAAGTCTATTGAAATCCCTTTAACTAATTTAACTAAAGGAAAACATGTTTTTGTTGCTGTTCAAGGTAGATTGAGAATTGTTTTTAAAGTTATATTATTTGAAGATGACGAGATGTTATTGGCTATGAATGACAAGAAACCTATGAAAAAAAAAGCTAAAGCTCGGTTACTTAAAAATGAGAGAGAGTAGCATGTAATTTGTCAATGTCATCCATCAATAGTTTAACTAATGCAAAAATATTAGATAAACTTTTTTTGTCTTTTTCTCACATTCTCAAATTTTTTTAGTCCAATGTATATAAGACGTGCCATCAATCAAGTTGAAAATAATTTGATGATGATTGTTTAAAAAACATGAAGTTTGTCTAAAATATGTATGTTTGTCACTTAACAATTAAACTAGATAGAATGAAAAAATTATTAGCCTTTATATTTGTAATGTGCGTTTTTAATGCTTGTAGTGATAGTGACTCGGCAAACGATGGAGATAACGGTGACGATGACCCACAAGGCACGCAAATATATGATGCTCCTTTAGTGAGGTCTTATGTAACTTATACATCTCAAAACTCAGTATCATTAAACGGTTTTATTGATCATTCTAATTTTGCTTTTCCTGAGTCAGATTCTTTTAAAAGAGGTTTTATATTTAGAGCTGGAGACCAGAATGATCCAAGTAATGACCAAGTATTTGAACTTGAAGGCGAAGTAGATTACTATAATGGTTTTTATTATTTCGATTATGCTATTGATGGGTTACAACCTAGTACAACCTATTATTACACTGCATATACAAGAAATGGTGATAGTGAAAAAATGGATTGGGAAGAATTTACAACTTCTGAAATCTCTTGTAGTTACACACAAAATAACTATTATAGTATTGATGGTGTTTGGAAAAATGCTAATGTAGAAGTTATAGATCCTCAATGTTGTGTAGACGGTAATGTCGGATTTAGATTTGGTAATTGGCCAGATATATATGAAATTAATTTTAATGAAATTGATAATGGTTATCCAATCACAGGTCAGTATTTTGGAGAAGATTATGAGTTTGATATCAGTTACATTCAAAGAGAACTGGTAAGGTCTACGAATCAAGTTTTAATTGGAAGTCGATCAACTCCAGAAACAGAGCTATTTGTTGAAAATGATGGAGTGATCATAACTTTAATTTTCTGTAATACTGTTTTAAGAGATGGAACCGTTTTAAACGGAAAAGTTTCTGCTGATATTCTTTAAGCTAAAAAAATTAAATATTACAAAGAAAAAACACTACTCGACTTGGGTAGTGTTTTTTTTTATTTTTAGATCCTTTGAAATTAATATTCAATAACAGAAATACTTTAGATTTTTACTCAGTTATAAATCAAATATTTTGCCCTTGTTTGTTTATAACGCTTCAACCCATCAGCCCAAGTATCTTTAATCTCTTTCTCAGAAACACCAGATTCAATTTGCATTCGCAGAGCCTTTGTACCAGCAAGCTTAGTAAAGTAATCATTAAAAAACACGGTTTTGTCAATAGAGTTTTTATAAGCATTAATCAAATAACTCAAATCGATTTGATTAAGATTTTTGTGCTCACTTAAATCCTCACCATAACACAACACACCATCATGTTTTGGGTGTTTAGAACCTTCATTTGGCATTGGGATATATTTAAAACTATAAACCGTTTTATCCAAATACGGACTACCATAA
This sequence comes from Psychroserpens sp. AS72, assembly GCF_038900375.1. Taxonomy (NCBI): domain Bacteria; kingdom Pseudomonadati; phylum Bacteroidota; class Flavobacteriia; order Flavobacteriales; family Flavobacteriaceae; genus Psychroserpens; species Psychroserpens sp. AS72. Next base: position 173,167 of record NZ_JBBMRC010000004.1, on the reverse strand, counting down.
ATCTGAAACTGTTTAGAAGTACCACGACCAGCATTCACATTTGTGCCTTCAAAAAAGCATAGGCTTGGATAGAGGTTAATTGATTTGTCGTTGGGTAAATTAGGCGATGGTTTTATAGGTAAATTGTATGTTTTATCATGTGTATAATTCTGCATCTCAATAATAGTAAGATCACATTTAGCTTTATTCTCCAACCAGTCTTCACCATTAATCATTTTTCCATATTCTCCAATCGTCATCCCATGAACAACAGGTATGGGATGCATCCCTACAAAACCTTTGTGTTCTGGTTCTAAAATAGGACCATCAATATAATTCCCATTTGGATTAGGTCTATCTAAAATAATAATAGGAATATTAGCTTCTGCGCAAGCTTCCATGACATAATGCAAACTAGATATATAAGTATAAAAACGTGCTCCAACATCTTGTATATCAAAAACAACAACATCTAAATCTGCTAATTGTTCAGGATATGGTTTTTTGTTTTTTCCGTAGATAGATACAATTGGTATGTTAGTTTTGGTGTCAACACCATCTTTTAATAATTCACCAGCATCAGCTTTACCTCTAAACCCATGTTCAGGAGCGAAAACTTTTATGATGTTGATATTTCGTTGTAGTAAACTATCAACAATATGAGTATAATTGTCATTACGAGAAGCTTGTGACGAACCAATTTCTTTATAAACCACACTTGTCTGATTTGCAACAATCCCAACACGTTTTCCTTTTAATAAAGGTAGATAAGCATCCGTTCGATTCGCTGCAACAATAATTTGATTTTCTTCTTGCGATTGCTTTTCATTATCAGCAACTACTAATCTTGAATTTTGAATTTTAGACTTTGAATCGTTTCCACAAGAAATCAACACCAAAACAAACATAATAATCATTGGGAAAACCCTATTTTTGAATTTCGATAAACGCATATAATAATTTTGAATTACGAGTTTTTTATAGCTAAACGCATTATTGGTAGTAAAGCGTATAAAAGTAGTGTTTCGGCACCAATAATAAAAATTGGTATTGCTGCAATTGCTATTGGTATAGTCGTGATGCTTATTGCTATTGCTACTGGTTTAGGACTTCAAAAAAAGGTGCGAGAAAAAGTTGTTGCGTTTAATGGACACATCACGATAAATAATTATGACACCAATGAGTCTAATGAATCTATCGTACCAATTTCTATAGATCAAGAGTTTTATCCGCAATTTAATTCCGTAGAAGGGATTAAACATATTCAAGGTGTTGCAACCAAATTCGGCATCATTAGAACCGAAACCGATTTTGAAGGCATTGTTCTCAAAGGTGTAGGTAATGATTATGATTGGACATATTTAGAAGATTTTTTAGTAGAAGGTGAGTTGCCTTTGTACGAAGGGAAACTCAGTAACGACGTTGTGATTTCAAGCTATCTTGCTAATAGATTACAATTCAAAGTTGGTGATACATTTGAAACTATGTTTGGGAAAGAGAGTATCGATGACATTCCTTTTCAACGGAAATTTAAAGTTGTTGGGATTTTCAACTCCGGATTTCAAGATATTGACAAAAACTTCATGATAGGTGATTTGAGTCACATTCAACGCATGAACAAATGGGAAAAAACCGAAGTTGGAAACTTTGAGGTCTATCTCGAAGATTTTATCCAGCTTTTAGAGAAAGAGCAACAAATAAGAGACCAAACACCATCACATTTAGACACACAAACCATAGAAGAGAAATTTTACACAACCTTTGAATGGATTAAAATATTTGATAATAATACCTACGGAATAATCGCCATAATGATTATTGTCGCAGGAATAAACATGATTACAGCTTTATTAGTCCTCATTTTAGAACGTACCCAAATGATTGGAATTTTAAAAGCATTAGGCAGTAGTAATTGGAGTATTAGAAAAGTGTTTTTATATAACGCAACCTATTTAATTGGTTTGGGCTTGCTTTGGGGAAACATTATTGGCTTAGGTTTGTTATTTGCTCAGCAACAATTTGAACTCCTAAAATTCCCAGATCCTGAGCAATATTATGTCTCTGTGATTCCTGTGCATATTGGTTTGGATTATATCATACTTCTCAATATTGGGACGTTTATCGCGTGTTTTTTGATGTTACTAATTCCGTCCATTATAATCTCTAAAATTTCTCCAGTTAAGGCGATTAGATTTGAGTAGTTTTTAATTAGGACGTTACCCTTTATCACTTTGTGGTGATAAAGCGTCAGGCTGTCCGTTATATCTTTTTATCGTACCTCAAAAAAGGATGCCACTTCCATCCTTAACGCGAACCAACTCTACTTGAAGTAAAGTTATATGAATTTTAGAGCTATGTCTTGAAGTGCTAATATTTCCGAAGAAAATAATATTAAATCTCAAGTTTTAATTACTTTTGCAACGTAAAATAATGACTATGCAATACGCAAAAAATATTCTAGAAACTATTGGTAATACACCTTTAGTGAAACTAAATAAATTAACAGCAGACTTACCTTGTCTGGTGCTTTCAAAATACGAAACCTTCAATCCAGGAAACTCAACAAAAGACCGTATGGCTTTAAAGATGATTGAGGATGCAGAAGCAGACGGTCGATTAAAACCAGGTGGAACAATCATTGAAGGAACGTCTGGAAACACTGGTATGGGACTGGCTTTAGCAGCTATAGTAAAAGGGTATAAATGTATTTTTGTGATTAGCGATAAGCAATCAAAAGAAAAAACAGATGTATTAAGAGCGCATGGAGCAGAAGTTGTTGTTTGTCCAACAGATGTTGAACCAACAGATCCAAGGTCTTACTATTCTGTTTCTAAACGTTTAGGAGAAGAAACACCAAATTCTTGGTATGTCAACCAATATGATAACCCAAGTAATGCCAAAGCACATTATGAAAGCACAGGTCCAGAAATTTGGAAACAAACCGATGGTAAGATCACCCATTTTGTAGTAGGTGTTGGTACTGGTGGAACAATTTCTGGTGTTGGTAAATATCTAAAAGAACAAAATCCAGATATAAAAGTTTGGGGAATTGATACATATGGTAGTGTGTTTAAAAAATACCATGAAACCGGAATTTTTGATGAAAAAGAAATCTATCCTTACGTGACAGAAGGTATTGGAGAAGATATACTACCAAAAAATGTAGATTTTTCTATCATTGATGGTTTTACAAAAGTAACCGATAAAGACGCAGCAATTTACACACAAAAACTAGCTTTAGAAGAAGGTATGTTTTTAGGTAATAGTGCAGGAGCAGCTATAAAAGGGTTATTACAATTAAAAGAACATTTTACAAAAGATGACGTCGTTGTTGTGTTATTTCATGATCATGGAAGTCGTTACGTAGGTAAAATGTTTAATAATGATTGGATGCGTGAGATGGGTTACATCGAGTAGATATTCATATAGTAATAGTGTTAAAATACCCTTTATAGGGTATTTTTTTTTGACAATATATAACCTAAAATTGTATCATAATCAAACACTATTATTATGAAAACATTAAAACTTATCGTTTTACTCATTTCAGCATTTTTTTTACAAAGTTGTTGTTCTTTATTTAAGACAGATTGTCCGCCATGCGAAGATATCCAGCAAGGAGCAGAATTAGCAGATTTATTATTAGATGATTTTGAAAGTATAATTGTTCAAAATGAAGAAGAAGGATCTGTTGCGTATGATATTATTCATACCATTGTTAATCTTGCTACCAATTTTGAATGCCCAGAAGAAGTAACGAGCGCAGGAAATCATATGGATAGATTGCAACTAATTTATAGTGAAGATGAAAATTTCACTAATCCAGTTGTTGTAGAATCCCAAACAGCTAATGTTAACCAAACAACAAACGCGAATGATAACTATCAAGTAGTGAGCGAAATTGCTTTTCAGACTGCTGGCTTCTATATCATAGATAATTCTATTGATAACACCAATCTTGTACCAGAAAGAAATGAGGCTAATAATAATGATGAAAATGCTTTAGGTGCGAGATTAAGCAAAACAAGTTTCTCTTCCTACACTGTAATTCATATTACTGAAACCATGCTACAATCAACTACCAAAAAAGTGACATCTAAAAACCCAAAATACATAAGCAAATGGAACGTAAGTGTTTATTAAATAAAAAAATAGGTATAGTAATATTCTTTACGTTACTACAAAGCTGTTGTTGGTTTAATGATGATTGTGATGAGTGCTTTGAAGATGCAAACTTATGGTTTCCAGAAACTGTAACTAATATAGAAATTACAAGAACATTACAACCAACTTTTATAGGCAACCAATTTTATCCAAATGGGACTTCGGTAGGTGTTTTTAATAATGTTTTTGTGTATAACGAGTTTTTTTCTGTTACGAAATATGTTCAAGGAATCAATCAGAATGTGATCTTCTTTTGGAATAGAGATACACCTCCAAACTTTTCAAATTTAGAGGATGGTGAGATAGTCACGTACTATAAAACAGTTGTAAACCGTCGTTTTGACAATAGTTTGGAATGTGCTTTTGCTAATGTTGAAGAGGTTAAATCTATTTTAGAAGTGCGAGTAAGAACTAATGATACAGGAGAGATTATAGGTCAACGAGAAGTAGAACAAACGATTTTTAATATTCCTTCTGGTCAATATGGGACATTCCATTATAGCTTTGAGTTTCTAGCTTGTGGCAATTATGAATTTGACATACAAATAGATCCAGAAGGTCAACTAAGCGAAACATCTGTAAATGATAATAATTATTCTGAGGTACAAGAAGATTTCGGATTCTGTTTCTAATATTTTACTTTAAATCAATATAATCAAGGAGCACTTCAAAAGATTGCTCTTTTTTGTTGACTATTAAGTAAGCTATTTCTTCTTGATATGACGTGTAATAAATTTAAGTAAGTGTTGAATAAAGTTTTGATTTTTTTGGAAGTGTTCGTCTAATTTTGGATATGGACTGTTAGAAGAAATTAGGCTATTTTTTTTAACAAAGTTTAGTGCATAGTTTTAACCAATACGCTCAGCAATAAGCTTTAATAAAAACGTTTCTCGTTCAATAGACATCCCTTTTTTATCACTTGTAGCCATAGTAGTGGTATTATGTTTTATAGCTTCATGGATATTAATCCAAACCGCTTTCATACCATTATTTATTTCATAATGCTCTAATTTTGAGTTGCCTAATTCTTTGTCTATATCACATGTATAGCAATAAGAAATCATATGCTGTACATCATAATCTGGTTTATACCAAGGTCTATACTCTTCGTAAATGCCAAATGGTTTAATGTTTCTAATAGAAACCGCACCAGTTTCTTCATTAAGCTCACGCATCATGCCTTCAAATTTGTCTTCGCCCAAATCTAAACCTCCACCAGGAAGACTGTAATCTTCATATCTTTCAGTGTACATCAATAAAATATTATGACCTTGTATAGTGATACTTCTTGTGGCTAGCCTTCTCACAATAGATTTGTTTTCTAAAGTTTTTATTTCAGGATGATAATGGGTTTTTAAATGTTGCATTTATTTAGGATGTCTAATTATTGAATTGACAAGAGTCAAAGTTAAACTGTTTTTCTAATATATCCTGCACTCTAATCAGGAATATGAGGCATTAAGTTGTTTTATATATAGAGCTAATATTTAGCGCTGATTTATTACCTTTATAAAAATTTGTTGACGTGGATTTAAGACTACAAACTAACATGCTAACAAGTATGTTAATCTTTCTTTTTTTGACTTATTCTTCATTACTTAATGCACAAACATTTGAGCAAGTTCAAGTGGCTTCAGGATTAGGGGATTTAGAAAACAATAATGGTGTTGCAGTTGCAGATTATGATAACGACAACGACCTCGATATTTTTGTCGTGGCTTGGGCTCAAGATGTTGAAGGTGACGAGACAACCCAAAGTAAACTCTTTAGAAATAATAATAATGGCACATTTACAGATGTTACAGCACTTGTAGGTCTAACTAATTTGCATCCTGTGATCGATGAGATTGATGATTTTTATGGACTCAAAGGATTTAAACATGGAGTATCTTGGGGAGATTATAATAATGATGGTTTTCCAGATTTAGTGTTTACACATGCTAATAAACTCCAACTCTTTATCAATCAAAACGGAATCTTTACAGAAGTTACAGAAGGTGCAGGACTTACACAATTTAGTAATTGTAGACATACAGGAGCAACATGGTTTGATTATAATAATGACGGTTTTCTAGATTTATATGTTAGCGACTGGGATTTTTGTGAAACCAATTCATTGTATCTAAATAATACAAACGGAACCTTTTCTAATGTTACCCAAGAAACCAATATGCAAGACACTGGGATCTATGCAAGTTATATGGCAGTACCTTTTGATTTCGATGATGATGGTTGGATGGATTTATATGTCTCTAATGATTTGTCGAAACCAAATAGTTTGTTCGTCAATCAAGATGGCAACACTTTTATAGAAAAAGCGCAACTATATGGACTCGACAATATGGTTGATGATATGGCAATTGCCCTTAGTGATTTTAATCTGGATGGCGCTTTTGATATTTTAATTACAGCAAGAGAAAATAATGACCTTTTTGTAAATGTTGGAGATAATACGTTTTTAGAACAATCATTGTTGTATAATATTACTGAAACAGGTTGGGCTTGGGGAGCGAAATTTGCAGATTTTGATCTGGATAGTGATGAAGATTTAATTATCGTTAACGGCTATGAATTCCAAACCAATGGAGCTCAAAACAATGCATATTTTAAAAATTTAACTGCGGAAGGCTTAACTGGCTTCGATGATATTTCCGAAGAAATAAATTTCAACGCACTCACCATGAGTGTAGAAGCCATAGATTGGGATTATGACAATGATGGCGATTTAGATATTTATGTCACCAACTCAGACCAACCATCAATACTTTATGAAAACAAACTCCTTAATTTTGATGAAGAAAGCACGTTAAAGTGGTTTAAAGTAAATCTTCAAGGGACCATTTCAAATAGAGATGCGATTGGAACTAAATTAACGTTGCGAACAAATGATCGTAATTATATTAGACATTATACAGGTGTTGGATTTTTATCTCAGAGTTTACAAGCAGTTCATTTTGGATTGTCTGATGATATCCAAATAGATAAACTAGAAATCAAATGGCCTTCAGGATTGGTTGAAATTCATGAAAATTTAGATGAGAATACAACTATATTAGCAATAGAAGGTGAAGGGTTTACCGTTTTAGACATTCTGCCAAGTCAAAAAATTTATGGTTGTTTAGATCCGTTTTCATGTACTTTTAATCCAGATGCAACTATAGATGATGGCTCTTGTACGTATCTGGATGCTAATGAAATCTCTGGAGCTACTAGTTCAGGATTTTTCAGAATAGAAGATTATAACTATCCAATAGAAATGGGATCTACTGCAAATTGGACAGTTGTAGGAGGTGAAATTGTAAATGGTCAAAACACAAGTACAGTATCAGTAAAATGGGGTTTGAACGAAACAGGAACCATCAGTGTTAGAGAGAATAACGGTAATTGTTTTAGTGAAGCACAAGAGTTATCAGTACAATTAAGTGCTAATGATCTTCCTGATGATGTTTCAATCGCAAGATTATGGAACGAAGTCTTGCTTGAAGCTATTAGAAATGATTTTGCTAGACCAACGGTTCATGCTCGTAATTTGTTTCATACAAGCGTTGCTATGTATGACATTTGGGCAATATATGATGACGAAGCAAAACCCTATCTTATAGGTAATACTGTAAATAATTTTTCTACGGAATTATTAGAGTTTACACCTGTAGAAAGTATAGAGGAATCAAGAAAAAAAGCAATTAGTTATGCCATGTACCGTTTGTTATCCTACCGATTTCAAAACTCGCCAAATGCTGAAGAATCTCAGCAACTCTTTGATTTAGTCATGCAACAATTAGGTTACGAAACCACTTTTGCAGTATCCACTTTATATCAATTTGGAAATGCAGCAGCTCTTGGAAATTATGTAGCAGAGACGATGATTAACTACGGAAATGGTGATGGCTCAAGAGAGTTGGAATCTTTTAACAATGCGTATTATAGTTCTATAAATGAGCCTTTAGGTCCAGCTGTTCCAACGACCACGTTAATGAATGATCCTAATCGTTGGCAACCCTTAAGTTTGGATACTTTTATTGATCAAAGCGGAAATTTAATTGAAGGATCTGTTATAGAGTTTTTAAGCCCAGAATGGGGAAATGTGTATCCTTTTGCTATGACTTCGGAAGATCAAGTGACCTATTCAAGAGATGGAGATTCTTATAAAGTATTTAACGATCCTAGTGATCCTCCATATTTAAATCAAACGACTAATGACGCATCTAGTGATGCATACAAACTTGGGTTTTCTATGGTTTCCATTTGGGGTTCTCATTTAGATCCTAGTGATAATGTGCTTTGGGATATTTCGCCTTCCGCAATTGGAAATACAGATATTAATGACTTCCCAACAAATTATAGTGACTATCCAAATTTTTATAAGGTCATTGAAGGAGGAGATATTGGTCAAGGTCATGCTGTTAATCCAGTTACTGGTCAGGCTTATGAATCTCAAATCGTGCCTAGAGGTGATTATGCAAGAGTTTTAGCAGAGTTTTGGGCAGATGGTCCAGATTCTGAAACACCTCCAGGACATTGGTTCACAATTTTAAATTATGTGAATGAACATCCACTATTACAAAAGAAATTTGAAGGCGAAGGTGCTATTCTTGATGATTTAGAATGGGATGTGAAATCTTATTTTATTTTGGGAGGAGCAATGCATGATTCGGCAATTTCGGCATGGAGTATAAAAGGATGGTATGATTATGTGAGGCCAATTTCAGCAATACGACATATGGCGCTTTTAGGTCAAAGTACAGATGAAACACTTAGTAATTATAATGTTGCAGGAATTCCGTTATTAGACGGTTACGTAGAGGTTGTTGGTGAAAATGATCCTTTAGTTGGAGAAGAAGGTGTTAACTTTATGAAAATAAAATTATACACATGGAGAGGTCCAGATTATATTGAAGATGAATCTATAGATGATGCAGGAGTTGGTTGGATTCTTGCCGAAAATTGGTGGCCATATCAAAGACCAACATTCGTTACACCTCCATTTGCAGGTTTTGTTTCTGGACACTCTACATATTCTAGAGCAGCTTCAGAGGTAATGACAAAAATAACAGGAAGCGCATTTTTCCCTGGTGGTTTAGGAGAGTTTACAGCCAAAAAGAATGATTTTTTAGTATTTGAGGAAGGACCTTCCGTAGATATAAAATTACAATGGGCAACCTATAGAGATGCGTCTGACCAAACGAGTTTGTCACGTATTTGGGGAGGAATTCATCCACCAGCAGATGATATTCCTGGTCGATTTATTGGAGAAAAAGTAGGTAATGATGCCTTTGCATTTGCAGTGCCATATTTTAGTGGAGACGCAATAGTTAATAACAATACAGAGCAATTTATATATCCAAATCCTGTGATTAATAATGAAGTGTTTATTACAAATTCGGCTCAGGATGATAGCATTACGATTTTTGATATTAGAGGCAGACAAGTGAATATACTTAAAAAGGAATTTAATGAATTTGGCAGTGTAACAAGACTTGTTATTCCTGAGGGAACTGCTGCTGGACTGTATTTTTTGAATATAAATGCTAATTCAAAACTATTAATCGTTAAGAGTTAATCATTTATATGCAACATACACTTTTAGAGTATATTCCAGAAAAGGCTATTCCAGAAATTATTGAGCTTTTAGATCATGACAAACTAAGTGTCAAGGTCAAAAGTGAGCGTAAAACAAGACATGGCGATTATAAACGTTTGCCTAACGGAAATCATCAAATCACAATAAATTCTAACTTAAATCATTATCGGTTTCTTATTACATTGATTCACGAAATCGCTCATTTTGAAGCTTATAAAAATTACGGTAGATTTATAAAACCTCATGGAATAGAGTGGAAACGCACATTTCAGCATTTAATGTTACCTTTTATTAATCCTGAAATTTTCCCATTAGAACTTTTACCATTGTTGGCTAAACATTTTAAGAATCCAAAAGCGTCTAGCGACACAGATGTTAAACTCGCCTATGCTTTAAAGCAATTCGACGTGCCAAACGATAAAACATTTATTTTTGAAGTACCTTTGCATACCTCTTTTAAAATATACAATGGTCGTGTATTTCAAAAAGGCGAAAAACGACGCACACGTTATGAATGTGTAGAAATTAAAACGGGTAAAATATACTTGTTTAATGCAAATGTAGAAGTTGATTTAATAACTTCTAATTAATTTAAATAAAGCGTAAATAGACATAAAATAGATGCAGAATAAAAATTATTACGCCATATTAATGGCAGGAGGAGTAGGGTCGAGGTTTTGGCCTGTAAGTACACAGGATTTTCCGAAACAGTTTCATGATATGTTAGGAACTGGAGATACATTAATCCAAAAAACATTTAATAGGCTTGCAAATTTAATTCCGAAGGAAAATATCTTCATTTTAACCAATGAACGTTATAACGATTTGGTATTTGAACAATTGCCTGAAGTTACTAAACGTCAAGTGGTTTTGGAGCCTGCAATGAGAAATACGGCACCATGTATTCTATATGCAGCTTTAAAAATACAGAAAGAAAACGAAGATGCTGTAATGATTGTTGCACCAAGTGATCACTGGATTGAAGACGAAGATGCCTTTACCGATAATGTGCAGCAAGCCTTTGATTTTTGTTCTAAAAATGATGCGTTAATGACGTTGGGTATACAGCCTGCATTTCCAAATACGGGATATGGTTATATAGAGTATGATAAATCTTCAGAAGAAAACATTAAAGGAGTAAATCAATTTAGAGAAAAGCCAGATTATGAAACTGCAAAATCGTTTATAGAACAAGGGAATTTTCTATGGAATGCAGGAATTTTTATGTGGAGCGTGAGTAGTGTTGTTAAAGCATTTAAAGCTAATCAGCCTAAATTATTTAGTCTTTTTGAATCTGGAATTGACGTGTATAATACTGATTTTGAAGACGATTTTATTAGAGATAATTATGGTAAGGCAGAAAATATTTCGGTGGATTATGCGCTCATGGAACAATCCAACAATGTTTTTGTAATTCCAGCAACATTTGATTGGAATGACCTTGGTACTTGGGGAAGTTTATATGATAAATTAGATAAGGACTCTGATGGTAATGCTGTTGTTAATGCCAAAACATTAACTGAGGATGCGTCTGGTAATATGATAAGAACCAAAGCAGATAAAGTAGTTGTGGTTGATGGATTACAAGATTACATAATTGTTGATAAAGATGAAGTTTTGCTTATCTTTCCGAAGACAAAAGAACAAGATATTAAAAAAGTACTCCAAAAAGTAAAAGATAAATTTGGAGAGCATTATGGTTAATTTTTAGAGATTCAATCATCAAAATTGACAAACTCAATTATTTGATATATTTTAAAATACGTTTTTAGACATGTAATGAATGGAAGAGAATAAAGAAAATAAATTCAATTTTTCTGAAAAAGAAAATCAGCAATCTACTAATGAGATGAATAAAGAGAATGCTGTAGAAGAAAAAAAAGAAGCGGTTAAAAAAGATGCACAAGGTTTGTGGAAGAGTATCACAACCTTTTTAAATGAACTTCTTGATTTTAGAGATGATACAGATCGTGATGCTACTATTCAGGCGATAAAAGAAGATGTGCCATTTAAAGGCGCAACGGCTTGGATTTTAGTATGTTCTATAATGGTGGCTTCGGTTGGATTAAACGCAGATTCTCCTGCAGTTGTTATTGGAGCCATGTTAATTTCTCCACTAATGGGACCAATTTTAGGAGTTGGTTTATCTATTGCTATTAATGATATTGATACTTTAAAACGGTCGTTAATTAATTTAATAACAATGATTGTACTTAGTTTACTAACTGCATTTTTGTTTTTCTATTTCTTTCCGTTAAGTAATGATACTTCAGAGTTATTAGGTCGTGTTAGTCCAGATATAAGAGATGTTTTAATAGCATTTTTTGGTGGTTTAGCACTTATTATTGCGCGAACAAAAAGAGGAACAATTGCTTCTGTAATATTTGGTGTAGCTATAGCAACTGCTTTAATGCCACCTTTATGTACCGCAGGTTATGGATTAGCAATAGGGAATTGGACTTATTTTTTAGGAGCAATGAATTTGTTTACGATTAATACCATATTTATTGCATTAGCAACTTTTATCGTTTTAAAGCTATTAAGGTTTCCTATGCTTAAATATGCAAATTCTGCTAAACGAAGAAGAATTGCAAGGTTTGCTGCTCTTGTTGCAGTAATCGTTATGATATATCCTACAATTACGTTTTTAAGAGTGTTAAAGGATAGTGGATTAGATAATGATTATAAGTCATTTATAGAAAATGAGGTTGAATCAAATCGTGATCTTTGGTTTCAAAATGGCATTCATGACTGGGACAAAAAAACCATTGATTTATATTTTAATGGAGAGGTTTCTGATCAAATGGTTACTAACCTAGAAAATAAGATTAAAAATTATGATAAAATCAAAGACTTTAAATTAGAGGTTAAGGGTAATAAAACAAGAGGTTTTGATAAAATATCTGATGCTTATGATAGAGCTATTAGAGACTTAGACCAAAAAGATTTTATAATTGAAGGTCTTCAAAAACAAGTGGGAGAACTTCAAGATAATATTACAAACTTAAACAAGCAAATAGAATCAAAAAGTGCATCTGTCAGTGCAATATCATTTACAAATTTAACTCGTGACGCCAAAGTGAGGTTTAATGATTTAGAATATTTTGGATATTCTAAAATGTTAGAATCTAAAGATTTTATAAATATTGATACTGTTTCCGTTGCAAATGTAAGATGGAAAGTGTCTCTTGAAGATAGTGTTGTTTTAGCTAAAGAACGAGATCTACAAGTTTGGCTTAAAAAGGAGTTGAAAGTAGATACTGTAATGATTAGAAGAAATTAACCTTTCTCTTCCAAATACATTTGACGCACTTTTTTAAATAATTCTGAAGAATATACAAAGTCTGTTACGACTTCATTATCGGTTTTAAAGATGTTGTCTTTTGAGCCTTCCCATGCTTTAAGACCGTCTTTTAAGAATACAATTTTCTCACCAATTTCCATTACAGAATTCATGTCATGAGAATTGATTACAGTTGTGATATTATACTCGTCGGTAATTTCCTGGATTAAATTATCAATAACAATTGCTGTTTTTGGATCTAGTCCAGAGTTAGGTTCATCACAAAATAAATACTTAGGATTATTTACAATTGCTCTTGCAATTGCAACACGTTTTTGCATTCCTCCAGAAGCCTCACTAGGCATTTTTTGATGTGCGTTTTCGAGATTAACACGTTTTAAAACAAAGTCTGCACGTTCTTCCATTTCGCTTTTACTTTGCTTAGTAAACATTTGCAGTGGGAACATCACATTCTCAAGAATTGACATAGAATCAAAAAGCGCACTACCTTGAAATACCATACCTATTTTAGCTCTAAGGTTACGTTTTTCATCGTCTGTAAGACTAGAGTAAGCTTTGCCATCGTAAAGGATTTCTCCTTCTTCAGGAGTAAATAATCCCAGGAGACATTTTAGGAATACTGTTTTTCCTGAGCCACTTTGTCCAATGACTAAACTTGTTTTTCCTTTCTCAAAAGTTGTAGATATACCTTTTAAAATATGAGCATCTCCAAAAGACTTATGTATGTTTTTGACTTCTATCATTTGGCAAGAAGGAGTTGAGTTAATATATAATTTAAAAGGATAATAGCGACACTAGTCCAAACAAAAGAGGTTGTACTAGCTTTACCAACCTCGAGAGCTCCACCTTTCATGTAAAATCCGTAAAAAGATGGTATTGTTGCTAAAACAAAAGCAAAAACAAAGGTTTTAATAAATGCATAAATAATATGGAATGGTATAAAATCCATTTGGATACCTGTAATGAAATCATCTAAAGTCCCAAAGCCACCAAATATTACTGCAGCCATTCCTCCTAAAATTCCTAAAAACATAGCAATAGAAATCACAAAAGGGTATAACATTAAAGCGATAAATTTTGGAAATACAAGATAATTTAAAGCATTGATACCCATAACTTCTAAAGCATCTATTTGTTCTGTAACTCTCATCGTACCAATACTAGACGTGATAAATGAACCCACTTTACCAGCCATAATAATGGATATAAATGTAGGAGCAAACTCTAAAATAATAGATTGTCTAGTAGCAAAACCTATGAGATATTTAGGGATTAACGGATTGTCAATATTCAAGGCCGTTTGAATAGTCACAACACCTCCAACAAAAAATGAGATAAATGCCACAATACCAAGTGAGCCAATAATTAAATCATCAATATCTTTTAATATTAATGTACGCATAACCGACCATTTGGTAGGTTTACGAAACATCTCAGCAATCATTAAAAAATAAGCACCAATATTATGGAGGTATGACATAGTAAAATTTGTTATGGTAAAAGTAAAAAAATAGAGAGACTTATTTAACGTTAAAGTAAAAAGATGCTAAACAAAAATCTGTATTTTTGAAACTATAAATAATCATTCTAGTACAACAAGCATGTCAATAGTTCTATCATTCTATAAAATGAAGGATAACTTACAGTCTTTAAACTCAATAAAAAATATAAATCTATACCGATGAAATCTATAATTAATCTCTTAGTCGTGTTTTTGATAATTACGTCGTGTAATGCGCAAAAGCCAATTTCCGAAGTAAAAAAAACGGATTCTAATGATCAAAATAATCCTAAATTAGTGGTTGGGATTGTCGTAGATCAAATGCGTTACGATTACTTAACAAGGTTTGATAGTAAATATGGAGATGGCGGATTTAAACGAATGATCAACGAAGGTTTCAACTGTAAAAACAATCATTTTAATTATATCCCAACGTATACAGGTCCTGGACATACATCAGTTTATACTGGTACAACACCTAAATATCACGGAATTATTGGTAATAACTGGTATGATAAAGAAACCAAAGAAATGGTGTATTGCGCGCAAGATGATAATGTGCAGTCGGTTGGTACAGCTCATGATGCAGGAAAAATGTCTCCAAATAGAATGAAGACAACCACTTTTGGTGATGAGAACAGATTATTTACTCAAATGCGTGGTAAAACCATAGGAGTGTCACTAAAAGATAGAGGCGCAATTTTGCCAGCAGGTCACACTGCAAATGCAGCATATTGGTTTCATGGTAGAGATGAAGGTGTTTGGATTTCTAGTACCTTTTATCAAAATGAATTACCTAAATGGGTATCAGATTTTAATGCTTCGGAAGCTGCCGAATCTTACCTTAAAGTTTGGGATACCTATTATGATATTTCGACGTATACCGAAAGTGGAAGCGATGAGAATGCATTTGAAGGTGGTTTTAAAGGAAAAGAAAAAGCAACATTTCCTTATGATTTGGCAAAACTGAAAGATGATAATCGTGGTTTCGATATTCTAAAAGCAACTGCCTACGGAAATTCTCTAACTACAGATTTTGCTATAGAAGCTATAAAAGGAGAGCAATTGGGACAGGATAATATTACTGATGTGTTGACTGTAAGTTTTTCGGCAACCGATTATGTAGGTCATAATTTTGGAGTAAGTTCTAAAGAAATTGAAGATACCTACATTAGATTAGATAAAGATTTAGAACGCTTTTTTAAATTCTTAGATCAACAAGTAGGAGAAGGGAATTATACTGTTTTCTTAACTGCAGATCATGGTGCTGTTGAGGTGCCTTCATATTTACAGAGTATGAAAATCCCATCAGGATACTTAAATAATAAAGAGACTAGAACACGTTTTACAGATTATTTAAATGCAAAGTTTAAATCATCAGACCTTATTGAGAATATTAGTAATGACCAGATATTTTTAAATAGAAAATACATTGATAGTTTAGGGTTAAATATTAATGACGTTCAAGAAGCTATGGTTAATGAGTTGATTGGCTACAAGCATGTTGAAAAAGTGTTTTCTGCACATACCATGACGACGTCAAATTTCACGAATGGTATTGAGTCCTTATTACAAAATGGCTATAATCAAAAACGATCTGGAGATATTATTTTAGTAGCTGATCCTGCTTATATTTCCTACGGAAAAACAGGTTCTACACATGGTAGCGGATTAAATTATGACACACATGTGCCTTTATTGTTCTTCGGAAAAGGGATTAATCATGGAGAAACGTACGATAAAACAGTAATTCCTGACATTGCACCAACGATTTCGGCTTTACTTGGAATTAGTTTTCCAAATGCTGCGACTGGGAAGCCTTTAGGGTTTGTGATTGATTAGAAGCTAAACGATGACTAAAAAAACAATCTATTCCTTAATCGCAATTCTAATCATTTTTGGTGTTTATGGTTATGAACACTTTTTAAAAGTTGAAGAAACAAATGACATCATAGAATTAGGAGGAACCGTTAAAACTGATACTAACGAATATTTCTTACCAACAAGTACAACAGGTCAAATTGTACATCATGAAGGTTATTCTTTATCGTACAGTGAATCTCACGAACAAGCCGAATGGGTTGCTTACGAATTGAAAAAATCTCACCTTTCGAATACCAACTTCAAACGACCATATTTTGAAATAGATAAAGCCGTAAAAACTGGAGCTGCACATTGGAAAAACTATAAAAAATCTGGTTATGATCGTGGGCATTTATGTCCTGCAGGAGATAGAAAGTATAGTCAATTTGCACATGATGAAACTTTTTTAACGAGTAATATTAGTCCACAAGAACATAATTTCAATGCTGGTGTTTGGAACACGCTTGAGCAAAAAGTACGCTATTGGGCTAGTAAATATGATGGTGTTTTTGTAGTAACAGGTGGTGTTTTAAACGGAAATATGAAAACCATTGGAGACGAAGAAGTAAGTGTGCCAAATCAATTTTATAAAGTACTCATTGATAATAACACAGGCAAAACTAAAATGATTGCATTTTTAATGCCTCATAAAGAATCTAATCAGCCACTTTATAAGTTTGTAGTGTCTGTTGATGATATTGAAAAACTAACTGGTATTGACTTTTTTGCAGAATTAGAAGATGACTTAGAAAACAAATTAGAAGCATCTAGCGATTATAAAGGTTGGAGTTTTAATTGACGAGAATCATCATCCTCAACTGTCACACTGAGCGAAGTCGAAGTGTTGTTTCAGGATCTCATCATCAAGAATGTGTTAATCAAAATGTTTCAATTTCCCTTTCATTCCATCCCAACGTAATTTCCTAATAAATTGTCCTTGCTCTTCAGTAACCAAATGCTCGATACCTTGTTTTTTAGCTCTAAAATAGCCAGACATATAATTACGAAATAGTGTAAAGCTCTTCTTTTTGAATGCTAGTTTTACTGCGGAAATGAGCGTAATTAAAAACCCGTAGCGCATTTTGTACATCGCTTCACCTTGTAAATATTTTGACGCTTTGTTGTAGCTAATTCCTGTTGGCTTTAAATGTTTAACGTGAAGCGTTTCATCGGTTAGCAATTCCCATTTATAGTATTTTGCTAATAACTCATCAACAGTATCCCAACCCATAGAGCGTTTCAATTTTCCGATGTCTAAAAAACATTGTTTGCGATACGCTTTTAGTGCACCACGTATATGATCTTTACGTGTCAAATTTTCTAAAACCCAATCTTCATTTTTTTTGATATAACAAAACCCAGCGACCATTCCCAAACGTTCGTTGTTTTTAAAATGAGATGCTAATTGTTCTAAATAATTCTTCGGAAATATTAAATCTGCATCAAATTTGCAGATCACATCATAATCTTGGTCTAGGGTTTCTAAACCTTTATAAAAGGCGTTGATAATTTTTGAACCTGGTAAATGTGTATTGGAAGATATGTTTTCAACTACTGAAATATTAGAGTGTTTAGCTGTAAACTTCAATGCGATATCCTGAGTTCTATCTGTTGAATTGTCATTCACCACCACAATTTGTTTTGCAGGTAACGATTGATTAGCCAATGACTCTAAGGTTTGAGCAATGCTATCTTCTTCGTTATGTGCAGGAATGATGATGTAGAAGTTCAATAGTTTTAGTTTTGAATAAATTTAGATATTAAATGTGATTTAGATTTCGGCACAAAGAAACAATTTCTAACACCATCATCTAATGGTCTTTTAATCGTTTTTACTTTAGTTAAACCTAATTCAGTATGGTTGTAGAGTTCATAATCTAACTCTTTGAAAAAGCTTTCTAATTCCTCCTCAATTGTATTGAATAGGGTTTCACAAATTATAATTGGTTGAGAATTTATTATTAAGTTTTTACCAGAACTTAAAATATCTACTTCAGTACCTTCAGTATCAATTTTTATTAGGTCTATCTTATTAATTGAATTTGATTTGGCAAAATTGTCAAGAGTGTCAGCTTTTACAGTATTCTTGATAAAATTACGAGAGGTTGTTTTAGTTCCTGCATTGCCTTCTCCAGCTAAATTATACTTTATGTATTTATATTTTAGACTTTCAACTTCATAGAAATCTATGTTGCCTATTGTATTTGAAAGTGCTAAATCAATAGATTTAATCTGACTTGAAAAGTTATTAAGAACAATGTTTTTATTCAAATAATGTTTTGGTCCATTAGCCGGTTCAAATGCAAAAACTTTCATGTGAGGATTTGATTTCACACCTAATAGTGAATAATAGCCAATGTTTGAGCCAATATCTAAAAACGTATCAATGTCTTTTGAAAGGTTTTCAAATAGTTCAGAGTATTCAAAATCTTTATAACCATTCCAAAATAATAATTGCGTTAAATAACTTGTTTGATTAGTAGCTATCTTAATTAATCCTGAATCAGTCTTTAATTTTAATATTCCAGATGGTGGAATTTTAATTCCTTTAAAAAAAGATTTCAAGCAAAAATTGATGTTACGTAAGAAATAATTTACTTGATAATTGTAAATAAATTTATAAGCTAATTGCATAATTTTGATAAAATATTGCGTAAATATATGTAGATTAATTTATGAAAATTATATTCAATCTACATATATTGCATTCTATCTTAATATATACAATGAGATCTCTTATACTGTTTTTTATTTTCACTCAATTTATGTTTGCTCAAAACTATAATGTATCTAGTTTTCAGAAAATTAATGAATTGAATGGAGGCTTTATAGGAGGTTTAAATAATCAAGATAACTTAGGAGTATCGATAGATGGTATTGGGGATTTAGATGGTAATGGAGTTAATGATTTAGCTGTAGGAGCTTTTTCAGATGATGATGGAGGAATAAACCGAGGAGCTGTATGGATTCTTTTTTTAGATAGTAATGACTTTGTTATAAATCAAACTAAAATTAGTGACACAAGTGGAGGGTTTAATGGAGTTATAGATAATGAAGATCGTTTTGGTGGAGCGGTAGCTTATTTAGGAGATTTAAATTCTGATGGACTTATAGAGCTTGCGGTTGGTGCTGATTACGATGGAGATGGTGGTTTTTGGCATGGAGCAGTTTGGATATTATCTTTAAATCCTGATGGAACTGTTAATAGCCACGCTAAAATTAGTGATACTCAAGGAGCTTTCAATGGTTTTATAAATGGTGATGCTATTTTTGGAACTGATATTGAGAATATTGGAGATCTGAATGGTGATGGTATAGAAGATCTCGCAGTTGGATCTAGGAGAGATAATGATGGAGGAAATAGCGGTGGAGCCTTATGGATCTTATTTATGAATTCTGATTTCACGGTTAATAATTCACAAAAAATAAGCTCTACTGCAGGTAATTTTGGTTTGAATTTAGGTTTTGAAGATTATTTTGGAGGATCTGTTGTAAATATTGGTGATTTAAATGGAGATGGAGTTGTTGACCTTGCAGTTGGTTCATATAGAGATGATGATCAATTAAATAACGCTGGAAGTTTTTATGTTTTATTTTTAAATTCTGATGGAACCGTTAATTCTCATCAAAAAATTTCAAATTTATCAGGTGGTTTAAATTCAAATATTACATCGGGTGCACTCTTTGGTGAATCAATTGATGGTATTGTTGATATTGATAATGATGGCAAAGTTGAAGTCGTGGTTGGGGCTATGAAACAAGTAAATCCTACACTTTCACAAGAAACAGGTGGGTTTTTTATTATTGAATTAAATTCTGATGGGACTGTGTCAGAAGAGTTTTTCTATAGCTATGCAGAAAATTGTTTTTCGGGTAATTTGACAAATGGTGACTTATTTGGAGGCTCAGTATGTTTATTAAACACCGACTCTAATAATTTTAAAATTGGAGTGGGAGCTTATAGAGATAGTGAAAATGGATCTCAGAAAGGAGCTGCTTGGATTTTAAATTTAGGTGAAATTTCATTTGATTTACAATCATTTTCTAATCCATCAGGCTGTGGAACTCAAGACGGTAGTTTTAGTATTTCTGGGCTTAATTCTAATTCAGAATATACAATCACTTACAATAACGGTTCCCCACAAACAATAACACTCTTTTCTAATGCATCTGGTGAGATAACAATTTCAAGTTTAGATGCTGGAGTTTATGATAATATTTTAGTTACTGAAACATTGACGGGTTGTAATGATAATTTGGCTCAGGTTGAATTGATCGCTACTGGCCTAATGGCAAATATTACTTTCACCAATCCCTCAGGATGTGGTTCTGATGATGGAACCATTGTTATTACTGGGTTAAACCCTAACTCAAATCATACTTTCGATTATACCTACGAAGGAAATCTAGAAAGCATATCCTTAGTTTCAGATTCAAATGGAACAGTTACAATATCAAACTTAACTGCAGGAATTTATAGTGCTATAATCATTACAGAAGAGGCAACGAGTTGTAGTGATGATATAGGACAAGTTGAACTAATGACAATATCGCTTTCAGCCACTATTACATCAACAAATCCTTCCGATTGTGGTATTGATGATGGTGTTATTGTAATCTCAGATTTAAACGGAAATTCAACCTACACGATTACTTACGATTTTGAAGGTACATTAGTAACGCTTTCCGAAGTTTCCGATGCTAGCGGAACTATTACGCTCTCAAATTTCGCTAACGGAAATTACACTTCTATTACTATTACCGAAGACGCTACGAGTTGCACAGATAATTTAGGCGAAGTTGAAATGGCATCTAATCCATTATCTGCATCAATTACATCAACAAATCCTTCCGATTGTGGTATTGATGATGGTGTTATTGTAATCTCAGATTTAAACGGAAATTCAACCTACACGATTACTTACGATTTTGAAGGTACATTAGTAACGCTTTCCGAAGTTTCCGATGCTAGCGGAACTATTACGCTTTCAAATCTCGCTAACGGAAATTACACCTCTATTACTATTACCGAAGATGCTACGAGTTGCACAGATAATTTAGGCGAAGTTGAAATGGCATCTAATCTATTATCTGCATCAATTACGTCAACAAATCCTTCAGGTTGTGATTCGGAAGATGGAACAATTACAATAACAAACATATCTCCAAATACAGAATATACGCTGACTTATAATGATGGTTTGGATCAATCCATTACTCAGATGTCAAATACTTCTGGTGAGTTTGTAGTCACTGGATTGAGTTCTGGGACTTATGATTTTATTGTTATCACAGAGAGTATCAGTGGTTGCGTAGATAATTTAGAACAAATTGTTTTAAACTCGTCTAATTTTGAAGCAGGTATATCTGCAATTAGTCCAACAAACTGTGATCTTAGTGATGGAACAATTTTTATTTTCAATCTTACTCCAAATACAGAATATACACTGACTTATAATGACGGTTCAAATCAATCTATAACGCAAACATCTGATGATAATGGTTTTTTCGTAGTGTCAGATTTGAGTACTGGGCTTTATAGTGATATCATGATGTTGGATATCGCAAATAATTGTACTGCCGATTTAGGGATTATTGAACTGGACTGTATTACAACTTTTGATTGCTTTGAGACGAAACTATTTTTCACACCAAATGGAGACGGATATAATGATTATTGGCATTTGGTATCACCATCTAATGAGTGTAAATATATCTTGTACATTTTTGATAGATATGGTAAGTTGCTAAGAACATTAACACCTAATGATAGTAAATGGGATGGAACATATAATGGAGCCATTATGCCATCCAATGATTATTGGTATTTAGTAAAATATAGAAATTTTGAAGGTGCTGACTTGGAGTTCAGATCTCATTTCAGTTTAAAAAGGTAATTTACTGTTTATAAACAATAGCATTAATATTCATTCCAGCACCAACACTAGCAAACATTATAACATCACCTTTATTGATATGTTGATCTTTAAGCTCACCTTTTAAAATCATATCATAAAGTGTAGGAACTGTAGCTACACTGGAGTTACCAAGTGTATTTATAGTCATTGGCATGATTCCTTTTGGCATTTGCATATCGTGAAGTTTGTAAAAACGTTTTACAATAGCTTCGTCCATTTTTT
The DNA here is from genome assembly GCF_038900375.1 of Psychroserpens sp. AS72. Taxonomy (NCBI): domain Bacteria; kingdom Pseudomonadati; phylum Bacteroidota; class Flavobacteriia; order Flavobacteriales; family Flavobacteriaceae; genus Psychroserpens; species Psychroserpens sp. AS72. Next base: position 150,635 of record NZ_JBBMRC010000004.1, on the reverse strand, counting down.
CATTAGCTTGATGAATCAATATCTTTTTAACGTCTTTAATAGAATAGCCACTTTTATCTAAACACGATTTTAAAGCTAAAGGAACATTTGTTAATGCAAATTCATAGATTTTACGACCATACATTTTGATGTATCGACGTTGGTCTGTAGTTTCTGGATGGTTTGTTTTTCCGAAGAAAATAAAATGTGCTTCATCTAAAGCGTAAGTTGCAGATTCGTGTGAAATGATGCCGCCTTCTTCAGTAGATTCTTCAACAATAACTGCTCCTGCACCATCACTATAAATCATAGAATCACGATCATGTTTATCAACAACACGAGATAAAGTTTCAGATCCAATGACCAAACAGCGTTTTGCTATACCAGAAGCAATAAAAGCTTTAGCTTGGATGACACCTTCAATCCAACCAGGACATCCAAATAATAAATCGTAACCAACACATTTAGGGTTTGTAATTTTCAATAAATGCTTAACTCTAGATGCAATACTAGGTACAGTATCACTTTGTTCTGCATCATGTTTTACGTCACCATAGTTATGTGCAACGATGATATAATCTAATGTTTCTTTGTCTATGTTAGCATCTGCAATCGCTTTTTTCGCAGCATAAAAAGCAATATCAGAATTTAATAATTCTGGTTTTACGTAACGTCGCTCTTGAATACCAGTGATTGCTTTGAATTTCTCAACAATCACTTCATTAGGGCTATTTATAGTAGAACCGTCTGCATTTAAGAATTCATGTTTAAAAAAATCTTCATTCTTCTCAATGCGACTAGGTATAAAACTTCCAGTTCCAGTTATTTTAATACTCATAAATTATAGTTTCCTTTTAAGAAATAATCAAACATGACAATATACTAACATTAAATTACATGCTAATGTACAAAGTGTAAATTATACGATGTCCAAAATTCGTATTGTTATGCTTCTTCCATATACGCTTCTATTGGAGCGCAAGTACAGATAAGGTTTCTATCACCATAAGCATCATCTACACGACGAACACTAGGCCAAAATTTATTATCCCTAACATACTCTAATGGGAATGCAGCTTGCTGACGAGTATATGGTAAATCCCAATTATCTGCAGTAATCATTGCCAAGGTATGTGGTGCATTTTTAAGTGTATTATTGTCATCTTCTTTAGAAACGCCATCAATTTCATGCTTGATTGATATCATAGCATCACAAAAACGATCCATTTCTTGTTTACTCTCACTTTCAGTAGGTTCAATCATCATAGTTCCTGCCACTGGAAAAGAAACTGTTGGTGCGTGAAAACCGTAATCCATTAAACGTTTTGCGATATCTACAACTTCTATTCCGTTGGCTTTAAAATTACGACAGTCAATAATCATCTCGTGTGCTGCTCTTCCTTTTTCTCCAGAATATAATGTTGGATAATGGTCTTTTAAACGTTCTTTAATATAGTTTGCGTTTAATATGGCAATTTCTGTAGCTTTTTTAAGTCCTCTGTAACCTAACATTTTTATATAGCCATATGAAATTAAACACGCTAAAGCAGAGCCATATGGTGCTGCTGAAATTGCTGAAATAGATTGATGACCACCAGTTTTTATAATTGGATTGCCAGGTAAAAAAGGAACTAATTGCTCTGCAACACAAATTGGTCCAACTCCAGGTCCACCTCCTCCATGAGGAATAGCAAAGGTTTTATGTAAATTTAAGTGACAAACATCTGCGCCAATGTTTCCAGGATTGGTTAAACCAACCTGTGCATTCATGTTGGCACCATCCATATAAACTTGACCACCATTATCATGGATAATTTTGGTAATATCTTTAATAGCAGATTCATAAACTCCGTGTGTAGAAGGATAAGTGACCATTAAAGCCGATAAATTATCTTTATGTAATTCTGCTTTTTCTCGTAAATCATCAACATCTATATTTCCATTTTCTGATGCTTTTGTAACCACGACTTTCATACCAGCCATAACAGCACTTGCAGGATTTGTTCCGTGAGCAGACGATGGAATTAAGCAAATATTTCTATGGTGATCTCCACGAGATTCGTGATACGCTTTTATAACCATTAATCCAGCGAACTCACCTTGAGCTCCAGAATTAGGCTGTAATGATGTTGCAGCAAAACCTGTGATTTCGGTTAATTGGTTTTCTAATGCATTAAGCATTAATTTATAACCTATAGGCTGATCAACAGGAACAAACGGATGAATATTTCCCCAATTAGGTGTGCTTAAAGGCAACATTTCTGCTGCTGCATTTAATTTCATAGTACAAGACCCTAATGAAATCATCGAGTGATTTAATGCTAGATCTTTACGTTCTAAAGATTTTATATAACGCATCAATTCAGTTTCAGAATGATAGGTATTAAAAACATCTACCGTTAAAAAATCTGACTCACGTTTTAAATGCTCTGGTATGGTTGTATTTGCTGATCTTTTTTCAATTCTATCTGTAGTGTTTTCTGTTACACTTTCAAAAATGTCAATAATTTCGTTTAAATCTGAAATTGAAGTTGTTTCATTTATCGAAATCGTAACGGTATTAGTATCTGGATAGTGAAAATTGACTTCTCTCTTTTCAGCTTCATACTTTGTTTTTACAGCATCAGCTTTAATTTGAATTGTATCAAAATAATGTGAATTTACTTGCTCTAAGTCCAATTTTTCTAAAGCATTTGCTAGAGTAGCAGTAGAGTCTTTTATAGTATCAGCAATATGATTTAAACCTTTAGGTCCATGATACACTGCATACATTCCAGCCATAACAGCTAAAAGTACCTGTGCTGTACAAATATTAGACGTTGCTTTATCTCTTTTAATATGCTGCTCACGTGTTTGTAATGCCATACGTAAAGCGCGATTATCATTCACATCTTTTGTAACACCAATAATACGTCCTGGTACATCACGTTTATATACATCTTTAGTCGCAAAATAGGCTGCATGAGGACCACCATAACCCATTGGGATTCCGAAACGTTGTGTAGTACCTACAACAACATCTGCACCAAATTTCCCAGGAGCTTCCAATTTAACCAAACTTAAAATATCTGCTGCAACAGCTACTTTTATGTTTTCAGCATTCGCTTTTTCTATAAACGATTTAATGTCTGTTATTTGTCCGTTTTTACCAGGATATTGTAATAGTGCTCCAAAATACTCGTCAGAAAGATTATACTCAGCTTCATTTCCAATGATGAGTTCAATACCAATTGGATTTGCTCTAGTTTCTAGAAGATCAATGGTTTGAGGTAATACTAAATCTGAAACAAAAAACTTGTTTACGTTTCCTTTCTTTTGATCACGAGTTCTAACAGAAAAGAGCATTCCCATAGCTTCAGCAGCAGCTGTACTTTCATCTAAGAGCGATGCGTTTGCAATTTCCATACCTGTAAGATCAATAATCATGGTTTGAAAATTAAGTAAAGCTTCTAAACGACCTTGAGCAATTTCTGCTTGATAAGGTGTATAAGCTGTGTACCAACCTGGATTTTCTAATATATTACGTTGAATAACAGCTGGTAAAATGGTTGGGTGATAGCCAAGACCTATATAGGTTTTGTATATTTTATTAAGCTTAGATAATTCGTTAATATGAGATGAATACTCAAATTCACTCATAGCTGCTTCTAAATCTAAATGGTTATGAAGACGAATATCATCAGGAATAGTTTCAGAAATAAGTTGCTCTAAATTATCAACACCAATGGCATCAAGCATTAATTTTTGATCCACTTCTCTTGGACCAATATGACGTAGTGAAAAATCTGCAGTATTCATTAAGTTATTTGAGTTGTGTTATGTGTTGCAAAATTAATGAAATATTAACCTTATTTTGTTAATGAAATTGAAACTTTTCAACCAATATTAGGGGTTATTAACAGTTTGTCTACTTTTGTATAATGCGTGTGCTTAAAACCATTTTTGATTTTTATATTAATAGTAGTATCCATGTTGCTTTAGCAGTATTTGCTTTGTCATGGGTAACGTTGCTACAATTTGGTATTGAGTACGATGGAAACATACTCTTTTTTATTTTTTTTGCATCTATTACAGGATATAATTTTGTGAAGTATTTTGGTTTGGCGAAATTTCATCATCGCAGTTTGGCTCAGTGGTTAAAAACGATTCAAGTATTTTCCGGAATTTGTTTTATAATAATGTGTTATTTCGCTTTTAAGCTAGAGTATATTACATTAATATATATTGGTTTTTTTGGCTTAGCAACATTTTTATATGCGATTCCTATTATCCCAAAAAAGATATTTTTAGACAAGCATAAAAACTTAAGAAGTATTGGAGGTCTCAAAGTCTATATCATTGCAATAGTTTGGTCTGGTGTTACTGTTTTTTTACCATTACTCAATAATCATATTGCAATTACTGATGACATCATTATCACGACGTTACAACGTTTTATTTTTGTTTTGGTATTGATGTTTCCTTTTGAAATAAGAGATTTAAACTTTGATAGTTTGAAATTAGCGACTATTCCGCAGAAAATAGGTATAAAGCAAACTAAAATTGTAGGCTTAATATTATTGGTTATATTTTATGTTTTGAATTATTTTAAAGATGAAATAGACGCTGAATTTTTATTGAGTGCTTTAATAATTTCATCAATCACTCTATTGTTCTTAGTTTTAGCAAAACAACATCAAAATAAATATTACAGTGCTTTTTGGGTGGAGAGTTTACCCGTATTTTGGTTGGGAATTTTACTTATGTTTAGCTAATTCCTTTTGAAAAGCAGATTGTAAACTTTCTTTAGAAGCAGGATCTAAAGTCACTTGTTTATTTGAAACCAATTTAGTCAATTTTGTATTGTTCTTGGTATATTTTCTACACGCTTTACAATACAATAAGTGAATATTTAATTTAATTTTCTCCCAAAGTGTAGCTTCTTTGTATTGTGTTTTATCACAAACATGATTTGCTTCTTCACATGGGATTATAATTTTTGTACTCATTTTAAAACCAATTTTTCTCTAGGCAACTTGCCATAGCAGTTCTTGCTCTATGGATTATTACCCAAAGGTTAGACGCAGTAATATTCAATTCATTACAAATGGCTTCAGTTTCATAGTTTAAGATTGTTTTCATCTCAAAAACTTGCGCTTGTTTTGCTGGGAGTTTTTCCAAACAGTTATCAATAGCTTGGCCTAATTCTATGTTTTCAATAGTATCTTCAGCAGTTTTATCAAAAGGATCAGCAACACGTTCTTCTAACCAATCACCTTCGTTTTCATCACTGTTGTAGGTCATTCTAACTTCAGCTTTTCCTTTTTTAGAATTGATTTTACGGTAGTGATCTATAATTTTTCTTTTTAATATCGAAATGAGCCAAGTACGTTCACTCGCTTCTCCTTTAAAATTTTTCATAGATTTTAAACCAGCAACAAAAGTGTCCTGAACTAAATCTTGAGCAATCTCTCTATCATTAACACGTGTTATCGTGTAATTAAAAAGATAATCGGAATATAATTTAATCCATTGATTAGGATCTATGACGTGTTTAGGCATTTATTGTTTTGAAAAAAATGAATTCATCAAAAATAATGTAAAAATGTCATTTATTCTAATAATTACTTATGGATGGTTTTTTTGTTTTTAACACTAACTTCAGAACCTTCAGCAAGAATAATAGATGTAGGTTTGACGTTTTTTAGATGTTTAAATTACAATCCATAATTAGCTTCAAAATCTATATTAATAGTATAATTTTTTACTTTTAATTGTCGCCAAGAAGGATGTACAACTTCATATTCAAAAGTTTTGTTTTTGTGTTTAGTGTATCCAAAATAGTGTTCTGTTATAAATTGCTCTTCAGAATTTTCTGGTATTGAGATAAACTCAGTTTCAGTTTCAACAGAAATAGATTGCCATCTATCTTTCAATTTCCATTGGTATTCAAAGCTTTTTGAAGTCTCACTATTTGTCCATTGGTGTTTCATTTCCGCAGTAAAATAATGCTCATGATATATAGAATTAGCGACTAAAGTAATTAACGGTTTGGGTACAATTTCTTTTATAAAAACCACACCACGTTCTCCATGTCGTTGCACATAAAATCTCAGGTTGACCTCCTCAAAATTGACATGATAAGGTAACTTTATGCCTAGCACTTTGGTGTCCATAAATAGAAATCCAACGATGCTTACAAAGTATTTACCGTTATAGCTATCTAATTCTGTTCCTAATGGTACAAAGGGTTTTAAGATTTTTGGATCTACCTCGTAATTGATAAGGATGAGGTTTTTCCAGTAGGCTTTTAAAAATGTCATAGTTATTAATTTATAAGGTCATCTAAGGCAATTTCGATATCTGAATGTATGAAGTTGAATCCATTTCTTAATAAACGGTCTGGTATGACGTTTCTGCTTTTTAAAACCAATTCTGGTTCTGTGCCAATGAGTTTAGCTCCTAATCTAATGAGCCATTCTGGTTGAGGAATCCCAAAAGGGACTTTCATTACTTTTCTAAAAGAAGACATCAACGTTTTATTGTTTGTAGGATTAGGAACTGCTAAATTGAAATTTCCATCAAGTTCCTCATTTTTAAATAAAAATTCAATTGCTCTTGCGAAATCTAGTTCATGAATCCAACTCACTTTTTGATTTCCTGAGGCTTGTTTTCCTCCTAAACCAAATTTAACGAGATTTTTTAAAGGCTCTGTTGCTCCTCCATGTTTTCCCATGACAATAGAAGTTCGCAAAGCTATTTTTCTCGTTTTTGGGTTGGTGATTGAGTAAAACGCTTGTTCCCAAGATTTAGCGATGTTCATAGAAAAGTCATCACCAATCTCTCCAGTTGCTTCAGTCATTTGTTTGTCTGTAGAATGTCTGTAAATCGTCGCAGTAGAAGAGTTAAACCATACTTTTGGCGGATTCTCACAAAGATTAATTGCTAATCCTAATGCATGAGTTGAGTCTACACGAGAATCGAGAATTAGTTTTTTGTTAGCGTCTGTATATCTACAATCTACAGATTTCCCTGTAAGATTTATGAGCACATCGGTTTGTTCTAAAGTTTTTGTCCAATCTTCAAGATCTTTTGCATTCCAATACAAATCATTTTCACGTTTTACGGTTCTAGTTAGTATGTAAACTGTATTGCCTTTTTTTGTAAAGTAGTCTTCTAGAACTTGTCCTAGAAATCCGCTACCACCAGCTATTGTTATTGTTGTCATTAGTTTAAAATTAGAATGGTTAAAACAATGAGAATTCTGTATAGCACCCAAGTGTAACTTAGAAAACTCGGTAATTTGAGTAATTTAATACGTCTATAATGCTCTATGAACATGATTAACACGGTAATTCCAAATCCTATTATAAAAATGGTTTCTGAAATTTCAACCATCCAATGTATTAGCAATAAAGGTACTAATAGCAAACTGCCCATAAGTGAAATGGTCATCACATTTCCGAAGTAATTAAGAATCGTTTTTTTATCTAATTTATAGATAAGCAACCCTTGAAATAACAACTGACCAATAGTGATAAAACCTTCCCTCATTAAAGAACCTTGTGGAATTATCGAAAGGTTTTTAGAAAAATAATACAAAGTAAACATGGTTACAACTATAGAAAATAGAATATAAAGCAAACGATACTTCACATTAAAACTTGGTACACATTGTAGCTCTTTTGTTGTGTTTTCCTCACTTGGAATAATTACTTTCCGGTTATATGAAATAAAAGAATACAACTTTTTTAATAGAAATTTCACAGGTTTTATATGTCCGATTTTTTCAATTATTGGGAATCTAAATCCAAGAACTTTCAGTAAACTATCAATCCCATAAATCACCGTTTTGTTTTTGTTGTCTACCAAAGCGATTTCATTTGATGCACGTTCTAGGTTAATGAAATTTTGACTTTCCGAAGAAATTGTGCTGTATGGCTGTCTTCCGTTTTGATCTAACATTCCTGTTTTTATAAAACCAGAGGTATAAACTTGACATAACGGACAATCCTCATCATAAAGCAGTGTGTGGTGTTCTAGTGTTTTCATTGTTTTTGAATTAAATAGGTGATGTAAACAAAATAGCTTGCTATTAACATTGGTATAAATGAAATCAATATTAATGTTATAGATTTTTCAAAATGCAAGAACTTAAATAAAGAAGCTATAGTTAATATCATCATTCCTGCTAATGCAATGTATAAGTTTAGATAACTTTTAATTTTCTCAGAGTTTTCTCTGCCTCTGCAGATTAAAAAATATATGAGTTGAATAATCCCGAAGAAAAACTGAAATGTCAACCCAAGAAATACACCATCTTCAAGTGTGTAAGCAATTACAGTTGCCAGATAAAAGAAAACGTTGCTGTAAAATAATATTTTCATTGTTTTCAGATTTATATTTAACTTCAGATTCAGTTTCTACTGTTCATCTCTAACATCATAAACAGGTGTCTTTATAATTTTTTTGTTGCCTTGTCTAGACTTACGACGTCCTCTAAAAAAGAAGAATAAGTTGATGAAAAGCATCACACCTAAGTAGATGGAGAAGCCTCCAATTTTCTTACTCAAAATCTCGATTAGTGTTTGTGAGCTCATTTCCGCAGTGCTAGAATAACTAATTTTTAAAATGAGTAAAGCCCAACCTATATTGATGAGATAAAAACCAATTTCAAATAGTTTATTGGTTGCAAGTGCAATATCTTCTTGTCCTTTAAAAATATCCAGCATAAAGTATTTACCGTTTTTAAAAAGCATTTTAGAAACATAAATCGTGAGTATGATTACGATTGGTAAATAAATGAGGTAACCGATGATGATTTTAGAATTTTCCATGATGTAATATTTAGTTTATTGTTTTGATTTATTGTTTAAAGTTTTTGATTTTACGAGATAGTTAAGGCAGAGCACATTGTTATAATGTAAAATGGCTAAGCCAATAATTATGATGCCTAAATGTTCGCTTAATATGCTTAGCATTTCGGTTAGATTATTGACTTTTTCCCAATAAGCAAGCGTGATTATTGCATAACCTAGATTTGTGAGATAGTAACCAATAAGCAAAAGGTTGTTAATTGGTTTTACAATGGTTTCATCTTGTTTGTATAAATGCAATAGAAATACTTCGCCATGTGTGTAAAACATCCACCCAACTTTTACCATAATCACAGCGATGATTGGTAAGTAAATGCAATATGTGAGGATGTTGTAGTTCATTATTGTTGTTTTAAACTTTCAGAAAATATTGAAAGTAACTATTAAATTTTTTTAGTGTGAATGGTGTAGGTTAATAAAATCATTAAGCCCAAGATTACTAAAAATTGCCATCCAAAAGGATTGCCTTCCCAAACCAGAAAAAAGATTGCTACAACAGTGAAATAGATGTAGATTAATTTTTCCTTCGGAAATGCGATAAAAAACAAAACCGCAGCTAAAATTTGAAGAATTCCAGTGAGCATCAACCCGTAACCAAGCCAAATTAAACAAAGTAGTGCGATGATATTTATAACTTTAGATATGTGTAATACAGTTTTCATAGTTTATAGTATTATAGAACTTTCAGAAATTACTGAAAGTATGGTTTAAATTTTTTTATTTGATGAGTTTGAGCACAGACTTAGTAATCCAGTTTTGTTTTTGAGTTACCATTTTGTTAATCATATCGTCTGCAGTTTGTGTTAAATCGTGTAATGCTTTAGTTTGTTTTATGAGTTCTTTGGTTTTTTCTGTTCCGTCATCTGTAATAGAGGAGACCTCTTTTAATACTTTAATAACTGGCTGAATTTCTCTACGACTACGTTCTTTAGCAATCACTCTTGCCAATTCTTGTACATCTTTTTCTGTCGTAAAATACTCTTTACGTTCTCCTGGAATGATTTCTTTGGTTACAATTCCCCAATCCATTAACTGTCGTAAATTCATGCTTGTATTACCACGAGAAATTTGAAGATCTTCCATAATGTCTTCCATAGACAAAGGTTTTGTAGAAATAAAAAGTAATGCTTGTATTTGTGCCATTGCCTTATTAATTCCCCAAAGCGTACCTAGACTTCCCCAAGTACTTACAAATTTCATTTTAGCTTCGTCGTAATTCATGTGTGTTGTTTTACATGACAAATATATTAAATATTTTAAACTTTCAATAATTATTGAAAGTTTATTTTTAAAATAAACCGAAAACAATAGTCATCGATCATATTTTATTATTTCGCAATCAATCCAGCACGTTTAAGCAACGCATCTGGTCTTGGTTCTTGTCCTCTAAAACGTTTGTATAAAGTCATAGGGTCATCAGTACCACCTTGTGATAATACGTAATCCTTGAATTTTTCAGCAACATCTTTATTAAAAACACCTTCTTCTAAGAAATACTCAAAGGCATCTGCATCCAAAACTTCTGCCCATTTATAACTATAATATCCAGAACTGTAGCCACCTTGAAAAATATGAGAGAATGATGTACTCATGCAATTTTCTTTAACATCAGGATAGAGTTTAGTATTAGCAAAAGCTTCTAGTTCATGAGCTTTTACATTCGTTATTGATGTTGGATCTTGTCCATGCCAAGACATATCTAAAAGTCCGAAACTAATTTGACGTAGTGTTTGCATCCCTTCATGAAAGGTTGCAGACGCTTTAATTTTTTTAATGAGTTCCATTGGAATGACTTCTCCAGTTTCATAATGGGTTGCAAATAACTCTAGCGCTTCTTTTTCATAACACCAGTTTTCTAGAATTTGAGAAGGCAGCTCTACAAAATCCCAAAACACACTTGTACCAGATAAACTAGGATACGTTGTATTTGCCAACATACCATGTAACCCATGACCAAACTCATGAAATAAAGTAGTAACTTCATTAAAGGTTAGGAGAGAAGGCTTACTTTTTGTTGGCTTAGTAAAGTTGCACACATTAGAAATATGTGGTCTATCATTCACTCCGTTTTTAATGTATTGTGGTTTGTAAACGGTCATCCATGCACCATTTCGTTTTCCTGGTCTTGGGAAAAAATCTGCGTAAAAAATAGAAACTAAATTCCCTTTAGTATCTGTAACTTTATATGTTAAAACATCTTCGTGATATTTATCTATCGTATCAATTTCTTCAAATTTTAAATCAAATAAACGCTCAGCAATAGTAAACACACCATCAATGACATTCTCTAATTTAAAGTATGGTTTTAATTGCTCATCATCTAAACTGAACAATTTTTGCTTCAATTTCTCAGAATAATATGAACCATCCCATTTTTCTAGTCTATCAATCCCATCCAAATCTTTTGCAAATTGCTCTAAGTTTGCAAATTCTTTCACTGCAGCAGGCTTTGCTTTTTCTAAAAGTTCGTTTAAGAAACGCTCTACCGTTTCTGGAGTTTTTGCCATTCGCTCTTCTAAAACAAAATGCGCATGTGTTTTGTATCCTAATAAATTAGCACGTTCGTAACGTAATTTTGCAATTTGCAACACATTGTCTTGGTTGTCTAATTCATCACCTTTAAATGCTTTTGCACCAGCAGCAATAGCGAGTTCTTTTCGAAGTTCGCGATTATCTGCATAGGTCATAAACGGAATATAGCTTGGATAATCTAAAGTAATCAACCAACCGGTTTTATCTTTAGATTCTGCTAATTGTTGCGCAGCTTCTTTAGCACCTTCTGGTAATCCAGCCAAATCATTTTCATTGGTGAGATGCATTTCATATGTGTTGGTTTCGGCTAATATATTTTCGCCAAATTGTAATTTCAACTTACTCAATGTCTTATCAATCTCACGAAGTCTTGTTTTCTTTTCTTCGGAAAGATTAGCACCATTTCTAGAGAAGCTTTTATATTTTTTATCGAGAAGAGTACGCTGCTCAGTCGTTAAATCTAAATCAGACTTTTGATCATAAACAGATTTTACACGTTTAAATAAATCTTCATTTAGTGTGATGTCATTGCCAAATTCTGAAAGTAGAGGAGAGACTTCTTGAGCAATCTTTTGAATTTCATCATTAGTCTCTGCACTATTAAGGTTGAAAAAAATGCTTGAAAGCCTGTCTAATTCTTCACCCGAAAAATCTAAAGCTTCAATTGTATTCTCAAACGTAGGAGCTTCGTTAGACAAAGTAATGGCATCAATTTCTGCTCTCGCTTTTTCAATCGCTTTTAAAAACGCAGGCATATAATCTTCGTTTTTAATTTTTGAAAAAGGAGCTGTATGGTATGGTGTGTCAAATTTAGAATTAAGAATATTCATGTGTTATTTATGCGAATTATATGTAATTAGTATGTTGTTTAAATCATCAACCAAGCTAAGATTACCGTTGGTTAATTTGTAAGTCCAGCCAAAAGGTTCATGTTCTATCTTGTAAGTTGATATTCCTTTTTCCGAAGATAAAAGAATTAATTTTTGTAGTCTGTGTCGTCGTTTAACATATATGTTATCATCATTCATTTTTACAAACTCAAAAAAACCTTTATCTTCTCTATCTTTAAATGACTTATTGGTCCACTTACCTAAAGATTCTATAACTTCTAATTGCCGAAGTTGTTTCTCGTGTTCAAATACTTTGATAAGATTGGTGCTTACTAAATCGGCACTTTCAATATTTATTTTTTTAAATAATTCCGGGTATTTTTCGTCCTGATTAAAAAGCGAATAACCATAAAAAGTAAGCGATAAGCCTTCTAGTTGATAGGCTGGAAATTGACCTCCAAAACTATCTATTGCTCCACCAATAAGTTTACAATCTAAAATAATAGGCCAAAAAGCAAGTAGTGATGTACCATTATAATTATGAGAAAAATTGAGTATTGGTACTATATTATTAGGTTTATAAATCTTCGGACTATAGGTTTCAAATAAGAGTGCAGTTCGAATCATATTGGCCAGAGAAATAGAATCGCCAGCAATTGGATCCTCTGTGTCTTGCATATATGTGACCTGATCTAAATCATGGAGTTTTTTCCAATAGGCATCAATAGTTGCTTCTGTTTTTAAATTAGAAATCTCTGTCTTGTATTGCTCTGTTGGGATTTGAGCAAAGCAATCAAAAGAAAAACTAACCAAGATAATCAAAAAAACTATTTTCATATTTTATAGAATTAATTCAAATTGTTCATAAGTATTTGAAAACCATTAACTAAACCTTAAGAATTTCATGTTAAATTATTATTAAATTTGCAGAGTTATTTAATATTACTGAAAAGAAAAATTTAATAACATTGATTAATAGCTTAAAAGTCTCGTGTAAAAACGAGGCTTTTTTTTGTTATAAATTAGCTTAAATTCTTAGAGGATTCAATCACTTTAGCTTTTAAGCTTTCTTTGTAATCAATAATAGTATTGCGTACATCTTCATTAGCTGAGCCAATAATTTGAGTAGCAAGAATTCCAGCATTTTTTGCTCCATTTAAAGCGACTGTTGCTACAGGAACTCCTCCAGGCATTTGTAAAATAGAGAGTACAGAATCCCAACCATCAATAGAATTACTGCTTTTTACAGGAACACCAATTACAGGTAAAGGTGATAACGAAGCCACCATACCTGGTAAATGTGCTGCACCACCTGCGCCTGCAATAATCACATTGATACCTCTAGAATGTGCGTTTTTACTAAAATCGAATAACTTTTCTGGTGTTCTATGTGCAGATACAATATCTACTTCTACCTCAATGTTAAACTTTTTTAGGATGTCAATGGCATCTTGCATGACAGGAAGATCACTTTTGCTTCCCATGATAACTGCTACTTTATTCATAATTATTTACTTATAACTTTAATAGTTTTCTTAACTTCTTCTGCAATGCGTCTCGCCTCATTAATATCTTCATTAACGATGGTCACATGTCCCATTTTTCGAAACGGTCGAGTTTGCTTTTTTCCGTAGATATGAGGTGTCACACCATCTAATTTCATAATGTTTTCTATGTTTTCATAGACAACATCACCAGTGTGTCCTTCTGCACCAACTAAATTTACCATAATACCTCCAACTGTGCTTTCTGTTTTTCCTAACGGAAGATTTAAAATGGCACGTATATGTTGTTCAAATTGAGAGGTGTAATTAGCTTCAATCGTTTGGTGACCTGAGTTATGTGGTCTTGGAGCTACTTCATTTACTAATATCTCATCGTTTTCTGTTTGAAACATTTCTACAGCTAAAAGTCCTACATGTTTAAATGCTTCGGAAACTTTAAGCGCGACAGCTCTCGCTTTTTCAGCAACAGCTTGGTCAATACGAGCCGGACAAATCACATACTCGACTTGGTTGGCTTCTGGATGAAACTCCATTTCTACAACTGGATAGGTTTTGACGTCACCATTTGGATTTCTCGCCACAATAACTGCCAATTCATTTTTAAAAGGCACGAGATCTTCAGTAATACATTCACCTTTTGGTAAATCATTTAAATCTGAAAGTTGTCTCACCATTTTTACACCATTGCCATCATATCCAAATTGAGCCGCTTTCCAAACAAATGGAAATTCTAATCCTCCATTCTCTATAGCATCTTCAATTTCCGATAGGTAAGCAAAACGAGAAAAGTCTGAGGTTGGTATATTATGATCGCGATAAAATAATTTCTGAGTGGCTTTATTTTGAATGATGCGTAAATTTTTTGACGATGGATAAACCTTCACGCCTTCTTTTTCTAATTTTTCAAGCGCAGCAACATTAACGTTTTCAATCTCAAAAGTTAATAAGTCCACTTGCTTTCCGAAGTTATAAACCGCATCAAAATCCATCAAATCACCTAATGTAAATTGATTACACGCTATTTTACAAGGCGCTTCATCACTAGAATCCATGACATGAGTCGTAATGTCAAATTTTCTGGTGCTGTACAACATCATTTTACCTAATTGTCCACCACCAAGAATACCGAGTTTAAAATTTGAAGAGAAATAGTTTGTCATTAGTTTTTTAGCTACATGTCACATTGAGCGCAGTCAAAATGCTTTTTAAGCAATTTCTACGCTTTTACTAAACAAAAATACACTAATTATAAAACAATATTCTAAAATCATAAATTGAAAATAGACAAACGTAAATCAAATCCGTATCTTTGGCTTTTTAAAACTTAAAAAAGGTGATTAAACTACACGATTTATACTTTAAACCTTTTATTTCTGAGCAAGAAGTAGATGCTACTGTACAACGTTTGGTAGATGAAATTGCAAATGACTTACAAGATGAAATACCAGTGTTTGTAGGGATTTTGAACGGTTCATTTATGTTTGTGAGTGATTTTGTGAAGAAATATCCAAAACCTTGTGAAGTCACATTTATTAAGTTGGCATCTTATGAAGGTTTAAAATCTACTGAAGATATTCAAAGACTTATTGGTTTAACACAAGATGTATCTGGTAGAAAAGTGGTTATCCTTGAAGATATTATTGACTCAGGAAATACTTTAGAAGAAGTACATCGCATTTTTAAAAACGAAAATGTAGACGAACTTAAAATTGCGACTTTATTTTACAAACCAGAAGCGTATAAAAAAGATTATAAATTACATTATGTAGGTATTGAGATTCCTAATAAATTCATTGTTGGCTATGGACTAGATTACGATGGTTTAGGAAGAGATTTACCAGCTATATATCAATTAAAAACAACACAACACATGACTAATTTAGTCCTATTTGGACCTCCAGGTGCTGGAAAAGGAACACAAGCTAATTTTTTAAAAGAAAAGTATAATCTAGTACATATCTCAACAGGAGATGTGTTTAGATTCAACATAAAAAACAAAACTGCTTTAGGCATGTTAGCAAAGTCTTTCATGGATAAAGGAGAATTGGTGCCAGATCAAGTTACTATTGATTTATTAAATGCTGAGGTTGAGAAAAATGCAGGAGCTAACGGATTTATTTTTGACGGTTTTCCAAGAACAAATGCTCAAGCAGAAGCCTTAGATAATTTAATGGATAGCAAAGATTCACAAATTAATGCAATGATTGCTTTAGAAGTGGATGATGAAGTCCTTGTTGGACGTTTATTAGAACGTGGAAAAACAAGTGGTAGAAAAGATGATGCTGATGAATCTATTATTAGAAACAGAATTACAGAATACTACAAAAAAACAGCAATATTAAAAGATTATTACGCAGCTCAAGACAAATATTTTGGTGTTGATGGTGTTGGTAGTATTAAAGATATTACGGAGCGATTGAATGCTGTGATTGATAAGTTATAAATAGTGCTAGTTCAACAAATATAACGCATAAATAAAAGATAATGACAGAAGGTAACTTCGTTGACTACGTAAAAATACAAGTATCCTCTGGAAAAGGAGGGCAAGGCTCTGCACACTTACATCGTGAAAAATATATAGAAAAAGGCGGTCCAGATGGAGGAGATGGAGGACGTGGAGGTCATATTATTATCCGCGGAAGTTCTAATCTTTGGACGCTTTTACATTTAAAATTCAAACGTCATGCACGTGCTGGTCATGGATCTCACGGAAGCAAAAGTAGAAGTACAGGAGCTGATGGAGCAGATGAATATTTAGATGTGCCTTTAGGAACTGTTGTAAAAGATACAGAAACTGATGAAACACTTTTTGAAATCACTTATGATGGTGAAGAGCAAATTGTTGCTCAAGGTGGTCGTGGAGGTTTAGGTAATTGGCATTTCAAAAACTCACGTAATCAAACGCCTCGTTATGCACAACCTGGTGAAGACTTAGAAGAAAAGAGAGTAACACTAGAACTTAAAATTCTTGCAGATGTTGGTTTGGTAGGTTTTCCTAATGCTGGGAAATCAACTTTATTATCTGTGATTACATCTGCTAAACCTAAAATCGCAGATTATGAGTTTACAACGCTTAAGCCAAATTTAGGAATCGTAGAATATCGCGATTACCAAACATTTGTTATGGCAGATATTCCAGGGATTATTGAAGGTGCTGCTGAAGGTAAAGGTCTTGGTCACTATTTTTTACGTCACATAGAACGTAACTCAATTTTACTATTTTTAATTCCTGCAGATGCTAAAGATATTCGTAAGCAATACGATATATTGTTAGATGAACTCAAGCGTTACAATCCAGAGATGTTAGATAAAGAACGTATGATTGCGATTTCTAAAAGCGATATGTTGGATGACGAACTTCAAGCTGAAATGAAAGTACAGTTAGATAAAGAACTTCCAATACAATACATGTTTATTTCCTCTGTAGCTCAAAAAGGGATTATGGAATTGAAAGATAAACTCTGGAAAATGTTGAATGACTAATAATTAACAACCTAGTTTTAGTGCTATTGCAATGAAAAAACAGATTAAGAGTATTGTAGAAATTAATGAAAATTCATTAAGTCGTTATTTTTCTCTGTTTATTCAAGCGTTGATTTTAATCTCAATTGTCACATTTTCTATGGAGACAATTCCAGATTTAGAGCCACAAACTAGATCTATTCTTCGTGCAGTAGAAATATTTTGCGTTATTGTATTTACAATAGAATACCTTTTGCGAATCTATGTTGCAGATAGCAAATTGAAATTCATTTTTAGTGTTTTTGGAATTATTGATTTTCTAGCTATTCTTCCATTTTATTTGTCTTTTGGTGTGGATTTAAGATCCTTGCGAGCGTTACGTTTTTTAAGATTGTTTAGAATATTTAAGTTGGTTCGTTATAATCGTGCTATGAACCAATTTACGAAAGCTATTAAAATGGCTAAGGAGCAAATACTTCTATTTTTCTTTATTACACTTATTCTTATTTATTTCTCTGCAGTTGGGATTTATTATTTTGAAAACGAAGTGCAGCCAGACCATTTTTCTTCAATTTTTGATAGTTTATGGTGGGCAATTATCACATTAACTACTGTAGGTTATGGTGATGTGTATCCCATAACTGTAGGTGGTAAAGTATTCACTTTTTTTATTCTTATGATTGGTTTAGGTATTGTTGCAATCCCAACAGGAATTATCTCTTCAGCATTGACAAACTCTGTAGATTCTAAAGATCAAGAGTAATTTTATTTTATCTAATGTGTTCACTTAGCTTGTCTTTATGGACGTTACCCTTTTCCGTAGAAAAACTACAAAGGGTCAGGCTCTCACAAGTCGCTATCAAAGATGAGCTCCAACAATTGCTCCATCCTTAACGCACTGCTCAAGTAAATTAGTCAACATGGAATAATTTTTGCTACTTTTAAACCTGAGTTCGAGCTAAGATTTAATTTTCAGAACCCTAAGAAAAGGTGAGATTTGAAGTGTAAAATTATTTCGATATCATGATATTGTAATAATTTTATACGATAAGATTGCATTTTTTTAGGGTTTCTAAAAGATTTGATGAATTTTCTCCAATTTTTGTCATAATTTCTTAAATTAACTAGTTAGTCCTTTAAAATTACAACTACAAATTGAATAAAAATTCATTCAAACTGAAAACAAATATTAGTTCGAACTCAGGTTAAAATAAAAAAGCAATGAAAAATTTATATTTATTACTTACTGTCATATTATTGACCTCTTGTTCTTCAATACGAGTCGATTATGATTATGAAAAAACGCGAGACTTTACACAATACAAAACTTATAACTACTTCTCAGATGTGAAAATAGGTATGAGTGAATTAGACTCAAAACGTTTGTTTAAAGCATTAGATGATGCTATGCAGCTAAAAGGTTATACGTTATCACAAACACCAGATTTTTTTATCGATATTAAATCTAGCGAATTTCAGCAACAACGAAATAACAACCTTGGAGTAGGTGTTGGTGGCTCTGGAAGAAATGTAGGAGGTGGAATTTCAATAGGATTACCAATTGGTCAAAGCCAACTAGGTAGAGAAATTGTTTTTGAGTTTGTAGATGAAAGTAATAACCAACTCTTTTGGCAAGCAATCTCAGAATCAAATTACAAACCAAACGCATCTCCCGAAAAACGTGAAGCTCAATTTATAGCGCTTGTAAACAAAGTGTTAGAAGGATTTCCACCGGATAAAAAATAGGTATTTGTAAGTTAAGGTCTTGTTAATGACATACTTTTGAGATTGTAATTGTTTTATTTTTAAAATGAATTTAAAACATCAATCATGAAAAAATTATTAGTATTTGTATTAGCGCTTAGCTTGTATTGCAACACTTCTGCTCAAAATACAGTAGAAGCTCCTAAAGGGTTTTCTAATGATATAGGACAAATGATATCTATGTTAGATAATCTAAAGTCTAGAGTAGAACGTCATGTTGTAAGTTTAGATCAAAAAGGAACAGATTTTCTTTTAGATGAGAATGCTAATAGTCCAGGAGCAATTATTTATCATCTCGCAGCTACCGAAGCCTATTATCAAGTCTATACTATTGAAGGTAGAGGTTTTAATAAAGAAGAAGCTAAAAAGTGGGATACTGCTCTAAACTTAGGAGAAAAAGCGCGACAAGAATTTAAAGATAAACCTATTTCATATTATATAGATTTGTATGATGAAGTGCGACAACAAACTAAAGTTTTACTTAAAACAAAAGATGATGCATGGTTTAAAGAAATGAATGGTAATATGAGTAACCATTGGGCTTGGTTTCATGTGATGGAACATCAAGCCAATCATATGGGACAATTAGCATTAATCACAAAACGATTGAAATAAAAAAAAGAGCCTTTTTTAAGGCTCTTTTTTATTTATAACTATAACAACTATTCGTTGTTATTCAATAAATTGGTATAGGTCAAAGATTTAAATCGATCTTTATAACCATATAATACAGCAATATTAAGTACTAATAATACTAATGCTCCTGCAATATTTGCTTGGTCTAAAACGGCATGAAATAAAACAGCATTTACAGATACACTCATTAATATCAATGCTAATAAAGCTCCAAATTTGTTCAAGATTAGAGCTAATCCTGCAACAATTTCAACAATGGCAACCAATACCATTGTTTTAGAATTTACTAATGCTCCAAAATAAGCCATTGCCTCTTCGCTCATGCCTTCTGGTGCTGGTAAAAATTCAAAAAATTTATTTAGTCCAAAGACTAAAACGAAAAGTCCGAGTATAATTCTCAAGACCATAAATACTTTAGGGTTCATAATGTTTGTTATTAGTTAGTAAATAAATATAGTGATTTATACTATATGATTGCCTTTGTCGATAAAACGATTACTACCTAACAGTATGAATTATAAGAGATTCTTCGTTGCACTCTGAATAACAATAAGCATTATAATTTACCACTGTGTATGATAAAAGCATTTTGTCATATAGAAATAAGCACAACTAAAGAATCTCAACGATACAAGAAGTATTTTGTGTCATAACGATGTGTTTCTAAATCTGTTTTCCGTTTACATATTTCATTTTACCGTTTAACATATTTTAGATTTTTACTCAAATATGATGCTGTAGTTTTATCATGTCATTAATAAAATAATCTCAATACAAATATTAAAAATCATGAAAAATTACATTAAAAAAAATAAGTACATCTCCAATGCCATCACATTGTTAGGAACATTGTTGTTACAAGCAAAAGCGATAAAAGGAACTTGGACAGGAGAATTAAAAATTTAAGATATAACCTTAACTATTATAGAAAGAATTAACGAACATTTATTCATCACAAAACTTATTATTTAAACAAACTTTAATTATGAAATTAAACAAATTATTTTATCCGCTAATAACATTAATATTACTATCAAGTTGTGCAGGTTCTAACATTGACAAAATATTGAAACAAGGAAATGTGCTTCAAGAAAATTTTAAAACTACAATACCCTTTACGTATGTCAACGGTTGGATTATTTTAGAAGTAGAAATTCAAGATAAAGCTTACAATTTTCTTTTAGACACAGGTTCTTCAAACTTAATTACTAAAGAGTTAGCTGAAGAGCTAAATGTAAATATCTTAGGTTCTGAAGAAATAAAAGATGTAAATGCCAAAGAAGTTTCAGCAGAATATACTAGAATTAATAATATTAAAATTGGAACTATTGATTTTCAAGAAACTATAGCCGCAGTAGTTGACCTTAATAAAATAACTGAGATCAGCTGTACTAAAATAGATGGGTTTATCGGGTCTAATTTAATGAGAAAGGCAGTTTGGGATTTCGATTTTCAAAACCAATTAATTACGATAACGAATGACGAAAAAAACTTAGACATTCCTACAGAAACAATAGCGTCTAAATTATATATAGGAACTGCAGGAATTCCATCTATTACATTAAAAATTAATGGAAAAAAGGTGTTAAATAATACCGTGGATTTTGGAAATTCAGGAACTAATTTATTGCGAATAGACCATTTTAAAAAACAGTTAGATGCTAAGTTAATTACGAAGTATGTAGAAGGTTCTCAAAAAAGTTTTGGCGGTTTTGGTCGTTCAGAAAATAAACCATTTTACTAAACACTTATTGATGAATTAAAAATAGGAGATCATACTGTTAATAATGTATTTACAAGTGTGAAAAGCGGAAGTGGTAACAATTTAGGTTTGGCATTCTTTAAAAATTATAGAGTAATCTTAAATTGGAAAAATAAAAAAATAAAAATGATAGAAATCTCTAAAGCAGGTAATGACACTTATAAAAGTTATGGGTTTTCCACGATGTATGAAGATGAAAACGTTTATGTAAATGCCATTGTCGAGACCTCTAATGCATCAAAATTTTTAAAACAAGGAGATGTAATATTAAATATAGATCGTATTAATTATACTAAAGTTAAACAAGACCATTATTGTGATATTTTGAGTAACGGTTTTGATAATATAACAGACCAATTATCCATTACAATATTTAGAGATGGAAAAGAACTAACTTTTGAATTACGAAAAACAGAATTACTTTAAAAAAAAACCAAACATCTAAAAAAATAACCAATCAACAAAGAGGTTGAACAGAACAGTTGTTCAACCTCTTTTTAATAAGGTTTTCCGTTCGGCATAACCTATTTACCGCTCGTCATAATTTCATAGGAATATTTCAAGTAGGATCTTATTTTTATACTCAATCAAATAAACAAACAGTATTATGATCACAATAATTAAAGCAATTCTAGACATTATCATCACCCTTTTTCTGAATTAAAAACTATAATTATGAAACTCAATAATTCAAAAACAAAAGACGATTTTCAAAAGCAACTTCAAACATTTAAATCCCTATTAAAGGGGTCTGTAATGGCAAAATTATCTTGCTTTATAATTATTATAGTGTCTTTAAAAATCATTTATCTATCACGAGATCAGACGTTAGAGGTAGTTTTGTTGAGTATAGGGATTTTAGGTCTCGCTTACTATATGATTAAGTATTTATCATTAATTGGTATTAAGCAGAAATCGTATACGCAAACATCATTAATTTCGAGTATTTCAACGTTTAAAAGCTACATGAAAAAGCGAAAAAAATACGAAATGTATTTTATGAGTTTTTGGATGTTATCTATTTTACCGTTTGCCATATCTTTTTTGGAGTTAAAAGGTCAGGCAATTTTGGTTACGATATGCTATATTGCAGTGAGTTCATATTTTGGGAATTTAGCCTATAAAAAAGTTGATAAAATAGTTGAAGGATTAGAAACCGAAATGGAAATAATTAACCGTTTTTAAGAATCAGTTTATAACGCTTATATAATTTATGACCCATCACTAAATGAAGTTAATTACAAATTACAAATACTGGATTTTAAATTTCATAGGATGGATTGCCTTTGCATTTTTGATGCTTACCCTAGATAAAATTTCTTATTCCGAAGGTGTCGGTACGAACCGCTTTTACTATTTAGTTACAGAAGGTTTTACATGTGGGTTTTTAGGTTTTATTTTGTCTTTTATAATTCTGTTTTATTTAGAGAATTATTTCAATGTCGCCAATTTCACCAAAAAGGATGTCGTTAAACTGATCGCTGTGTTTATAGTGACACAAGTCATCTATCATCTTTTGCTTTGGCCAACCCTTAGTATTCTTATACATTATTTTTTAGAAAGAGATTCAAGTATTACATTTTTCATGAAAATGACCAATGTGCCACATTTTACTACGTATTTTATTGTGTGGTTATTTGTCGTTTTTACTATAAAAATTTATTATTATCTCAATACAATTAAGTTGCGTCAAGCACAATTACAGACTAGCTTAAAAGAATCTCAATTAAACACGTTGAAAGGGCAAATCAATCCGCATTTTATGTTTAACAGTTTAAATAATATTAGAGGGTTGATGTTAGAAGATGTTGATAAAGCACGAAGTATGCTCACGAGTCTTTCTGAAACTTTACGTTATTCACTTACAAAAAATGATGTGAGCTCAATTGCACTTGAAGATGAGTTAGAAATGGTAGATAATTATGTGGAGATTTCTAAAATTCAGTTTGAGGATCGTTTACAATTTGAAACTCATATTGATGACCAATCATTGACAAAGCAAATTCCGCCAATGATTATCCAAATGCTGATTGAAAATGCCATTAAACACGGGATTTCAAACTTAAAAAGTGGAGGAAAGGTGGTATTGACTACAGAGGTTACTTCAGAATTTTTAAAAATAGAAGTCAAGAACTCTGGCACAATTAAAACACATGTAAACTCCACCCAATTAGGTCTAAAAAATATTGAGCAACGCTTGGATTTATTGTATTCAAACAAGGCAACTTTCAATATAAAGGAAATAGAAAATCAGGTGATTGCTACTATAAAAATACCATTGTTATGATCACTTTAAAAGCTGTAATTGTTGAAGATTCTCGTTTAGCTCGTAATGAGTTAAAAGAGTTGATAAAAACACATCAAGAGATTGAACTTTTGGGAGAAGCAGAAAATGTAGATGAGGGTTTTAAACTTATCAATGAGACGAAACCCGATTTGTTGTTCTTGGATATTAATATGCCAGAAAAAGATGGTTTTGAGCTTCTTGAAATGCTCGATGATGTTCCCATTACTATTTTTACAACAGCTTTTGATGAATATGCTATAAAATCTTTTGAGTACAATGCTTTTGATTATTTATTGAAACCAATCAATCAAAAACGATTTTCAAAAAGTATAGAAAAGGTTATTGAGAGTGCAACAAAAGATTCAGAAATTAAAATTTCCGCAGATGAAACTAAAGAGGATGTTTTAAATCTCGATAAACAAATATTTATTAAGGACGGAGAAAAGTGTTGGTTAGTCAAAATTCAAGACAT
Organism: Psychroserpens sp. AS72; assembly: GCF_038900375.1. Taxonomy (NCBI): domain Bacteria; kingdom Pseudomonadati; phylum Bacteroidota; class Flavobacteriia; order Flavobacteriales; family Flavobacteriaceae; genus Psychroserpens; species Psychroserpens sp. AS72. Next base: position 126,551 of record NZ_JBBMRC010000004.1, on the reverse strand, counting down.
TACACTTTTTGAAATTGTAGGTAATTATACACGTGTCTTTTTTGAAAACAACAAACCTTTGATTTATAAATCTTTGGCACAGATTGAAGAAAAACTCCCATCAGATGTTTTTTTTAGAGCTAATAGGCAACAGATTATAAATATCCATCACGTTAAAAAAGTGATCTCTTGGTTTAACGGGAAATTAAAAATAGAAATGCAATCTGGAGAAGAAATTGAAATCTCCAGACGACAATCTTATTTATTTAAAGAACAGTTAAGTTTCTAATCAACCTTGATTCTCACGCCTTCACTATGACTGCTAAATTCTGGAGCATACATACTTTGAATCGTCGTAATCCCATTACTCATATCTCCTTCATTATTTACTCTTAAATCATATTCAAAAACGTAAACGCCTTTTGGTAAATAATCAAAAAAGAAGTTGGTTGATGCATCTTTTGTTGCCTCGTAATAACCTAATCCGTCTTGATATTTATACTGAGACATGACATTTACTGGTTCTAATCCTGCAGCTCTCATATCTTTCATATGGATAAATTCCATAGCACGATCACTACGAAGTTCTATGCGAACTCTTACCAAATCGCCAACTTTTAAATCGGTTTCTGGTGTGATTTCTGTGATTTGCTCTCCAGTATCTGTATTGGTTTTCTTAAACAGTTTTTTACTCAGTTTCAAAGGCGTTTCTGTCCCGATAGCTATCGGGATGATTTTATCTAAATCCTCAAAATATTGCCAGTATAAACTTCCCCAAGCAATGCCATCACCTTTTTTAGTTAATTTCACGGTTGCCATGTCTGGTTCAATTTCCGAAGAATTCCAACTCGTTTTAAAATACCCAGTTCCAGCTTCTACCTTAACATCTTCTAATTTTGAAGGCTCAATTTGTTGTCCGCCAATCACGATATCAACCATGTCTGTAACGCTTAGCCAATCGCTACCTTGAAGTAGTAATGCGTAAACAGCTTCGGTTGTAGCCTTAGTGGTTTTCCAACGGTTGGTTTGCTTGTTTTTAAGTAACCAGATTTTTAGATTGTCAATGTCTTCGAGATTTTTCGCTTCGCTCTGAATGACACTTCCAGCTTCGGAAAACGTCTCAATCAACAAGGCTTGCGTTTCAATTGGAGCTTGATACCAATACCAAGAATTCGTGTTTTCTTTCCAATACATTCCTAATTCTTCCGAAGTAATACTCGTTTCACGCAACGATTCTAAAATTTTTGCAGATGTGCTTTCATCATCCATTCTATGTAACACTAACGTCATTAAACCTTTGGCATATAATGCACGACTCAGCCAGTATTTCTGGATTTGCGTCTGGTAATAATCTGTAATCTCTTGGACTTGCTTCGATTTTTTTATCTCCGGAAAAAAGCTACGCATATACAAATAGTGCAGTTGCGTGTAGCTCAGGTGATCTTTACTTAAATCAACATCTTTATTATACTTTTTTATGTCTTTATATTCTTGTACAAACTCAGCATCTAAGTAAGCGATTGCTTTTTGAATCATTTGGTTTTCTTCAGACGCTTCGACTCCGCTCAGCGTGACATTTAGTTTATCTAAATGCCCAAAACCAGTAATAATGTGCTGAGTGATGTAACGGTTTGGTCGTCCTCCATTAAACCAAGACCATGCACCATTACTCATTTGTCCGTTTTTGAGTTTACGCATTGCAGAGTCTAACTCGTTATTCATTTTGTTTAAATCGAATAGTAGAGCAATACGTTTTTTCTGTTCGGTTTCACTTTGAGCATCTCGTAACCAAGGTGTTTCCTGAATTAAAATAGATTTCAATTCTTGGTTCTTTTCCAAATTAGATAATAATGCATCTGTGTTTCTCCACTGGTTGAAAACCTCCTGAATTCTCGGGTTACTATTCGCAATATGACTTGCTAAAGCATTGGCATAATAACGACTAAAGGTTTGTTCGTTACACTCATAAGGATACTCCATTAAATATGGTAAAGCTTGTACGGCATACCAAGCAGGATTTGATGTCATTTCTAATGTTAACTTATGATGCTTAAGCGTTGTAGATGTTGTCGTTGCCAACTTATCTAAAGTAAACGTTCGTGTTTCATTACTCTTAATCCACATTGGCAACGTTTCTGTCACCAACATTCTATTACTCAATACTGGTAACGCATTTTGTTCTCCATCACTAAAATCACCTGCTTTTGCTATGATTTTGTATTGTACAGCGTCTACATCAAATGGGATTTCGAGATTCCAAGTGACGTTTGTATTTCCTTTTGCTGAAACTTTAAATCCTAAATCATTATAAGCGTTTGAAAGTTTACCGTCAATAGACTCTCCTGTAAGCGCATCAAATAACTGAAGCACTGCAACACCTTCTAGTGCACCTTCAGTGAGATTAGCAATTTTAGTTCTGATACTAATTTTATCACCTTCTCTCAAAAAGCGAGGCGCATTTGGGATGACCATCAATTCTTTTTGAGTTATAGTTTCTAGCGACGTAGTTGCGCTTTCTAACGATTTTGTATGCGCTAATAATTGTAATTTCCATTTGGTCAAAGCCTCAGGTGTTGTGAAACTAAAACTTACATTGCCATCTTTATCGGTTTGTAACTGCGGAAAAAAGAAAGCAGTCTCTTGAAGATTCTTGCGGATTTTTACGTCGTCGAAGTTTTGTTTTTCTTTATCCTTTTCAGTGATTTCAGCAATTATTGCTCCTCCACTTTGTTCAGTTTTACTATTAAAAACAATAGCTTTTTTACTTGCTGAATCCATTACCATTACCGTTTCTAATTCTTCATCTGCTTCCATTAATGACATTGCTTCTTCCCTAACTTGAGGTGAGGATAATGAATTTCTTCCTCTAATTATTACTGTTTTTCCATACCCAAAATACATCCCGAAGAAATTTAAAGCATCATAATTTTGAACGCTATAATTTCTAGACCCTTTTTGTAAATTGTTAACTGTAAACGGATTCATTGTAAAACTCCTCCCAGAATTTGATCTATACGACGAATAGTAAGAGGGTTGTTGAATTGGATTAAACGACCAATTATGACTTTTAAATTGATCTAAAGAGGCATCATACATACTTGCTAACAATTCTGCAGCGACTTTATCGCCTTTTGGCCCTTTGATTTTAAAACGCCAAGTTTCATCGGTTCCTGGTTGTAATTTATCTCTAAAGGTTTGTGTTTCTATTTCTAAATCTGTTTTAGGATAAGGCACATTGATATTTAAGCTTCCGTTATTGAAACTGTTTTTAAATGCATAACTATAATGCACCACAAAACCACCTAAATCTTTTGCAGATACAGGGATTTTTATCGTTTGTTTATTGTTATTAAGTGCAATGATTTGCTTGCTTATAATGTCATGATCTTTCTCAATTTCTATAGTAAGAAATAACCCTTCCGCAGAAGAACCAATTACAAGTTCTACAGTATCATTAATTCCGTAGGACGATTTATTAGTCGTAATATTAAAGAGCTGATTATCTGCTAAGGTGTTGTCATCGTTGCTGTAAACCATAGTTTGAGCTTCATCTTTAACGGCTTGACCAAAACGATCTTTACTTTCTAAAATGACGATGTAAGCTCCAGATTTCCAACGTTTGATTTTACCTAGTTGGAGTTCTTTGGAGGTTTCAGTATTAAAATCTTTATCATAAACAAGTTCGCCTTTCTCCCAGTTTTTAGAATCATGTTCATTGGTATAGGCTTCATTTGGAAACATGGTTTTAAACTCAGCTTCAGTAAACTCCTGATAATCTGGAGCTGCCCAAGGACGAGGTCTTAAAACAGCATTTGGTGCTTTAAGTTTATAGATTTTAATGTTTCCTTTTGCAGAAACAAACTCACCATTTAGATTTCTGGTATCTATAGAAAACATTTGTTTGCTATCATCTTTATCTAATTGGTTGGCGATATTAATTTGAGCAGTCAGCGCATGATACCCAACATTTACGGTTGTAGTTGCACTGCGAGTTTCGCCATTGATATCTGTAATATCTGCTGTGATTTCATAACTAAACGTTGGTAACGCAGATTTATCTTGTGTGGCATCTGGTATGGCTTTAAAGTCTATTTCAAACTTACCATCTGCATCAGTGGTCGTTTCTCCATGCGTAATTTCTTGTGGCTCAGAATTAAAATGAGGTCTGTACCAATAGTACCATCTTGGATATTGCACTTTTCTATGTACTCGATACACCACTTTTGCATCTGTAATATTGCTGCCTGCGTACGCAATCGCATTTCCGTTTACGGTAACGGTATCATTAACTTTATAAGTTTTTGTAACAGGTGTAAATTTAGCTTCAAATTTTGGTCTTTTATATTCTTCTACCGAAACAGATTGATAGGCATTTAAGTTGTTATCACCTTTGAGTCTTATTGAGAAATCGCCTGTTAAACCATTATTTGGAATGATAAATTCTCCAGCAACAGATCCGAATTCATTAGTTGCTAATTCTAAAGATTTGACTTCTTCGCCATTAGTATTGTAGAGTGTAACGTTAACAGTTTTATTGGCTAAAACTTCGGTTTTGTTGGTATTGGTTGTCATTGCAATCGCTTTAAAATATAGCGGTTGACCTGGTCTGTAGATGCTTCTGTCAGTAAATATAAATCCTTTGTAAAGGGTTTTGTTAGAATTATTATTTCCGTAGTCATAATAACGGTTGAGGTGTAAGCTTTCAAATAAAACAGTATCATTATTGGCTTTAATTGTGAGTTTTATTTGAGAACGATTGTACTCTGCTTTTTTGACTAAAAATTCGCCATTGACATCTGTAATGTATTTGTCTGTTTTATAACTTCCGTTATAATTTTTAACGTATTCTAACGTAATATTTGCGTTTTGTACAGGTTTTCCGTTTGTTCTATCAATTATTTGATAAGTGACATCTCCTTTATCTTCTTTTTGAATATAAGCAAGATTTGAAACTTGAATCTCTTTAAACGCATACGTTTTGTTGTCGTTTTGAACTTGACCAAAGATGATGTAGCGTCCGTTTTTTAACTTCGGAATTGCAATTTCTGTACGATGTTGCTGGTAATCATTTTCGTCTTTTAAATTAGAAGTCCAGCTTTCTATCGCTTTCATGTTATTTAAAATCTTAAGTCGTTCTTCAGTTTGATTATACGTTCGAATGACTTTTAACTCAGCATCTGTAACCGTTCCAATTTTAAATTGAATGTTGTTTAGGTTTTTGTACGTAATTAGTGAGAGGGCATTCTCGTTTATAGGCAGCACATCTTCAGTAAATATTTGTAGGGATTGCGCTAGTATTTGAGATTTTAGAATGTTGCATTTATCTGCACCTTGACTTTTTGGATATTTAGCGATGACAGTTTCACAAAGTTGTAATGCTTCTTTAAGTTTCCAACGATGTGTATCATTCGTTTTTGGTTGATAACTATTACCTTGTGTTTGATAAACTTTTGCAATTTCATAATCGTATAATGCAGCTACACTATTGTTTGCAGCATTCCATTTTTTACTTTCCTGACCTAAAGTTTCTAGTAAAAGATGCTCTTTATTATCAAAAATGCCATGTTGCGTAACAAAGGTTAAACGTTCTAGATTTACGTCTGCAAGTGCTTGAGGTGATTCATCCTGTAAATGAAATTTAATTAAGCTTTTATAAATCTTTAAAGCGTTTAATTGTAAAGACATGGTGTCTTTAGATTCTAATCGCATCACTGCAAAATCACTAGCTTTCCCAATAAGAGCTGGATTATTAATTTCAAATTTATAAGCAGGTCTGGTGATATTAGTTTCAGAAGTTTTATAGAAATTTAAGGCTTGATGTGATAGCAAATCAAAAAGCGTAGGTCTGTAAATTTTAGAATTGGTTTGAGAGATAATGATTGCTTCAAAATCCTCTAGATTGGTTTGTTGGAGTATGAGTCCGTTTTGTAAAGACTGCTCATAATTTTTGTGAATTTCCTCAAATAAAGTCTGCAAATCCCATGTTCTAAAATCTACTTCAGTAGTTGCAGAGTCTGTTGAATTATCAATTTTCGTTCGATTATAAAACTTCCATCTATTTTGAGTGAAATACTGCCAATATAATGTAGCCAACATATTTTGAAGCACATTTTTTGTAGGCGATTCACTTTTTGAAATCGCATCTTTAAACTCACCAATAATTTTAAATTGCGCTTCATCTTCTAGTATGAGTGCATATTTACTTCGGAAAAGTAACGTCTTAACTTCCTGAGGTGTATTCTTGCTAGCTTTTGCTTTTTTCTCAATAGTTTCAACAATTTTCAATGCAGATTTTGGCAAACCTTGACTTTCAAACTCATCGACTTCTTGCCAAAGTTTGGCATAGTCTTCGGTTTGAGCATTAGAGAAATTTGCAAATAATATGATCATTAGTATGCTTATAATTGGCTTCATAATTTTAATTTTAGGAAAACTAATCCTTTATTCTTCCGAAGAAAACAACAAATGAGTGATTGTTTTGTTTGGATGAGTGAAGTTAGTAATTTTTATAGTGAACTCCTTATCTTTGCTTTTTGAAAATCAAAAATAATACCATAATAAAATCAAAAATCTTTTGGTATCTTTTTTGCGTAAGTATTGATATGAAACGAGCATGCGAAATATAAATCAAATTCATAATTTATTATTAGCAAAAAGCATGTGATCGTTAATAAATAATATATATAAACACATGAAGTATTTAATATCTTTTTTCTTATTTCCCGTTGTTATGTTTAGTCAGTCGTCATTAAATGATGCCAAAAAACTCATTGATAAAAAAGAGTTTAAAAAGGCAGAACAACTACTTTCTCAATACGTTAAAAACAATCAAAACGATCTAGAAGCTATAGAACTATTTGGCGATGCCTATGGTCACCAGAAAAAATGGGATGAGGCAATCGTTCAGTATAAAAAATTAGTAGAAGGAAAACCAAGCGAAGCGAATTTTCATTATAAATATGGTGGTGCTTTAGGAATGAAAGCGCTTAGTGTGAGTAAATTAAAAGCACTCGGTATTATAGGCGATGTTAAAGATGCCTTTTTAAAAGCGGCAGAATTAGATCCAAAACATATTGACACACGTTGGGCTTTGGTAGAATTATACATGCAATTACCAGGCATTGTTGGAGGCAGTAAAAGCAAGTCTTTTAAATATGCTAATGAATTAGAAGCGCTCTCAAAAGTAGATGGCTATTTAGCAAAAGGGTATATCTATGAATATGATGACGAACCAGAATTAGCAGAGAAATATTACAAATTAGCTATAGAAACAGGAGGTTCACTAACTTGTTTTGATAAACTTACCGGTTTATACGAAAAGGAAAAACAACCAGATAAAGCTATCAAAAATATTGAAGCCTCTGGAGAAAAACATCAGCGTAACGCGATGCATTATCAAATTGGGAAAGTGTGTGCAGAGTATAATATTGAGTTAGATAAAGGCGAGAAATGTTTGCTAACTTATATTGAGAATTATTCTGCTAAAGACGGAGTACCAAAAGCTTGGGCTTATTATAGATTGGCGCAGATTTATAAATTCAGAAAAAATAAGGAAGATGCTTTAAAATGGATTGATAAGGCGATTATAGATTTGCCTGAGATTGATGTTTTTGAGGAAGAGAAAACAACGATTCAAGGTTTATAAACTTCTAATTAAAAGTTATCTATTTAGACTTTATACTTAACTCTTCAATTAGTATATTTGAACGTCTAGAAAACACAACACATGAACGTACATTTTATAGCTATTGGAGGAAGTGCAATGCACAATCTTGCCTTAGCACTTCACAATAAAGGATATCAAGTTACAGGAAGTGACGATACTATTTTTGAACCTTCAAAATCTAGGTTAGATGCCAAAGGATTATTGCCTGAAGCATTTGGTTGGTTTCCAGAAAAAATTACATCAAATTTAGATGCTATCGTTTTAGGAATGCACGCTAAAGCCGATAATCCAGAACTTTTAAAAGCACAAGATCTCAATCTTAAAATTTATAGTTATCCAGAATTTCTTTACGAACAATCCAAGCACAAAACGCGTGTTGTTATTGGAGGAAGTCACGGTAAAACAACTATAACATCTATGATTTTACACGTGATGCATTATCATGATCGTGATGTTGATTATATGGTTGGTGCACAATTAGAAGGTTTTGATGTGATGGTAAAACTCACTGAGGATAATGATTTTATCGTGTTAGAAGGTGATGAATATTTAAGTTCACCAATTGACAGACGACCAAAATTTCACTTGTACAAACCAAATATTGCATTAATGAGTGGGATTGCTTGGGATCATATTAATGTGTTTCCAACGTATGTGAATTATGTGGAGCAGTTCTCCATATTTGTAGATAGTATTGTACAAGGCGGAAGCATAAATTATAACGAAGAAGATTCCGAAGTAAAACGAGTGGTTGAAGCAAGCGAAAATCAAATTCGTAAAATTGCATATCAAACGCCTGAATATAGAGTTGAAAACGGACAAACATTATTAGCAACACCAGAAGGTGATTTGCCAATTGAAGTCTTCGGAAAACATAACCTCAATAATCTTGCTGGTGCCAAATGGATTTGTCAGCATATGGGAATTGACGAAGATGATTTTTATGAAGCTATTTCTACATTTAAAGGTGCAAGCAAACGCTTAGAGAAAATTGCTGAAACTTCTAACAGCGTCGCCTATAAAGATTTTGCACATTCACCAAGTAAGGTTGAAGCAACTACAAACGCTGTAAAAGAACAGTACGAAAATAGAACTTTAGTGGCTTGTTTAGAATTACATACCTATAGTAGTTTAAATGCCGAATTTCTAAAAGAATACAAAGGCGCTCTCGATGCTGCAGATGTTGCTGTTGTTTTTTACTCGCCTCATGCAGTAGAAATCAAAAAACTAGAAGAAGTCACTCACCAGCAAATTGCTAACGCTTTTGAGCGTGACGATTTGATTATTTATACCAATCCAGAGGATTTTAAATCGTTTCTGTTTTCTCAAAACTTTGACGATAAAGCGTTGTTGTTGATGAGTTCTGGTAATTATGGTGGATTAGATTTTGGAGAGGTTAAAGATCTTTTTCTGTAAGATTTGTCATTCTGAACTTGTTTCAGAATCTCATTAGAAATTGAATTATATTACTTATAACCTCAATAATTATGTAACAATTTTACTTATTTCTTTACAAATTGTTATAATAAATCTTTAATGAAATTCAAAAGGCGATTTTATGATGATAGCATAAATCTTAGAAACTTATCTAGGAAAAAGTTGTTGGTTTATACTATTGTTGCTGTTTCTTTTGCATTTATAATTTACAGTTTTCTATATGTAATGAGGGAATATTTCAGAGTCATGTCTTTTGACTATGGATTATATCCTAATATCCTCAGTGAAGAGAGTAGAAATTTCTATAATTTATTCTTAGCTGCACTCTCGTTAATTTTTAGTAATTCATTAGTAATTAGCTTTATTTTTGGAAGCACTCAGAAGACTATGTCTAAGAAGAGCCTGAAGCGAAGAAGAATTCTTATTGACCAAGTTTTCTTGAATTTAAATTTTTGTTACTGGTTTGGGAAATTGTGTTTATTGCTTGGAGTATTTTCATTTTGTTGTATTGATTTTAAGCTTCCAATACTTTTTAAGTACTTCACCATAGTTTTAATTATTGTTTTATATCTTGAATCATGGAAATCTTTGAGTCGAGTTTTAAGACCTAAAAGATTGAAATATTTGTCAATACATGCTTTGCTCTTTTGTTTGATTTCATTCGGTTTAAGTAAGATTGATATAGTCAATTACAAAGCAATTGATAAAATGGCTTTGGAATCGAATCCAATTGTAGATTTACCTAATTCTTTCTTTAATCAAGAGCGAAATAGAAGATATTATCCAAGTGTTACTTTCAAAATATTTCGAAATGAAAATAACAAAATCACTATTAGAAATGAATTTAATGAAGAGATAGAAATTCAGGATATTTTTAATGAGATTAATAGAGTACGCAATTCCATAGCGAGAGAAGAACTTATAGATTATTTGGAAATTAGAATTTCCGCAGAAAAGGATGTAGAGCTCAATTATATTAAACAAATTGAAGCAGCTTTTTATTCTTATGGTCAGTATAGTATAACTTATAATGTATTCAATGAAGATGAGCTAACCCGAAGATTTAAACAAACAGGTTTTAGTAAAAGAATAACTCCAGATGTACTTCAATTTAGACCTAAAGAAAAATCTTATTATCCACCAATGGTGGAACCAATTCCATACAACCCATCATTTAAAGACACTTTAAATGTATTCGTAGAAAAAATAATAATTATTGATAGTTTGATTGTTCCTAATGAGCAGTTAATTGAAAAATTTAAAAATCAATTTAATCAAGATAATGCTGTGAACTTTATTGTTTCTAGTGAAACAACTTATGAAGATTATATAACAGTTTTATCAGCTTACTTTAAGGCAGTGCATGAGCTACGTGAAAAAGAACAAACAGAATTTTATGAATATAGAGATTATAATGCATTCTATGAAGAACAGAAAAAACTCAGAGATAAATATCCAATAAGGACTATTGAAAGTTATAACAAAAAATAATTTTCTTCGGAAATATAATAACTAGTAGATTGTCACGTTATTCCTACAATCAACCAAACCAACAACTCTATTCTACACAACTACGTTTATTAATCAATTTCAAACCAATTTATTATTATGAAACGTATTCTTATCACAGTATGCCTATTCGCATGTTTATTTTCATGCTCAAACGACGATTCTATCACACCAGAAACTCAAGATCCTGGTTTTTATGCTTTAACTGTTGGTAACTCTTGGGTGTATAAAAGCCTAAGATATGATTTTAATGGTGAGGCTTATACAGATATAGAAATTATAGATTCAGTTTCTATTGTAGGTACAGAAAATATTTTTGGAAATTCCTACTTCAAATTTAGAACCAAAACGAGTGGAAGTCCAGATGAAGAAGCATTATGGAGTAATGCAAATGGTATTATGTTTGAGTTTTTTAGAGAAGTTGATGGGAGTCTTGTCAATGAAAATAATCAAATTGTTTTTACAACCACAGATTATACAGAACAAATCATTAATGCCCAAGATTGGGGAACTGTTTTTGAGATATTAGTAGAAGACTTAGTAACAGTAGATGTTCCTGCAGGAACATTTGAATGTTTTAACAAACAACGTTATGCAGAAACCTCAGGTGGTGTGACATTACCTTCTTTAGATAATATTTATTACGCAGAAGGCATTGGTTTAATTTATGATACTAAATCATTTGCAACACGAGCAACACCAGAAGTAATAAGACGATTAGATTCTTACAATGTTCAATAAAAATAAGACAAAAATGATTCAAAAAATTTCAATATTAGTACTTATAACACTGTGTTTGTCTTGCTCAAGTGATGACTCTATAGCACCTGAAACTCAAAACTCCAATTTCTATGCCTTAACTGTTGGTAATTCATGGATGTATGAAAACTTCCAATATAATGAAGAATATCAAACCTATGAAGAAACAGGTGTTATAGATAATATTACTATAACAAGTATTGAGAATATCTTAGGAGATGACTATTATATCTATAAAACTGTAACTACGGGAAATGATGATGAAATCCCGTTTTGTAATCCTAATGGAGAAAAGGAAGAATATATCAGAGCATATGAAGGTTATTTAATTGATAATACTTCAAGAATAAGATTTGTAAATAATGTCTTTGAACCTATTTTAGATCGGGAATATTCAAATGGAAGTTTATATTTTCAACTAGAGCAAGAAACAGAAACTGTTACTACAACAGCTGGTACTTTTGAGTGTCAAAAAATGTATCGCTATTTTGATCACAACGAAGAGGGAATTTGGAATGGTCGTCATTATTTCTATTATGCAAATGGTGTTGGATTAGTAATGGAAACACCTACATCATTTGCTGCTGAAATTCCTAATATAGAAAAACGTTTAATTTCTTATAATGTTCAATAAATCAGTAATTATGAAAAAATTTATATTTATTTCAATAGTACTAATGATGTTTTCATGCTCAAAAGATGATTCTCAAACACCAGAAACAACTGACTCTAATTTTTACGCTTTAACCGTTGGTAATTCTTGGGAGTACAAAAATTATAGGTACGATCAAAACACTCAAACTTATGAAGACACAGGAGTTGTTGATGCCATAAGTATTATCTCTACAGAAGTCATTGACGGAAACACCTATTTTAAATTTAGACGTTTAACAACAGGTAATGAAGATCAAATTACCTTTTGTAATCCCAATGGAGAACATTTTGAATACTTAAGAGAATCTGAAGGTAATCTCATATTGAGTACAGGTGAAGTTAAATTTACAAATAACGATTACACAGTTAGAATTGTAAGCGAAAATAGTTGGGGAAATATCGTAGAACAATTAACAGAAGATACTACAATACTCAATGTTGAAGCAGGAACTTTTGATTGTATAAATTCTGAACGCTATGCAATTTTACCAGATGGAGAGCAATCGTCAGGCTTAGATCGCTTTTATTATGCAGAAGGCATTGGTTTAATTTATGATACAACTTCATTTGTATCTAGTGATGTGCCAGTGATTATTAGGCGTTTGGATTCTTATAATGTTCAATAAATAATAAATAATAAATAAACATATTAAAATTTTAAAGTCTCAATCCATTAAGAATTGAGACTTTTTTATTTAAAAACGGTATCTAAAAATTGTTTCACACTTTCTTGATTTGCACGAATCAATTCTGTACGAGCATATTGTATATCCTTAGGTTTTTTATCCTGAGATAATTTGAATTTTCCTTCCCAAGACGTGATTTCAATCTCAAACATTTTTATGTAATCTAAGTTTCTATCTAATCTAGGATTATCAGGTTCTAACACGTATTTGTGGTCTGGAGCTTCGAGAAACTCAGTCATAGTTATTAAAGATTGTTTTAAAGCTGCTTTGCTTTCTATAGCGTTTACCGTTCCTTTGAGATGTAGTTTGATGTAGTTCCAAGTTGGTAATTGTGTCGTGCTATAAATACTCGGCGAAATGTAACATTGAGGTCCAGAGAACAAAATAGTAATGTCACGATTACCTTTTAAAAGTTTGGCTTGCGGATTATAAATATCAATATGACCAATCAACTTTTCGCCATCTAATATTAATGGCAAATGTGTAATTAATGGTGCATTATGTTCTACGGAAATGAGCGTAGCCAGAGGATACGTCTTAATAACTTCAATTAAATGCGCTTTGTCGTTGTCTTGATGATGCTTTGGTGGATAGTTCAATTGTGTGTAATTTTTTATTATACTAAATTATTTAAACACCAAACTGTTTTAAATGATGATCTAGATGTTTGTATTGCATTTCTCCCCATTGTTGTGCTGTAAAATAACCAAATGCAGGATGCGGATTCCATTCTGATTTATCACGATGAGAAAATGCTTCATCAATTAATGTTGTGAGTTGTTCTTTTTCCGAAGAAAAATCTTTAGTATCATTAGTTTTTAGAAACTTTGCTGTTGGTAATCCTTTTCGCCATGGCTTATCATTGTACAGCGATTTCTTAAAAAAGACTTTGGCAAACCAACTAGGTTTTAGTCCATAATTGTTTTTTTCTAGTTGTATATTTATAGGGCCTTGACAATGCCATAGCATTTGGCTAACATCCATTTTGCCCCAATTTGCTACAGAATTTTCATCAAGATTGTTTAATCTCTTCATGATTTCATCATGAGCTTCAAGTGTAAATAAAGATTTCATATTTGTCTTATTTAATCTAATTTAATTGCACCAGAAAGTTACAATATATATCTTTAGGACATGACAGAAAAATCGGAATCGTTTTCGATAAAAAATTGGTCGCAAGATGATCAACCAAGAGAGAAGCTTAGAGACAAAGGAAAATCTACTTTGAGTGATGCTGAACTTGTTGCCATACTTTTAGGTTCTGGCAATAGGGACGAAAGTGCTGTTGCTTTGAGCAAGCGTATCTTGGCAAGTGTTGATAATAATCTCAATGCACTTGGGAAACAATCATTAAAGCAATTGATGACTTTTAAAGGGATTGGAGAAGCTAAAGCCATTTCTATTGCTGCAGCTATGGAGTTGGGAAGACGACGTAGAGGAGAAGAAGCGTTGCAACAGCAAAAAATTACATCTAGCGCATCTGTTTTTGAATTCATGCAACCCATAATTGGAGAATTACCTCATGAAGAATTTTGGATCGTCTATCTCAACAATTCTAATAAAGTACTTCAAAAAAATCAATTGAGTAAAGGTGGTATCACTGGCACTTTGGTTGATGTGAGATTAGTGCTTAAAACTGCTTTAGAAGTTGGAGCAGTAGGTTTAATTTTGGCACACAATCATCCATCAGGAACTTTGAAACCTAGTGAAGCCGATAAAAATCTGACACAAAAATTAAAAGTAGCAGCTCAAAGTTTAGACATAAAAGTCCTAGATCACTTAATTATCACCGAAAAAGCATACTTTAGTTTTGCTGATGAAAATATATTATAATTTTACTGAATATTCAACACACATTTGCTACTAGTCTACACACATAAAATTACACCAAGAGTACGATATGCGTTTAAGCATCTATGTACTAGAATTCTTGGAATTCCAGTGTCTTTTACGACAACTATTGAAGACTTTATTGCGCACGATAGTATAAAAATGTCTTACACTAGACAACCATTAAGTAATGAGTTATTTATTAGAAATCACGAGTTGCTTTATGAGCAAGGCTTATCAGATTTAGATATTAATGTGCAAGATTGGAATGGTACAAAATGCTTTTTTCCAACAGGTGATAAAAGCGCATTACCTTTTGATATTTTTGCAGCTTCTTTTTATTTATTAAGTCGTTATGAAGAATACCTTCCGCATGTAAAAGATGATTATGGACGTTTTACAGCTACGGAAGGTTTAGCCTACAAATCCAATTTCTTAAAACAACCTGTAGTCGATATTTGGGCTTACAGTCTTAAAGCTATTTTAGAGCAAAGGTTTGAAGATTTTACATTTCCGAAGAGAGCCTACAACATACAACCCGTTATAGACGTGCCAATGGCATATTACTTTAAGCAAAAGGGATTGTTACGAACCGTTGGAGGAGGTTTGGTAGATTTGTTTAGGTTTAAATTGCGACGTGTGTACCAAAGATTTTTAGTTTTATTTGGTTTTAAAAGAGATCCTTACGATACTTTTAAATGGATTATAAATAAACAAAAACAATATAAATTTAAGTTTATAGTATTCTTTCTAATTGGCGATTATTCTACATACGATAAAAATATCAATATCAATAAAAAGAAATTTGTATCGCTTATAAAGTCTGTTGCAGATTATTGTAAAGTAGGGTTGAAGGCGTCTTATTTTTCTTTAGATGATATCACGATTCTCAAAAAAGAAAAGAAAAAATTAGAGTACATAACCAATTATGAATTGGAAGCCACTAGAAATTCCTTTTCAAAAATAAATTTACCTACGTCTTATCGTAATTTGATTGAGCTGGAAATCAAAAAAGATTTCACAATGGGTTATTTAGAGCATTTTGGTTTTAGAGCTGGCACATGTACACCGTTTTTGTTTTATGATTTGGATTATGAAATACAAACTCCACTGCTCATTAATTCGTTTCACTGTATAGATCATGCCTTATTAAAATTTCATTCTCAGTTAGATAAAAAGGAAGAATTGCAGCGTTTAATTAATACTGTAAAACAAGTGGATGGGACGTTTACGCCTGTTTTTCATAATTACTCTTTTGGAAATGATCCAAAATGGAATGGCTTTAAAAAATTATTTACTCAAATTTTAGATTCTGTTGATGATTCGCAATCAGTCTAGTTTTTAAAAGTTATTGAATACTATTAATTCAAATCAATTTATTTACAAATGAAGTTAAACGGAATTAAACATATATTTTTTGATCTAGACCATACGCTATGGGATTTTGACAAAAACTCTGCATTAACATTTGAGAAAATATTTGAAGTTCATGCTTTAGATCTTGCTACAAATGATTTTTTAAAAGCTTATGAGCCTATAAATTTAGACTACTGGAAATTATATAGAGAAGAAAAAATTGATAAAGTGAGTTTGCGTTATAAGCGTTTAAAAGATACGTTTGATGCTGTAGGTTTTAGAGTTTCAGATGATGTTATTAATCAATTATCAGAAGATTACATCACATATCTAACAACATTTAATCATCTTTTTGATGGTACTTTAGATCTTTTAGATTATTTACAACCAGTTTATGATTTACATATTATCACTAATGGTTTTGAAGAAGCACAACAACGAAAAATGGATAATGCCAATATTTCTAAATATTTTAAAACCATTACAAACTCTGAAACTGCAGGAGTAAAAAAACCAAACCCAATAATTTTTAATCACGCATTGCAAGTGTCTAATGCAAAACCAAGCGATAGTTTAATGATTGGAGATAATTATGAAGCTGATATTTTAGGAGCTATTGATGTAGGCCTAGATGTTATTTTATTTAATTATCACAACTACAATGCAGAACCACATATCAAACAAGTTAATCAACTTTTGGATTTAAAAAAGTATCTTTAAGGGAATTGGTATACTTATTTAAAGCGAAATACGTTTTAATATTAAGATCAAAACCTTATGAATAGATTAAAATCGCGATATCTATTATTTCTTTTAGTAAACGTTTTACTATTACATTCTTGTGTAAGCGATGTAGATTTTGAACAGGCAGAAAATATTGTGCCTACACCAACTCTTGAGTCCAGTTTGATATTCTCAAGTCTAGAGGCTCCCAATTTTATTGATGATACAACGCAACAAGAACGTTTAGTTGTAACAGATACGACACGTTTAGAATATATAAATTCCGATTTTTTTGTAGACCAATTAGCAAAGACTAATTTAACGTTTCAATTTACAAATAGCCTAAATAGAGATTTTAGTATTGATTTTGTTTTTGTAAATGATAGCAATGAGCAACGCTATAGTGCTCATGTTGATGTGCAAGCTGGTCAGCCAAATATTCCAATTCAAGTAACATCTAATTTTTTAATTGAAGAACCAGATTTGTCTATTTATGAAGAAGCTACAACATTAATTTATAGAATTACGTTACCACCAACTTCAAATCCTATTGAAGCTTCCAATTTGGGTGTTTTAAAATTAGAGTCTAAAGCCACATTTTATTTTGAATTATAATGTATGCGATTATTCGTCACGTTCATATTATTTTTTACGGGTTACATGGCTCCATGCCAAAACAAAGAAGTGCTTTATGATTTTAATGATATTCCGCAAACGCTGAGCTTAAATCCAGGAGCAGATATTGAATTTGATGCACATTTCGGGATCCCATTATTATCACAATTTCATTTTAGTTTTGGCAGTTCTGGAGTAACAGCTTATGATATTTTTAAAGACGATGGTGTAGATATCAATACTAAAATTGGTAAGGCGATTACTTCACTTTCAAACAAGGATTATTTTACAATCAATCAACAATTAGAAATCATAAATGGAGGTTGGAGACATGATGATAACACTTATTTTTCCTACGGAATTTACGAAGAAGCAGATATGATTCTCTATTTTCCGAAGGATTTAGCAACGCTCGTTTGGGAAGGCAATGCCAATTATATTGGTAAACCGTTTTCTTTAGGTGATATTAGTTTAAAAGCAGAACTGTTATCTGTTTTTCACTTCGGAATTAATAAAAAACTGAGCAAAAAATTAACCGTTGGAGCGAGAGCAAAAATATATTCTAGTATTGCAAATGTGAACAGTACGAATAACTCAGGAACTTTTACAACGAGACCAAGTACCACAGGAGATAATTTCTATGAACATACATTTCAATCCTTAGATGGAGTGCTCCAAACCTCTGGTGTTGCATCGTTGTTGGCTGATGATAATTCAGATGTTAGCCAAGATATCAAAGCCTTAAGAAAACGTGTATTACTTGGTGGTAATTTAGGATTAGGTGTCGACCTTGGCTTCACATATCAACCTAAAGATCAACATGTAATTACAGGAAGTATTATAGATTTAGGTGCAATTTTTCATTCTAAAGATGTAGAATCCTATCAACTTAAAGGGTCATACACGACAGAAGGTTTAGATCTCATATTTCCGCAGTTAATAAATTCCGAAGGCACAACACCTTACTGGCAAAATTTGGAGGATGAGTTTGATGAGAGTATTAAAATAGATACACTTTACACCAAATATACAACTTGGCGTTCTACAAAATTGAATGCATCTTATCGTTTTAACTTCGGAAAAGGAATAGGTCAAGACTGTGATTGCTATGCTGGCAGTAAGCCATATCTAAACTCAGTTGGATTGCAATTATTTACTGTATTTAGACCCAAACGTCCACAAGTTGCTACGACCGCTTTTTACTACAGACGTGTATTTGATTTCTTAAAATTTAAAGCCACATACACAGTTGATGATTTTTCTGCTCATAATGTTGGATTAGGAGCATCATTTCATATTGGAGCGTTTAATATGTATCTCACAGGAAATAATTTGTTCGAATTGCAAAATATTTCTAAATCTCAAAGTGTATCTTTACAATTCGGAATGAACTTAATTTTTGATTCAAATGACTAGATTACTTTACATACTACTATTTTTTATTGGTTTTCAAACGCAAATGAGTGCTCAAGCCTCAGTAAATGATTATAAATACATAATTGTTCCAAAACAGTTTGAGTTTTTAAAATCTCCAGACCAATACGAAACGAGTTCGTTAACTAAGTTTTTATTTAATAAATATGGCTATACTGCATTTTTTGAAGATGAGGATTTGCCAGAGGATTTGAGTAAAAACAGATGTTTAGCTTTACGTTCTCATATCCAAAAAAACAAAGGCTTTTTGGCAACCAAACTTCAAATTGATTTAAAAGATTGTAATGGTAATATTATAATGAGCTCTGTAGAGGGTTCAACTAAAGTAAAAGAATACAAAAAAGCATTTCAAATTGCCATTAGAGAAGCGTTTGTCACTTTTCAATTTCTAAATTATGAATATGTTGCTAATGAAGATGTAAAAGCGTCTGGAACGCGTGTTGATAATTCTTCCGAAGCAAAAGAAATTGAAAAATTAAAAAAAGAGGTAGAAGCTTTAAAAGCTAAAAAGGAGGAAATGAAGACGATGATTTCCGAAGAAAAAAAGGAGATTATTGCTTTAGAAAATAAGCCTAAAGAAGAAGTTAAACAAATAATCGAAGCAACTGTAGACCTCGAACCTGAGTCTTCTCCAAAATCTGAAATTCTTTACGCTCAACCAAAACCAAACGGTTATCAAGTGGTGGATATGACACCTAAAGTTGTCATGTTTTTATTAGAGACATCTAAATCTGATGTTTTTATGGTAAAGGATGAAAATGCTATTGTTTATAAAGAAGATGGTTTTTGGTATCTATCAAAATACAATGGAGATAAAGTAACGTTGTCGCAACTTAATCTCAAATTCTAATAGTCATATTTATCTTTCCAACGGGTTTTTAAAAACTCACGTTGTGCATTTTCTCTAGCGTTATTTCCTGGATTGTAAAGCTTTGTGTTTTTGATGTCTTCTGGCATAAATTCATGCGCTACAAAATTATTGTCGTAGTTGTGCGCATATTGATAATTGTCACCATATCCCAACTCCTTCATAAGCTTTGTTGGCGCATTTCTAACAGAAAGCGGCACAGATAAATCTCCAGTGTCTTTAACCAATTGTTGCGCTTTACCTATCGCTTCATAAGCAGCATTACTTTTTGGAGACGTCGCTAAATAAGTTGTGCATTGACTTAAAATAATACGAGATTCTGGATACCCAATTACAGAAACAGCTTGAAACGCATTATTTGCAATGACCAATGCTGTTGGGTTGGCATTACCAATATCTTCACTAGCTAAAATTAATAAACGTCGTGCAATAAACTTTACATCCTCACCACCTTCAATCATTCTTGCTAACCAATACACAGCTGCATTGGGATCACTACCACGAATAGATTTTATAAATGCTGAAATTATATCGTAATGCTGTTCTCCAGATTTATCATAGCGTACAATATTATTTTGAACACGTTGAGAAACGATATCATTTGTAATGACTATATTTTCTTTTTTATCAAATGAGGTGATGATAAGTTCAAATATATTGAGGAGCTTTCTTCCGTCACCTCCAGATAATCTAATTAAAGCTTCAGTTTCTTTAAGTTCAATGTTGCGTTCTGCAAGTAAAGTGTCTTCTTTGAGTGCACGATTTAAAAGCGCTTCTAAATCTTCTTTTGAAAACGAGTTTAACACATAAACCTGACAACGAGATAGGAGTGCAGGTATCACTTCAAAACTTGGATTTTCTGTTGTAGCTCCAATTAAAGTTACCCAGCCTTTTTCTACAGCTTGTAGTAAAGAGTCTTGTTGAGATTTACTAAATCTATGAATCTCATCAATAAATAAAATTGGATTTTTAGTTGTGAATAAACCACCACTTTGTTTGACTTTGTCTATAATTTCTCTAATGTCTTTAACTCCACTATTTATAGCACTTAGCGCAAAAAAAGGTCGTTTAGACTCATTAGCTATGATATTTGCTAAGGTTGTTTTTCCAGTTCCTGGTGGTCCCCAAAAAATCATTGATGCTATGACACCTTGATTTAATTGTTGTGTCAAAACGCCAGTTTTACCAACTAAATGCGACTGACTGATATAGTCATCAAGCGTTTGTGGACGTAATCGTTCTGCTAAAGGTTCATTCATAATGTAAAATTACAAAAAACCAATGTGACAATATTTCATAGTTTTGTTAAATGGAGAGCAATTTGCTAACAAAGATATAATATGAGCAATAATCAAGAACAATTTAAATATTCAACAAGTGTCATTGTTTATCCTTTGATTTTTGTGCTTTCCATTTGGATCGTATTTTGGATGCAAGTGAGATTTTTTCCGAAGATAAAGCGTTTAGGCGTTTATCCACAAGAGGTGGAAGGATTGTTGGGGATTTTTACTAGTCCGTTTATTCACGCAGATATTGAGCATTTGTACCATAATAGTATTCCGCTTTTTATCTTATCTGCTGCTCTTTTTTATTTCTACAGAAAAATCTCTTGGAAGGTTATATTCTTCGGAATTTTACTTTCTGGCTTATTTACTTGGGTTATTGGCAGGCCAGCAAATCATATTGGAGCCAGTGGATTAGTTTATGTATTAGTAAGCTTTATATTTTTTAAAGGAATATTCGCAAAGCATTTTCGTTTGATTGCCTTATCGTTAATTGTTATTTTTCTCTACGGAAGTATGATTTGGTATGCGTTTCCTATTAAAGAAGGTATGTCTTGGGAAGGGCATCTTGGTGGATTACTCTCAGGATTATTATTCGCTATAATTTTTAGGAAAGCGATTGCAAAACCAGAACGTTATGTTTGGCAGCAGCCAGATTATAATGAAGATGATGATCCTTTTTTAAGGCAATTTGATGAGAATGGTAATTTTATTGATTATGTAGCGCCAGAAATAGAGGAGGAGCCAATTTCCGAAGAAAATAACCCTCAATATAATTACACTTTTAAAGAAAATAAAGACGATTAACGACGTTGTCTAACAGCTTCATATAAAAAAGCACCACAAGCTACAGACACGTTTAAAGATTCAATCTCTCCTAAAATTGGTAGTTTTGCTCTTTCATCTGATACCTTTAAAACTGATGGATTGATCCCTTTACCTTCAGATCCCATAATAATAGCACATGGTTCTTTGAAAGATACATCGTATACAGTATTATCTGTTTTTTCGGTCGCAGCTATGACTTTAATTCCGCTTGCTTGCATATGAAAAACTGCATCTTTAATATGATCAACTTTGCATATAGGAATTTTAAAAATAGCACCTGCACTCGTTTTAATTGCATCACCATTTACAGGAGCACCACCTTTTTTCTGAATAATAATACCAGAAACACCAGTGCATTCTGCTGTACGAACAATGGCTCCAAAATTACGAACATCACTTAATTGATCTAATAACAAGAATAACGGCATTTTCCCAGATTCTAAAACACCTGTAACCAAATCTTCAATATTATGGAATGTAATTGGCGCTATTTGAGCAATTGCACCTTGATGATTACCCTTTGTTAACCTGTTTAATTTTTCAACAGGCACATAAGAACTATTTAATCGCTCTTTTTTTAGTAACTGTTCTAACTCAGTAAATAGCTCACCTCGTAACCCTTTTTGTAAAAATATTTTATCAATATTTTCACCAGATTTTATAGCTTCAATAACTGCTCTAATACCAAAAATGGTTGTTTCTTTTTCCATGGCTCAAAGGTATAAAAAAACCATTCTAAAATTAGAATGGTTTAATCAATTATGTTGTTCTATTATTTTTTGATGATTTTTTTACTAATAGTTCTATCTCCAGCGTAAATTTTCACGAAATAGATTCCCGTTTTAAATGCCGAAATATCTATTGTAGAATTGTGTTTAACTTCAATTACCTTTTGACCTAGAATAGAATACAGTTCAATTTTATCAATGGCTTCTCTTGAGTTTATGTTGATATAATTAGATGCAGGATTTGGATATATGTTTAGATTAACAAAATCTTCATCTGTAACACTTAAATTCTCACAATCAGATAGGTCTGGATTTAATTCTATAGGTGGTCCAGGAGTTAAATCTCTTCCAATAAAAGCAGGGAAATCTGGTGCATATTTAATTGCTCTAAACAGAATACCTGATGGATTAGGCACATCACCTTGAGTGTCTACTGTTCCAGTATTACTGTTTACAGGATTCCTATATTTCCATACAATAGTGTCATTAACATCTATTTCAAAAATATTACCCTGTCTACCTTCGCAAATTAATATATTTCCGTTTGGTAATTGTTGAGCACTACTTACAATGGCTGAGTAAAACTCTGAAGGATCTGTTGATTGATCTGAATAGGAGTAATCAACAGACATTGGGCCAAAAGCAGTGTTTGGTGTGTATTCATAAAATCCAGGTGCTGTAGTTGGAGGGTTTACAATTATAGCTTCAGAATATTCTGGAGTTCTACCATCTCCATTATTGAAAATCATAAGTTTCCCTTCGTTATTTAATCCTTCTGCAATAAAATGTGGGTAATGTTGACCGTATAACATACGATCAGCTTCAGTACCTTGTTGGTAAGCCTGTGGATTTCCCCAACGATATAATAGATCACCACCTTTACCATAATTACCTCCTGAACTTGTTGCTGATTCTGCTGTAGTTGTAGAATGGTCAATAATATAAACCTCACTTAGATGTCGAGAGCTCATTACTATTTGGTCTAAATCTTCGTTATATTGTATTGAATTAAAATGTAACCAATTAGCAGCTCCGTTAAGACCATTTAAGAAATTAATATCAATTTTTCCAGGATTTAAAGCAATATCTCCAAAATTATCTTTTAGATTATCAAAATCTTGAACAAGATGATCTTTTGCGTTCCATTCCCAAATAATATTTCCTTGATTAGTGCCAACGGGTTCTACCTCTATAACTTGCTCGCTGTAAAGGTTAGATTGGGTTAACAAATTTGGGTCTCTTCCTTTAGCAATAGCTTCTGCTTCAGTCATAACAGTTGCAGCTAAAATTAAAACATTACCGTTTGGCATTGGAAATATATCATGATGTTGTCTAAATTGATTAGAGCTATATGTATATGACCATAAAAGATTATTATCCCAATCAAAAAGTTCTACAATACCTCCTTGACCTCCAAATGTTATATTGCTACTACCATCATTTAATCGTCCTGCTCTGAGTAAATTTCCGTTAGGTAAAAGATATACTGCGTTACCAGGTGAATAAGTACTATTCCACTCATTGACAACCTCACCGCAATTATTAATTAAGAATGATTTTGTGTTTGTTGTAAATAGTGTGTAGGCATTAAATACATTTTCATTGATAAACGTAGTGCCAACGGTATTTTGTGCGTGAGAAAATGAAAAGAACAAAAGAGTTAAAAATAGGAGTAGTCTTCTTATCATAGCTTAATTTTTTTATAAATATAATTGTAACTTATTAAAAAAACCTATCATAAATAGATAAAAAGAGTAAATTGAAATATATTTTAACATTTAGATTTGTGCAAGATTTAATTATTTAAAACAAAAAAACCATCTCAAGCGAGATGGTTTTTTTACACGTATTAGTGTTAGAAGATTAGTTTTTTAAGACTCTCTTTTCTTCTAATGATAATCTGTAATCTGCAAATCGACCTTGAGCAATTTGAGTATTATTACTATCTGTAATGGTATATGTATTTCCATTTTTTTCTACGGAAAAAGACGTAATTGCATTGTCGTTACCATCATTAAGTCCGCCATCGTTTAATGGAAACAGTGATGATAAATCAACAGATTCTAAAAAGACACCATCTTTCATGAAATCTATGGTAACTGGAACATTATTACCATCTACAGATGTATTTCCGTTGGCAGTCCAAAAACTAGCATCAATGGTATAAATGCCATCAGCATCTGAACTTAAAATTGTTAATTGTTCAGGACAATCATTATAACTTGTTTGCACGTAATTGCCGTCATAAATTAATTCGAGATCTAAATCTAAACCAGTATTAATATCGCAAGGATCTGCTGCACTATCTAAATAATCTCCAGCCCAGTTTAATCTTGTGACTAAATCATTACCTACGTAGTCATTGATTATTATACTTATATCTTCTTGTATCGTTGCTTGCATTAATGAAGTAGCAGACAATCTTAAGTTTACTGTTTTAGAGCCCTCTTGTATAAAGTCTTGAAGAGTTTCAATATTTAATTCTATTGTTTCAGTAAAAGCTGGGAAAGACGCAATATATCCTGATCCTCCTTGATATCCGTATTCAAAATATCCAGATTCAAACCACGTTGGATAAGGGACTTCTATAGCTTCAAATTGTACTCTATCATAGAACCCATTACCAGTTGTAGCATCTCCATCGGTAGGATTTGCAGTGACAACAGGATTGCCATCTGCATCTAAAACATCAATTCTAATGTCTATTTTTTCTGAAACTCCATATTCTACATCTATTGAGAAAACGGCAGTTTCACCTTCAGTAACTGTAACAGAATTACTCATTACTGTTAATGCTGGTTTTCCTCGTCTAGCAATTGAATCATCGTCTTCACATGAAAAGGTAACAAGACCTAACAGGAACACTATAATTAACGAGTAACTTATTTTTTTGTGTATATTTTTCATATTATTTATAGTATTAAAGTGGTGTATAAACTGAAACTCCATTTTCGGTATATGCTTCACAATACCAAGAGATTGTTACAACACCAGTATTTGGATCTACTGAATTGATTCCTCCAGATAAAGGTATTACTGCTCCCCATTGATCGGTTTGACCACTCCAAGAAATGTCTCCACAGTTTTCTGTAAATTCTACATCAAAACTTGTTGGTCCAGTTCCATAAGCTGCAACATAAGGTCCTACAGTGTAGAGTCCTCCAGAAAAATCGACTACGTTATATAGGCCATCTCCTAAAGCTTCAATCTCTACGTCCATGGTATGTGTACTAAAGTTTGGTAAGAAGTCATGAAAGCCATAGGTTGTTGTTACGCTATACATACCTCCAATATCAGAAAAACAAATCCCATTAATAGTAATTGTTAGTGTTTGAAATTGTGCACCTACCACTGCATTATTATCTGCTGAAGTGATATTTAAAATTAAAATTTTCGGATCGTCGATATTGATGTTTTCCGAATAAAAATTAATATCAAGTGTTGCATACTCTCTGTTTTCTTCAATAGTAATAGATTGAGAACCATTTACAAAATCAAAGTCTGTACCTGCAACAGCTGTAGAGGTTTGATCTACTTCAAAATTTACAGTAATACTTGGATTACTTGAAAAATCATTTCCACCTAGTAATACTATATTTTCACTAAACATGTTTACAGCTCCATCGGTAAGAAATGCAGGAGCAGACTCACTGTTATTAAAACCAACCACATAAGGTGTGGTGGCTAAATCAGCTTCTAATTGCTGTGGTTCATCGTCTATGTTACATGAGACCATAAGTCCAGCACTTAGAATTGTTATTAGAATAAATTTAATTTTTTTCATTTTCATTTTTTTTTTTAGTTAACGTCCCAAAAAATCGAAGTATTAAATGCTGAATCTACATTTTGATTGTAAACACTAACATTTGCTGAATTTCCTGTGTATTCTGATGTTGGATATAATAATCGAATTGGTCTGTTTGGTCTGTTTGTGATATCTGGAAGTGGCATATTACTTGGATATCCTGTTCTTGTATATTCAATCCAAGTTTCAGCTCCATTAGTTCCTCCTAGATCGATCCACTTTTGAGTTATGATTGCTTCAAGCTTATCTGCTGTGCCATCCCAACCAATACCACTTACATTATTTGCGATGTTTAGGTAATTACCTATTGAAGCTCCTAATCTATTATGTGATGCTTGAATAGCACTTTCAAATAGTCCTTTAGCATTTCCTGAGGATAATAATCCTTTGAAAACTGCTTCCGACTGTAAGAAAAGCGATTCAGATGCTGTCATTATATAACCATCTTGTTGTGGAGAACTTAATAAACCAGGTCCAATTCTAGAAGGTTGATCACCTCCTCCTTGTGTGTTTCCTTGGATGGCACTTTGTCCAGCTCTAGGTGTATATAATCGCTGTAACCTTGAATCTGAAACACCATTAGTTGTTCCATTTAATAATTCAACTAAATATGTTGTTGGTCCAGCTCTTAGGTTAGAGAACGTCTCATTTGCTGTGTCTCCAAATTGTCCAGCTGCATAACCAAAAGTTTCTACAAAAGGATTCATTCTATCTACTTCATCAGAATAACCAGGATTAATTGTAACATCGTCTCCCATACCTAAAAATTCGGCATTATTAAGTGATGCAAATTCTGTATTGAGAATGGTTTGTAAATCTGGTGTGGATTGTGCTGCATCAGACATACGTAACAATAGTCTAAGTTTTAATGTGTTTCCAAATTTAATCCACTTATTCATGTTTCCGCCCATTATGACATCATTTGATCCCATAGGGACTGCTGTACTTTCATCTGTATTTTGAATTTGAGCTATAGCATCATTCACATCGTTAATTAGAGCTACGTATACATCTATTTGATCGTCATATTCAGGAAATAATAAATCGCCACGTTGATGAATATCAGTAAAAGGAATATCTCCATACATATCTACTAAATATTGAAAATAGAATGCTCTGTATATTTTAGATGCGCCTTTAAAATAATCATAATTATGATCATAATCATTAGTGATAATTTGAGTTAAGTTTCCAGTTCTAGCCATTAAGTTATCCCAAATATCATCATAAAAATCTGTAGTTAATTGATATTGAAATTCTTCAAAATATGGTGCCTGAACCTGTTGTGCATTACCAGACCAAGTTGCTAACATTGTATTGCCTAACTCATTCATAGAACTCATTAAAGTCTCTGAAGGAACAGTAAAAGCACCAGGTAAAATTACTTCTGGTGGTAATTGATCTATGGCCACTCCATTAGGATCTTCATTAACAAGTACATCGTTACAAGAAAATGTAAGAAATAGCAGTGCCAATGACAGTGTGTATTTTATATTATTTATGTTTTTCATTTTCTTAAAAGTTAAGTTTTACATTCATTGAATAAAATTTAGTTGGAGGCGTTTGACCGTATCCACCTATTCCAGATCCAATTTCAGGATCATTGTATCCTCTATTTTCTTTAGGAAGTACTACAAGTAAATTTCTTCCACTGATACCAATTGATAAACCTTGAATAAATGTGTTTTCTAAAACTTTACTAGGTAACGCATAGCTAAGAGCAACTTCCCTAAGTTTTAATGCAGTAGCGTCAAGTACAAAGTTTTCATCTACTCCAGTGAAATCTCCACTTTGAACAAAAGATTGGTATTGTGCATAAGCTGTTGGTCCTCCATAAGATGGTCCTGTTAGTACCGTAGTATTTGTTGTTCCTGATCCTATAACTGTGGAGTTAGGAAAAATAAAGTGTCCTCTTCCATTTTCCGCAGTAATAAAACTACGACCTTGTCCAGTTAAGTTATTGTAAATTCCAGAGTAGAACACATGTCCTGTTCTAAAATCTGCAACAGCACTTAGTCTAAACCCTTTGTAGGTAATATCTGTTCCAAAATTTAAAATATAATCTGGAGTTGTTTTACCAAGTACTTTTAATCCAGACGCTGTTCTAGGTGAACCATCAGGATTTAAAACGACTCTACCTTCTTCGTCTCTTTCATAAGCACTACCTCTAATTAAAGGGAATTCTTGTCCTTGGATGGCATAAATTCCAGGAGAACCACTACCAAGAATATCTGCATCATCAGTAATTTTTGTAGCTATTGTTTCTTGAGATGCATAGCCAAAGTTTAAGTTCCATCTTAAATCATCTGTTTTAATAGGAGTTAAACCTAAATCAACTTCATAAGCATTTGTTTGAGTTTCACCTACATTGATACCTGCACTAAATACGCTGGTAGCAGATGATACTGAAGCACTTAAAATTTGATTGTCATTGGTGTAGAAAGAATAACTACCATCTAGCGTAATTCTGGGAATTCCACCACGCTTCAGCAGTTCTAAATTTAGATTAGCTTCTAAGGTGTTAATGAATTCAGGCTCAATTGCATTATCAAAAGTTGATGAAGGAATAATAAAAGAGTTAACTCCACCAGGATATGGAAATGCAGCAGGTCTAAAACCTGTATCAAATAAATCATGTGATCCTAATGCTGAAATGTTAGCAGTTTTAACATAACCACCAGATATTTTCATTCTGTGTAAAAAGTCAGACTTAATGTCTGGAAAAGCTTTTGTAGGTATAAATGAGGCTCCTACTGAATAGTAGAAAAAACCAATGTCTCCAATTTTTCTACCAGCAGATTGTAATCTAGAATCCCATTCTTGACGTCCAGTTAAATTTAAAAATAAATAATCTTTATAGCTTAAATCTATATTAGCAAAAATACCTTGTTGCCTACTAATTGAGCTAAAATCGGAAACAGAAACACCACTAGAGATATTTTCTACGGTATATAATCCAGGTAGGGTTAGGATATCTCCTGCTGTTGTTAGAGAGAACCCTCTACTTTCTGTACTATTAAAACCAACTAATGATTTTAATTCAATGTCTTCAGTTAATTGATAATTGAAATTTGCAATTAAATCTGTGTATAGTGTTCTAGAGTTGTTACTTGTTACACTTAAAGAGGATTGAATATCTCTACTATCTCCAGTTACAGTGTATTCAGATACGTATGCATTTGCATATGTAAAGCCTTTTCCACTATTTGTAACAACATTACTTCTTAGTACTGCGCTAATGTTGTCATTGAATTGGTAAGATAGTTCTGCAGATAAATCTGACCTTGTATTTTCAGAAAGTGATCTTTGATTATCTTTAACCCAATACGGACTATTACCAAAGGCAGTCCAGTGATCACTATTACTTCCAGAGTTAAACTCTGTAACATCTATATCACTAGGTAATTGTGCTAATTCTGTATAAACTCCACTGAGGCGAACATTTCCGTTGTTATCAAAAATTGTACTTGCAACATTTTGATCTTCATTAGTAAAACGAATATTTCCAGACATAGAAAATTTACCAAATGTCTTTCCTGCACTCAATGCAAAAAAGTCTTTTTTGTAGTTGTCATCTGGTATTAGACCATCTGTATTTCTTCTATTTGCCGTAAGAGAATAAAAACCTTCACTATCTCCACCTGAAAGCGTCAAAGTATTTTGAATGGTTGTACCTGTGTTAAAAAAGTCTTTCATATTATCCTTTTTAAATTCATAGGTACTATATGTGTAGTCATTAACTGTTGGGTAAGGTAAACCTACTGGTTGAATAGAACCATCATATTCTGGTCCCCAAGACCCTTGATCAAAGGCATCAATTTCTCCCCAATATCCTTTACCATATCTATCTTGTAATTGTGGCAAAAAGCCAATATCTTCTAAAGTAAGTGTAGTAGAATACGAGATATTAAGTTTGCCTTGATTTTTTGTTCCTTTTTTTGTGGTTACAATGATAACACCATTTCCTCCACGAGATCCATAGAGAGCAGCTCCATTAGGTCCTTTTATAATGTTGATAGATTCTATAATTTCAGGGTCTAAATCAGACAATATTGTTGCCGAAGAAATAACATTGTCAATCACAATAAGAGCAGAATTTGATCCAGAGAGTGATCGTGTCCCTCTCAATCTAATAGTTGTAGAAGGATTCACACCTGTATTGGTTGTGTTAATCTGTAAACCTGAAACTTTACCAGCTAAAGATTGAACTGCATCTGGATTATTTGCCGACGTGATTTCTTCTGCCTTAAGATTTTCATAGGCAGTAGTAATTTCATCGGGCTTTCTTTTAATACCCACTGCAGTTACAATGACTTCGTCTAATGCATCTGCATCTTCTAGCATTGTAACGTCTATTGTATTAGATTCACCAACTTTGATTTCTTGTGTTTTCAAACCAACATAAGAGAATATCAAAATATCTCCAACGTTACTTTTAATAGTATAAACACCATCAAAGTTCGTTTGTGTACCTGTTGAGGTACCTTTAACAATAATGTTGACTCCTGGAAGAGGTACAGCAGATTGATCTGTCACTGTTCCAGTAATTGTTTTTTCTTGTGCAAGCGTAAGTTGCACAGCTAACAAGAGTAATAGTGTTAGCGCTTTACTGAGAGTTTTTTTCATATTTGTGAGTAATTAAATTGGTCTTCTTTCAAAGTTCTAAATAAAAAGTTAAGAAACCAATAATATGTGGGTGTTTTTTGTTAAATTATTGAATAACACATTTTGCGACCATATAAATCAAAATGTAGTAGTCAGACTCAAGTGAATTTTAGAATCAGATAATTTGAATTTTTGATTTTCGGTTTTACCACTAGTATAATTAAATCGAAATAATCCAGCTTTAGTAATAAGTCCAAATCCAAATCCAAACCCGAAGAGTTTTTCTTTTTGATTAGCCAACTGATTTTCAAAATAAGCAGCGTCAATAACAGAATGTACATAAATAGAGTTATTGAGTTTATATCTATACTCTGTATTAAGAACCGCATATAAATTTGCGATTAAACTATTTTCTTCAAATCCGCGAATAGAGTTTATACCACCAAAGCGAGGTAGTTCGTTTTCTAAATAAGTGTCAGAGATTAAGTAGTTAGAGCTTATTCTGCCGTAGATACTATTCTTATCATTAAGGTTAAAGATTTTAAATGTATTGATATAAAAATTAGATTGTTTTTCATCGATGTTTTCATAAGTTCTATTTCCGAAGCCAGTAGAGATATCAAACAAAAAATTTACAGGAAAAAGAAGATTATAATTTTGACGCTCTGTAAATGTGTAATTAATAAAGTATTGATTAGAAGTGAAATCTGTAATTAATGCAGATGGAAGGTCGAGTAGGTCTGTAGATTGAACAGATGATATTCCACCAGAAATAACATGTTTGCTATTAATTTGATAATTTAATTTAGCGGCTTGAGTCACCGTAACAAATGATGAATCTCTTTTAAAAATATTCAAATTCAAATCGATGCCAACAGGAGTGTTAAATATATAAGGCGCTTTTAATCTTAAATCAAAAGTCTGCTGTTCACTTTCATCGCTCTTATATAAAAGTTTTAAAGATTCTCCATAATTCAAATTATTTGTCAAATTCAAATCCAAATACCCATCAAATTCAATCTTGTTTGTTGTCTCATTAGTACCAAACCCTAAGAAGCCATCAAAGGTGTTGCTCCTAGATTTTTCTATGTACATATATAATATGGTAGAATCTTGAGAGAAAAGTACTTCAGGATCTCTTTTTTGATTAGCAAAAGGTAAATCGTTAAACGCCCTTGTCTTTTGTTTAATTTTATCTAAGCTAAAGGTTTGTCCGGTTTTAATTTTTAGATACCGTTTAATAAAGGACTTAGGGAATTTTTCATAACCTTTCAAAACAAGTTTATCTATAGTTCTAGAGTTTAATTTAGAAACAGTTAGTGAGCCTTTTAAATTTTTAGTGTCCATCTTTTCGATATCAGTAACAATTAATGAACTAAAGGGATTTCCTTGATTGGCCATTTGCGTGTTAATAAAACTCAAAGTAGATTCAACATGTTCAATAGGAATAATTAAATCATTTTTTTTGTCTAAAAATCCAGTCAACTTTAAAATAGGTAAACTCACCAAATCATTATGCGAAATAGTAATAGATTCATATTTATTTTTTATACTGAAATGTGCCAGATAAGAAGAATCGGTCTGTTTAGTGAAGCTAAGTTGCTCGGTTTCTATAAAGCCTACTCTGATTAATTTTTTTTTCAGTTCAGCGACTTCGGCCGCTATTGAAGAATAATCTTGAAACGTTTTTTTGTAACCTATAGAATCTATCGTTTCCGTTTCATTTTCCGAAGAACCAATACATGTAAGGTTTAAGTTTTGACCATTACTATATGTGATACACATTAAAAATAGGAGTGCAATAAAAAGGTGTTTTATTTTTGGCATCAAAAATTCTATTATTCAAATCTAACGCAAAATTAGTATCAATACCATACAAATCATGAATTTGCTATTAAAGAAAATGATAATTTTTTTCTTTAGTATAAATATTAAAGTAGCGTATAGTTTACGTTAAGGTCTGTTTTTCTGTTGAGATATAAAGTAAAAAAGTGTGTTTTATTGTATTCAATTTAATATTAATATCGTAATAGTTTAACTGCGTATAAAAAAACTTTCTAAAATTAATCGTTCGGTGTTTGAATAATAGATATTTATTTCTACCTTTGCAGCCCTCTAAAGAGAGGATTTAATAAAAATTATATAGAAATATATGCCAACAATTTCACAATTAGTACGAAAAGGAAGAGCCAAAATAACCAAGAAGAGTAAATCGGCTGCTTTAGATTCGTGTCCACAAAGACGTGGTGTGTGTACTCGTGTTTATACAACGACACCTAAGAAACCAAACTCAGCAATGCGTAAGGTAGCAAGGGTTCGTTTAACAAACGGAAAAGAGGTTAATGCATACATCGGTGGTGAAGGACACAATTTACAAGAGCACTCGATAGTATTGGTTAGAGGTGGAAGGGTAAAAGATTTGCCAGGAGTTAGATATCACATCGTTCGTGGTGCCTTAGACACAGCAGGTGTTGCAGGTAGAACACAACGTAGATCTAAGTATGGTGCAAAACGCCCTAAGAAGTAAAACAAGTTAAGAGTTATCGGTTATGAGTGCGGAAAGCATTAATAACTAACAACAAACAACTAAACACTCAAAAAGAAGACATGAGAAAAAGAGCAGCAAAAAAGAGACCGCTTTTACCAGATCCAAAATTTAACGACCAGTTAGTAACTCGTTTCGTTAATATGATGATGTGGGATGGTAAGAAGTCTGTCGCTTTTAAAGTATTCTATGATGCAATTGATATTGTAGAAGCAAAAAAAACAGACGAAGAAAAAACAGCTTTAGAAATCTGGAAAGATGCCTTATCTAACGTTATGCCTCACGTAGAAGTACGTAGTCGTAGAGTAGGTGGAGCAACATTTCAAATTCCAATGCAAATTCGTCCAGATCGTAAAGTATCTACAGCTATGAAATGGTTGATTAGTTACTCAAGAAAAAGAAATGAAAAATCTATGCCACAAAAATTAGCTGCTGAAGTTTTAGCTGCAGCTAAAGAAGAAGGAGCGGCTGTTAAAAAGAGAGTTGATACTCACAAAATGGCAGAAGCAAATAAGGCATTCTCTCACTTTAGATTTTAATAAGATATGGCAAGAGATTTAAAATACACAAGAAATATAGGTATTGCTGCGCATATTGATGCAGGAAAAACTACGACTACAGAACGTGTTCTTTATTATACAGGTGTTTCTCACAAAATTGGTGAAGTACATGATGGTGCTGCAACAATGGACTGGATGGAGCAGGAGCAAGAAAGAGGTATTACAATTACTTCTGCTGCAACAACTTGTACATGGCAATTTCCATTAGAAAATGCAAAGCCAACTCCTGATACAAAAGGATATCACTTTAATATTATTGATACTCCTGGTCACGTTGATTTTACTGTAGAGGTAAATAGATCATTACGTGTATTAGATGGTTTAGTATTCTTATTTAGTGCAGTTGATGGTGTTGAGCCACAATCTGAAACTAACTGGAGACTTGCAGATAACTATAAAGTGCCTAGAA
Source organism: Psychroserpens sp. AS72 (assembly GCF_038900375.1). NCBI lineage: Bacteria > Pseudomonadati > Bacteroidota > Flavobacteriia > Flavobacteriales > Flavobacteriaceae > Psychroserpens > Psychroserpens sp. AS72. The sequence goes on along the minus strand of NZ_JBBMRC010000004.1, from coordinate 92,272 downwards.
TTGGTTTCGTTAATAAAATGGACCGTCAAGGATCTGACTTTTTAGGTGTTTGTCAACAAGTAAAAGATATGTTGAAGTCTAATGCTGTGCCAATCGTTTTAAACATTGGTGATGAAGAAGACTTTAAAGGTATTATAGATTTAGTTAAGAACAGAGCTATTGTTTGGCATGATGAAACGCAAGGGGCAACTTTTGACGTTATTGAAATACCAGAAGAGCTTAAAGCTGAAGCTAGAAAATATAGAGCACTACTTATTGAAGAAGTAGCTAGTTACGATGAGAATTTATTAGAAAAATTCATGGAAGATGAAAATTCTATAACTGAAGACGAAGTGCACGCTGCACTTAGAGCTGCTGTTATGGATATGGCTATCATTCCTATGATTTGTGGATCTGCGTTTAAAAATAAAGGTGTACAGTTTTTATTAGATGCTGTTTGTCGTTACTTGCCTTCTCCAATGGATAAGGAAGGTATTAAAGGAATGAATCCTGATACTGAAAAAGAAGAAATTCGTAAGCCAAGTGTTGATGAGCCGTTTGCTGCATTAGCATTTAAGATTGCTACAGATCCTTTCGTAGGACGTTTAGCATTCTTTAGAGCTTATTCTGGTCGTTTAGATGCAGGTTCTTATGTGTTAAATAATCGTTCTGGTAAGAAAGAGCGTATCTCTCGTATTTATCAAATGCATGCTAATAAGCAAAATGCAATTGATTATATCGAAGCTGGAGATATTGGAGCTGCTGTTGGATTTAAATCTATCAAAACAGGAGATACATTAACAGATCAAGATCATCCTATCGTTTTAGAATCTATGGATTTTCCAGACCCAGTTATTGGTATTGCGGTTGAGCCTAAGACAAAAGCTGATGTTGATAAATTAGGAATCGGTTTAGCTAAATTAGCTGAAGAAGATCCGACATTTACAGTACGTTCAGATGAAGCTTCAGGACAGACTATTATTTCTGGAATGGGAGAACTTCATTTAGATGTAATTGTTGATCGTTTAAGAAGAGAATTTAAAGTTGAGGTTAACCAAGGTCAACCACAAGTTGAATATAAAGAAGCTATTACTGCTTCTGCAGATCATAGAGAAGTTTATAAGAAACAGTCTGGTGGTCGTGGTAAATTTGCTGATATCGTATTTACGGTAGAACCAGCAGATGAAGGTGTAGTAGGTTTACAGTTTGAATCTGTAATTAAAGGTGGTAACGTTCCTAAGGAATTTATCCCTTCAATAGAAAAAGGATTTAAGCAAGCAATGATAAATGGACCATTAGCAGGTTACGAAATTGATTCTATGAAAGTGACTTTAAGAGATGGGTCATACCACGATGTGGATTCTGATCAATTATCTTTTGAATTAGCTGCTAAGTTAGGGTTTAAAAACTGTGCTAGAGCTGCGAAAGCAGTTATTATGGAACCTATTATGAAACTTGAGGTGATTACACCTGAAGAGAATATGGGTGATATAGTAGGTGATTTAAATAGAAGAAGAGGTATGATGGAAGGTATGGGTGACAGAGCTGGAGCAAAAACCGTAAAAGCTACTGTACCACTTTCTGAAATGTTCGGTTATGTAACCACTTTAAGAACATTATCTTCAGGTCGTGCAACATCAACAATGGAATTTTCACACTATGCAGAAACTCCTAAAAATATTTCAGAGGAAGTTATTGCAGCAGCTAAAGGAGTTGAATCGTAAATCTTAATAAAATGAGTCAAAAAATCAGAATAAAATTAAAATCTTACGATCACAATTTAGTAGACAAGTCTGCTGATAAGATTGTAAAAACAGTAAAAAGTACTGGTGCTGTAGTAACTGGACCAATTCCATTACCAACACACAAAAAGATTTTCACTGTATTACGTTCACCACACGTAAATAAGAAGTCTAGAGAACAATTTCAACTAAGCTCATACAAGAGATTACTTGATATATACTCTTCATCTTCTAAAACAATTGATGCGTTAATGAAACTTGAATTACCAAGTGGAGTTGAAGTAGAGATTAAAGTGTAAGTGAATCTTATCGCTTAATTGATAAAAGCGAAAACATGTCCTGAGCTGCGTGCAAAGGAAAAACGGTAAAAATACAATTCAAGGTCGAATGTATTTTCGGCCTTGAGTTTTTAATAAATAGTAATAATAAATAAATTAATAATTATGTCTGGGTTAATAGGAAAAAAGATCGGTATGACCAGCATTTTCGATGAAAACGGGAAGAATATTCCTTGTACAGTAATCGAAGCTGGACCATGTATCGTTACCCAAGTCAGAACCGAAGAGGTCGACGGGTACAGTGCCCTTCAACTTGGTTTCGATGACAAGACAGAGAAAAGTGCTACTAAAGCTGAAATTGGTCACGCCAAAAAAGCTGGTACTTCTGTTAAGAGAAAAGTCGCGGAATTTCAAGGATTTGAGGGAGATTACAAATTAGGAGATGCAATAACAGTAGAGCACTTTATAGAAGGTGAGTTTGTTGATGTTGCAGGAACTTCTAAAGGTAAAGGTTTCCAAGGTGTTGTAAAACGTCATGGATTTGGTGGAGTTGGACAAGCAACGCATGGTCAACACAACCGTTTAAGAGCTCCAGGTTCTATTGGTGCTGCTTCATATCCTGCGAGAGTATTTAAAGGAATGAAAATGGCAGGACGAATGGGTGGCGAAAGAGTGAATGTTGAAAATTTAAGAGTCTACAAAGTAGTTGCTGAAAAGAACTTAATTGTGGTTAAAGGATGTGTTCCAGGACACAAAAACTCTTATGTAATTATTCAAAAGTAATGAAAGTAGCAGTTTTAGATATAAACGGAAAAGACACAGGTAGAAAGGTAGACCTTTCTAAAGATGTGTTCGCTATTGAGCCTAATAATCATGCAGTTTACTTAGATGTTAAGCAATATCTTGCTAACCAACGTCAAGGAACGCACAAGGCAAAAGAAAGAGCAGAAATTTCTGGAAGTACACGTAAGATTAAAAAACAAAAAGGTACTGGTACTGCAAGAGCAGGTAGTATTAAATCTGGTGTATTTAGAGGTGGTGGACGTATGTTCGGACCAAGACCAAGAAATTACAGCATTAAGCTGAATAAAAACCTGAAACGTTTAGCACGTAAATCAGCGTTAACTATGAAAGCTAATGATAAGGATATCGTTGTTTTAGAAGACTTCAATTTTGAGGCTCCAAAGACGAAAAACTTTACAGCTGTATTGAAAGCACTAGATGTACAAAACAAAAAATCTTTGTTTGTGTTGGGTGCGTCAAATAATAATGTATATTTGTCATCACGAAATTTTAAAGGCGCTGAAGTTGTAATGAACTCAGAATTAAGCACTTATAAAATTTTAAACGCAAATAAATTAATTCTTCTAGAGAGTTCTTTAGAAGGAATTGAATCGAACTTAAGTAAATAGAAGACAATGAGTATCTTAATTAAACCTATCATCACTGAAAAAGCGACAACTAATAGTGAGTTGAATAACTGCTTTACGTTTCAAGTGAACACCAAGGCGAACAAGGTAGAAATCAAAAAAGCAGTTGAAGCTGCTTATGGTGTCTCTGTTGAAAAAGTTCGTACTATAAATGTCCGTCCAGATCGTAGTACTAAGTTTACAAAAACTGGTATTCAACATGGTAAAACAAATGCTGTTAAAAAAGCAATTGTACAACTGGCGGAAGGTGAAGTAATTGATTTATACACTAACATGTAATTAGACAAGAATGTCAGTAAGAAAATTAAAACCAATCACATCAGCTCAGCGATTTAGAGTAGTAAATGGATTCGATGCCATAACTACTGATAAGCCGGAAAAGAGTTTACTCGTACCGAATAAAAGGTCTGGTGGTAGAAACAATCGAGGAAAAATGACAATGCGCCAAATTGGTGGAGGTCATAAAAGAAAGTATCGTATTATCGATTTTAAAAGAGACAAAGCAGGAGTTCCTGGTGAAGTAGCTTCTATTCAATACGATCCAAACAGAACAGCTTTTATCGCATTATTGAATTATCAAGATGGTGAAAAGCGTTACATCATTGCACAAAATGGTTTACAAGTTGGGCAAAATGTAGTTTCTGGAAGAGAAGGAGTAGCACCAGAAATTGGTAATGCTATGCCATTAAGCGAAATACCTTTAGGTACTATAATTTCTTGTATTGAATTACGTCCTGGACAAGGAGCAGTAATGGCAAGAAGTGCAGGAGCATTTGCTCAGTTAATGGCAAGAGACGGTAAGTTTGCAACAGTAAAGTTACCATCTGGAGAAACAAGAATGATTCTTTCAGATTGTTTAGCTACAATTGGAGTTATTTCTAATTCTGATCATCAATTAACTGTATCTGGTAAAGCAGGTAGAAGTAGATGGTTAGGTAGAAGACCAAGAGTAAGACCAGTGGTAATGAATCCAGTTGATCACCCAATGGGTGGTGGTGAAGGTAAATCTTCAGGTGGACACCCAAGATCTAGAAATGGTATTCCAGCTAAAGGATTTAGAACACGTTCTAAAACAAAAGCGAGTAATAAGTATATTGTAGAACGTAGAAAGAAATAATTAAGATAATATGGCACGTTCATTAAAAAAAGGACCTTACATCCATTATAAATTGAGTAAAAAAGTTGATGCTAATGTAGCATCTAACAAAAAGACGGTAATCAAAACGTGGTCTAGAGCCTCTATGATTTCTCCAGATTTTGTTGGACAAACTATTGCAGTTCACAACGGACGCCAATTTGTACCAGTTTATGTAACTGAAAATATGGTAGGTCATAAATTAGGAGAATTTTCACCAACACGATCTTTTAGAGGTCACGCAGGTGCAAAAAATAAAGGTAAAAAATAGTAGCTATGGGAAGTCGTAAAAAACAAATGGCAGACGCTATTAAGGAAGACAGAAAGAAAGTTGCATTTGCAAAATTAAATAACTGTCCTACCTCACCAAGAAAAATGCGTTTAGTTGCAGATTTGGTAAGAGGAAAAGAAGCTGAAAAAGCATTACAAATATTAAGATTTAGCTCTAAAGAAGCGTCTAGACGCTTAGAGAAATTGTTGTTATCAGCAATTGCTAACTGGCAAGCTAAAAACGAAGATGCTGATATTGAAGAAGCAGATTTATTTGTACAAGAGATTAGAGTTGATGGAGGATCGATGTTAAAGAGATTACGTCCAGCACCTCAAGGTCGTGCACACAGAATAAGAAAAAGATCTAATCACGTTACAGTTGTGATTGGAGCTAAAAATAACACACAAGCTTAAATAGAGATATGGGACAAAAGACAAATCCAATCGGAAATCGTTTAGGAATTATCAGAGGATGGGAATCTAACTGGTATGGTGGAAATGATTATGGTGATAAACTTGCTGAAGACGATAAAATCAGAAAGTATATTCATGCTCGTTTATCAAAAGCTAGTGTATCTAGAGTTATTATTGAGCGTACGCTTAAACTTGTAACCGTTACTATCACTACTGCTAGACCTGGTATTATTATCGGAAAAGGTGGACAAGAGGTAGACAAGTTAAAAGAAGAGCTTAAGAAAATTACTGGAAAAGAAGTTCAGTTAAACATCTTTGAAATAAAGAGACCTGAACTTGATGCATTCTTAGTAGGATCAAGCGTAGCTCGTCAAATTGAAAATCGTATTTCTTACAGACGTGCGATCAAAATGGCAATTGCTGCAGCAATCAGAATGAATGCTGAAGGAATAAAAATTCAAATTAGTGGTCGTTTAAATGGTGCTGAAATGGCACGTAGTGAACACTATAAAGAAGGACGTATTCCTTTGTCTACTTTTAGAGCTGACATTGATTACGCTTTAGTTGAGGCACATACTACTTATGGTAGATTAGGTGTTAAAGTGTGGATTATGAAAGGTGAAGTATACGGAAAAAGAGAACTTTCTCCATTAGTTGGCTTGTCTAAGAAACAAGGTGGTAAAACAGGAGGACGCGGTCGTGATAACAAATCTCGTCGTAGAAAGTAATTTTTAAAGAAAAGTAAAAATGTTACAACCGAAAAGAACAAAATTTCGTAAAGTCCAAAAAGGACGTATGAAAGGAAATACCGGAAGAGGTTACACACTTTCCAATGGTATGTTTGGTATAAAATCTATGGATTCAAATTTCTTGACATCTCGTCAAATCGAAGCTGCGCGTATTGCTGCAACTCGTTACATGAAGAGAGAAGGTCAATTATGGATTAAGATATTTCCAGACAAGCCAATTACTAAAAAACCTTTAGAGGTTCGTATGGGTAAAGGTAAAGGTGCTGTAGAATATTGGGTAGCTGTAGTAAAACCAGGAAGAATTTTATTTGAAGTTGGTGGAGTGCCAATGGAAGTTGCAAAGGAAGCCTTAAGATTAGCTGCACAAAAGTTACCAGTAAAAACTAAGTTTTTAATGGCTCGAGATTACGAAGCTTAATTTATTGATATTATGAAACAATCAGAAATTAAAGAATTATCAGTAGCTGAGTTACAAGAGAAACTTGGTGAAACTAAAAAGAGTTATGCAGACCTGAAAATGGCACATGCAATCTCTCCATTAGATAATCCAATTCAGTTACGAAACGTTAGACGTTCAGTAGCACGAATTGCAACAGAATTAACTAAAAGAGAAATACAGTAATTGTATTCTGGCTGAAAGATGGAAAAAAGACATTTAAGAAAAGAACGTATAGGAATTGTTACTAGTAACAAAATGCAGAAATCAATTGTGGTTGCTGAAGTTAAAAAAGTAAAACACCCTATGTACGGAAAGTTCGTTTTGAAAACAAAGAAATATGTTGCTCATGACGAAACAAACGATTGCAATATTGGAGATACTGTAAAGATCATGGAAACAAGACCTTTAAGTAAATCAAAATGTTGGAGATTAGTAGAAATAATTGAAAGAGCGAAGTAATTATGGTACAACAAGAATCAAGATTAAAAGTAGCTGATAACACTGGAGCAAAGGAAGTTTTAACTATCCGTGTTCTAGGTGGTACAAAGAGAAGATACGCTTCTATTGGAGATAAAATTGTTGTCTCAGTAAAAGATGCTACTCCTAATGGAAACATTAAAAAAGGAGCAGTATCAACAGCAGTAGTTGTTCGTACTAAAAAAGAAGTGAGACGTCCAGACGGATCTTATATTAGATTTGATGATAATGCTTGTGTACTTTTAAACCCAACGGGTGAAATGAGAGGAACACGTGTATTTGGACCAGTAGCTAGAGAACTTCGTGATAGACAATTCATGAAAATTGTATCATTAGCACCAGAAGTGCTTTAATGACTAATAAAATGACAAAGTTTAAAATTAAATCAGGAGATACTGTTAGAGTAATAGCTGGAGACCATAAAGGTACAGAAGGTAATGTTATCAAAGTATTAAAAGATAAAAACAAAGCCATCATTGAAGGCGTTAACATGGTTAAGAAACATACTAAACCAAGTGCGCAAAACCCTCAAGGTGGAATTGTAGAAAAAGAAGCACCAATGCATATATCTAATTTATCATTGTTAACATCGAAAGGTGAAACAACAAGAGTAAGTTATAAAATGGAAGGTGATAAGAAAGTAAGATTTTCAACAAAATCAAATGAAGTAATATAGTTATGACTTATATTCCAAGATTAAAACAAGAGTACAAGGACAAAGTAGTTTCTGCTCTTACAGAAGAATTCGGATATAAAAACGTAATGCAAGTTCCTAAACTTACTAAGATAGTTATATCTAAAGGTGTTGGTGCTGCAGTTGCTGATAAAAAATTAATTGATCATGCTATTGATGAATTAACAATGATATCTGGTCAAAAAGCTGTTGCTACATTATCTAAAAAGGATGTTGCATCTTTCAAATTACGTAAAGGTATGCCAATTGGTGTAAGAGTTACGTTAAGAGGAGAACAGATGTATGAGTTTTTAGATCGTTTAGTAACTTCTGCATTACCTCGAGTTAGAGATTTCAACGGTATTAAAGCTAAAGGTTTTGATGGTAGAGGGAATTATAACTTAGGTGTTGTTGAACAAATTATCTTTCCAGAAATAAATATTGATAAAATCAATAAAATCTCTGGTATGGATATTACTTTTGTAACATCTGCAGATACAGATAAAGAAGCAAAATCGTTATTAACTGAAATGGGTTTACCTTTTCAAAAGAACTAAGATATGGCTAAAGAATCAATGAAAGCCCGTGAGGTAAAAAGAGCAAATACAGTAGCTAAATATGCTGAAAAACGTAAAGCTTTGAAAGAAGCTGGAGATTATGAAGCACTACAAAAGTTACCAAAAAATGCTTCTCCAGTTAGAATGCACAACAGATGTAAACTAACAGGAAGACCTAAAGGCTACATGAGAACTTTTGGTATTTCACGTGTAACATTTCGTGAGATGGCAAACCAAGGTTTGATTCCAGGTGTGAGAAAAGCATCATGGTAAATAAAATCGTTTTATAACGATTTCAAAAATAATTATAAATTGGTTTTAGGTTCGATTCCGAAGAAACGGAAGCTCGAAAACCACTACCGCAAATTAATATAAATGAATACAGATCCAATTGCTGATTACTTAACAAGAATCAGAAATGCAGTGAAGGCCAACCATAGAGTTGTTGAAATTCCTGCATCAAACTTAAAAAAAGAAATGACTAAAATATTATTCGATCAAGGATATATTTTAAGTTATAAATTCGACGATTCTAGTGTACAAGGAACAATTAAAATCGCTTTGAAGTATAACAAAGAAACTAAAGAGTCGGTTATCAGAAAAATTCAAAGAATCAGTACACCAGGTTTACGTCAGTATGCTGGAGCAAATGAAATGCCAAGAATCCTTAACGGTTTAGGTATTGCAATTGTTTCTACATCAAAAGGTGTAATTACAGGTAAGCAAGCGCATAGAGACAATGTAGGCGGTGAAGTATTGTGTTACGTTTACTAATAATAAAGCAGAAAGAACATGTCAAGAATAGGAAATAATCCAGTAGCAATAGTAGAAGGTGTTACAGTTGATGTTAAAGATAGCTTAGTTACAGTAAAAGGTAAATTAGGTGAATTAACACAACCATACGATACTGTTGAAATCAAAGTTGAAGACGGAAACGTGCTTGTAACAAGATCATCAGATAATAAAGAACAAAAAGCTAAACACGGTTTATACAGATCTTTAATGCACAACATGATAGAAGGTGTATCTAAAGGATGGACTAAACAATTAGAACTTGTAGGTGTAGGTTATAGAGCATCTAACCAAGGTCAAAAATTAGATTTGGCTTTAGGATTCTCTCACAATATCGTATTAGATATTGCACCAGAAGTACAAATTGAGACCATTTCAGAGAAAGGTAAAAACCCAATAATAAAATTAACATCTCACGATAAACAATTAGTTGGACAAGTCGCTGCGAAAATTCGCGGATTTAGACCACCAGAGCCTTACAAAGGTAAAGGTGTTAAGTTTGTTGGTGAAGAATTAAGAAGAAAAGCAGGTAAATCAGCTTAAAAAATTAGTTATGGCATTAACAAAGAACGAAAAGAGACTAAGAATAAAAAGCAGAATCCGTAAGGTTGTTTCTGGTACAGAAGCAAGACCTAGATTAGCTGTTTTTAGAAGTAATAAAGAAATCTACGCTCAAGTTGTAGACGATGTAACAGGTAAAACTTTAGCTGCAGCATCTTCAAGAGACAAGGATGTAGTTTCTGCAAAAGGAACTAAATCAGAAAAAGCTGCCCTAGTTGGTAAAGCTGTAGCTGAAAAAGCAATAAAAGCTGGTATTAACACAATATCTTTTGATAGAGGTGGATACCAATATCACGGAAGAGTAAAATCATTAGCTGAAGGCGCAAGAGAAGGCGGACTTAAATTTTAAGACACTATGTATCAGAAATATAAAAACGCAGAACTAGTAAAACCAAGTGGAATTGATCTTAAAGATCGTTTAGTTGGTGTTCAAAGAGTTACTAAAGTAACAAAAGGTGGTAGAGCTTTTGGTTTTTCAGCGATCGTAGTGGTTGGTGATGAAGCTGGAGTTGTAGGTCACGGTTTAGGAAAATCTAAAGATGTAGCTACTGCTATTGCAAAAGCTGTTGAAGATGCTAAGAAAAATTTAGTTAGAATTCCTATTATTAAAGGAACTTTACCTCACGAACAAAAAGGTAAATTTGGTGGAGCAAGAGTAAATATTATTCCTGCTGCTCCTGGTACAGGTGTAATTGCTGGTGGTGCTGTGAGAACAGTTTTAGAAGCAGTTGGTATTCACGATGTATTATCTAAATCTCAAGGATCTTCTAATCCTCATAATGTAGTAAAAGCAACTTTTGATGCTTTATTACAATTAAGAGACGCAAGAACAATTGCAAAGGATAGAGGTATTTCTCTTGAAAAAGTATTTAACGGTTAATCCAATAGGACGATGGCAAAGATTAAAGTAACAAAAGTAAAAAGCGCAATAAATCGTACGCAAAACCAAAAGAGAATTTTAGAATCTCTTGGTTTAAAGAAAATTGGTCAAACCAAATTGCACGATGCGTCTCCAAGTATACTTGGAATGGTAAGTAAAGTTTCACATTTAGTTTCTGTAGAAGAAACAAAATAATAAGATACAATGAACTTAAGTAATTTAAAACCAGCAGAAGGTTCTACAAAGAATCAAGGTAAAAGAATAGGTAGAGGACAAGGTTCTGGAAAAGGTGGTACTGCAACACGTGGTCACAAAGGAGCAAAATCTCGTTCAGGTTATTCTAAAAAATTAGGTTTCGAAGGTGGTCAAATGCCACTACAAAGAAGAGTTCCTAAATTTGGATTTACAAATATTAACCGTGTAGAATATCAAGGTGTAAACTTAGATAAATTACAAGAGTTAGTAGATAACAAGAAAATAAAGGATGCAGTTGATTTTCAAACTCTAGTTGAACTAGGTTTGGCGGGAAAGAATGAAGTAGTGAAAATTCTTGGTCGTGGTGAATTAAAATCAAAATTAACAGTAACTGCTCATAAATTTACTGCTTCAGCAAAAGCTGCAATTGAAGCTGCAGGTGGAGAAGCTGTAACTTTATAAGAACACTTTAGTATGAAAATAATAGATACATTAAAAAATGTTTGGAAAATAACCGAACTAAAAGATAGAATCATTCTTACGCTTGGTTTACTTTTAGTGTACCGTTTTGGTGCTCAGGTTGTTTTACCAGGTATTGATGCAAATCAACTTGGAGGTTTAGCTGATGGTACTGATGGAGGTATATTAGGAATTCTTAATATGTTTACTGGTGGTGCCTTTGCAAATGCTTCAGTTTTTGCACTTGGTATTATGCCTTACATTTCGGCTTCTATTGTAGTACAGTTAATGGGAATCGCTATTCCATATTTACAGAAATTACAAAAAGAAGGAGCGAGTGGACAAAAGAAGATTACTCAAATCACACGTTGGTTAACAATCATCATTTGTTTATTCCAAGCACCAGGATATTTGGCTAGTTTACAGCCTGCCTTTGGGATTCCTTCTTCAGCATTTTTGTTAGGAACAGGTCCTCAATTTTACATCTCTTCAGTAATTATATTAGTTACAGGATGTATCTTTGCAATGTGGTTAGGAGAAAAGATTACAGATAAAGGTATTGGTAATGGTATATCATTATTAATAATGGTTGGTATTATTGCAACGTTACCATCATCATTTATACAAAATGCAGCATCTCGTTTAGATGGTGGAGGAAATGGTGGTTTAATGATGATCTTAATTGAACTTGTAGTTTGGTTTGTAATCATATTAGCATCTATCATGTTAGTTATGGCTGTTCGTAAAATTGCAGTTCAATATGCAAGACGTACTGCTTCTGGTGGATATGAGAAAAATGTTTTTGGAGGTAATAGACAATTTTTACCTTTAAAACTTAATGCTTCTGGTGTAATGCCAATTATCTTTGCTCAGGCTATTATGTTTGTACCTAGTTTAATTGGAAAATCTATGGGTTCTTCAAGTGAAGTTGGTCAATGGATGCAATCACAGTTTAACGATCCTTTTGGATTGTGGTATAATGTATTGTTTGCTTTCTTAATCATTGTCTTTACATATTTCTATACTGCGATTACTGTTCCTACGAACAAGATGGCAGATGATTTAAAAAGAAGTGGTGGTTTTATTCCAGGTATTAGACCAGGAACAGAAACATCAGAGTATTTAGATAAAATAATGTCTCAAATAACATTACCTGGTTCTATTTTCTTAGCACTTATTGCTGTGTTCCCAGCTATTATAGTTAAGATCATGGGTGTTCAAGGTGGTTGGGCATTATTCTTTGGTGGCACATCGCTACTAATTATGGTTGGAGTTGCAATAGACACGATGCAGCAAATTAATTCATACTTGTTGAATAAACATTATGATGGTTTGATGAAGACTGGAAAAAACAGAAAAGCAGTAGCTTAAATGTAATACAAATTTAGAGGTTTATCTTCGGAAAATTTTTAGGCAAGGTATTTGCTAATCCAAGGCTAAACACTAAAATATATAATATGGCAAAACAAGCAGCAATAGAACAAGACGGATCAATCATTGAAGCATTATCAAATGCGATGTTCCGAGTTGAACTAGAAAATGGTCACATTGTGACAGCACACATTTCAGGTAAAATGCGTATGCATTACATTAAATTGTTACCTGGAGATAAAGTAAAATTAGAAATGAGTCCTTATGATTTAAGTAAGGCTCGCATAACTTATAGATACTAAATAGCAAAGTGAAACCTTGAGGTTCCATTTTGTTTTAGTAAATAATTAATAATCAAAGATGAAAGTAAGAGCATCAGTTAAAAAAAGAAGTGCCGACTGTAAATTAGTCCGCAGAAAAGGTAGACTTTACGTCATTAACAAAAAGAATCCTAGATTCAAACAAAGACAAGGGTAATTATGGCAAGAATTGCAGGTGTAGACATACCAAAACAGAAAAGAGGAGTAATCTCTTTAACTTATATCTACGGAGTAGGTAGAAGTAGAGCAGTAGAAGTTTTAGCAACAGCTAAAGTGGACGAAAACATCAAAGTAGAAGATTGGACAGATGAGCAAATTGGAGCAATCCGTGACGCTGTTGGATCTTATACTATAGAAGGTGAATTACGTTCTGAAACACAATTAAACATTAAGCGATTAATGGATATTGGATGTTACAGAGGTATTCGTCATAGAGCTGGACTTCCATTAAGAGGTCAGAGAACTAAAAACAACTCTAGAACTAGAAAAGGTAGAAGAAAAACTGTTGCTAACAAGAAAAAAGCAACTAAATAATAAATAGTCTTTAGTCTTTAGACGTTGGAAAGAATCTGTTTGAAATTTAACGGTTTAGGATTCTAGCGACTATTAACTAATACTAAAAGCTAAAATAATATGGCAAAGTCAAGTACTAAAAAACGTAAGGTTATAGTAGACGCTGTTGGAGAAGCACACATCGCTGCATCTTTTAACAACATCCTTATTTCTTTAACAAACAAAAAAGGTGACGTTATTTCATGGTCATCAGCTGGTAAAATGGGATTTAGAGGTTCTAAAAAGAACACACCATATGCTGCTCAATTAGCTGCAGAAGATTGTGCAGGAGTAGCAAAAGAAGCTGGATTGAAAAAAGTGAAAGTATACGTAAAAGGACCAGGTAACGGTAGAGAATCTGCAATAAGATCTCTTCATAATGCAGGTATCGAAGTAACAGAAATTATTGATGTTACTCCATTACCACATAATGGTTGTCGTCCTCCAAAAAGAAGAAGAGTATAATCTGAAATAACCTCAGATACTGCGCAATATATTATTGCGCATTTACTTTTAAAATATGATAAACTAATATTAATGCATTTATGTATGATATTAGTTTATTTTGCATAAATTTGCAAACTGAAAAATAACAAACAAGTATCAACGAGAGATCAACGTTCGTCGAAGGATAAGATTAAGACCTTAATTCACAAACACTCTCTAAACAAATTTTAAAATGGCAAGATATACTGGTCCTAAAACTAAAATAGCCCGAAAATTCGGTGAAGCTATTTTTGGAGATGATAAAGCTTTCGAGAAAAGAAACTATCCTCCAGGTCAACACGGAAACGCTAAAAGGCGTGGAAAAAAATCTGAATATGCAATCCAGTTAATGGAAAAGCAAAAAGCAAAATATACTTACGGTATATTAGAAAAGCAATTCAGAAACATGTTCAAAAAAGCAACAGCTGCTCAAGGAATCACAGGTCAAGTTTTACTTCAACTTTGTGAATCTCGTTTAGATAACGTAGCTTATAGAATGGGTTTATCTCCTTCTAGAAGTGGAGCTAGACAATTAGTATCTCACAGACATATCACTGTAAATGGTGAAATCGTAAACATTCCTTCTTACCAATTAAAAGCAGGAGATGTTGTAGCGGTTAGAGAAAAATCTAAATCTTTAGAAGCGATTCAAAGTTCATTAGCTAATTCTAGCAATGTATTTGAATGGATTACATGGAACAATGATACTAAACAAGGAACTTACGTTTCTATTCCAGAAAGAATTCAAATTCCAGAAAATATCAACGAACAGTACATCGTTGAATTGTATTCTAAATAATTAATTAATCATAGTATTGGTATTTGGCCAAAGGATTTATTTGTAATCTTCAAACTTATAATTCGCGCAACCAAATAACAATTAAAACGAAGAAACATATGGCAATTTTAAATTTTCAGAAGCCCGACAAAGTAATCATGATTGATTCTACTGAGTTCGAAGGTAAATTTGAATTTAGACCTTTAGAACCAGGTTATGGATTAACAGTAGGTAATGCACTTAGAAGAGTGTTATTATCTTCTTTAGAAGGTTTTGCAATCACATCTATTAGAATAGAAGGTGTAGATCACGAATTTTCAACAATTACTGGTGTAGTTGAGGATGTTACAGAAATGATTTTGAACTTAAAGCAAGTAAACTTTAAACGTCAAATTGATGAAGTTGATAACGAATCTGTTTCAATCTCTATCTCTGGACAAAATCAAATTACTGCAGGTGACTTCCAAAAGTTTATCTCAGGATTCCAAGTATTGAACAAAGACTTAGTGATTTGTAATTTAGATCCTAAAGTAAATATCAATATGGAGATCACTATTGAAAAAGGTAGAGGATATGTTCCTGCTGAAGAAAATAAAAAAGCTTCTGCACCAATTGGAACAATCTTTACAGATTCAATATATACTCCAATCACAAATGTTAAGTATAGCATTGAAAACTGGCGTGTTGAACAAAAGACCGATTTTGAAAAATTAGTTTTCGAAATTCAAACTGACGGTTCTATCGCACCAAAAGATGCTTTAACTGAAGCTGCTAAAATATTAATTCACCACTTCATGTTATTCTCTGATGAGCGTATCACTCTTGAAGCTGATGAAATTGCTCAAACAGAAACTTATGATGAAGAATCACTTCACATGAGACAACTATTGAAAACTAAATTAGTTGATATGGATCTTTCTGTACGTGCATTAAACTGTTTAAAAGCTGCAGAAGTAGATACTCTAGGAGACTTAGTATCTTTCAATAAGAATGACTTAATGAAGTTCCGTAACTTTGGTAAGAAATCTTTAACTGAGCTAGAAGAGCTTGTAAATGTTAAAGGTCTTAACTTCGGAATGGACTTAGCAAAATATAAATTAGATAAAGATTAATTTTAAACAATCATATTTTGCTCCTCGATTTACGAGTTTGGTAGCAAGATGATAAAACAAACGTCATGAGACACGGAAAGAAATTTAACCATTTAGGAAGACAAACTGCTCATAGAAAAGCAATGTTAGCTAACATGGCATGTTCATTAATTGAGCATAAACGTATCAACACAACTGTTGCAAAAGCAAAAGCTTTAAAACAATTTGTTGAACCAATGATTACAAAGTCAAAAACAGATACAACTCACAACAGACGTATCGTTATGGCTAAGTTAAGACAAAAGGAGTTTGTAACTGAATTATTCAGAGACGTAGCTCCAAAAATTGGTGATCGTCCAGGTGGTTATACAAGAATCATCAAATTAGGAAACAGACTTGGTGATAACGCTGATATGGCAATGATAGAATTAGTTGATTACAACGAAATCTACAACGCAGGTAAAGCTGAGAAGAAGACTACAAGAAGAAGTCGTCGAGGAGGTTCTAAACCAGCAGCTGCTCCAGTTGAAACTAAAGCAACTAACGAAGAAGAATAAATGTTAATAAGCATTTAATATATAAAGGATAATCTATTTTAGATTATCCTTTTTTTTATGGATTTTTGTGAAACTATTTTGGGCGTTACTTTTTACTCATACCTACAAGGTTTTTAAAACCTTGTAGGTATGAGTAAAAAGTCAGGCTTTCGGCAGTCGCTCTCTTCGAGGAGCTCCAACAAAGCCTCAATCCTTAACGCAGGAGAAAATTATACGATATAGTAAAAACTAAACAAACAACAACAACAACAACAACATTACAACATACGCAACAATGAAATACCAAAAACGTAAAAAGGCCTTAATCCTACTCGCAGACGGAACAATTTTTCACGGTAAATCAATTGGCAAAGAAGGAACTGCCTTTGGTGAAGTTTGTTTTAATACAGGTACAACTGGTTATCAAGAAATTTTTACAGACCCTTCATATTTCGGACAGTTAATGGTAACAACAAATGCCCATATTGGAAATTATGGTACCAAAAACGAAGAATCAGAATCTGATGCTGTTAAAATTGCTGGATTAATATGTAAAAATTTTAGTTTCAACTATTCTCGTCCAGATGGAGACAAATCATTAGAAGAGTTCCTTGATGATAATAACCTTCTAGCGATTTCAGATGTAGATACAAGAGCACTTGTAAGTCACATTAGAGATCATGGAGTTATGAATGCAGTCATCTCAACAGATGTTGAAAATGTTGAAGACTTGAAGAAGCAACTTTCCGAAGTACCAAGTATGGAAGGTTTAGAGTTAGCATCAAAAGTCTCAACTAAAGAACCATACTTTTATGGTGATGAGAATGCAACGTATAAAATTGCAGCCTTAGACATTGGGATTAAAAAGAACATTCTACGTAATCTCGCAAAACGAGATGCTTACATCAAAGTGTTTCCATACAATTCAAAATTTGAGGATTTAGAAGCATTCAAACCAAACGGTTATTTCTTATCTAATGGTCCTGGAGATCCAGAACCTTTAGTAGAAGCGCAAGCAGTAGCAAAAGAAATCATTAAAAGGGATTTACCATTATTTGGGATTTGCTTAGGTCATCAAGTCATTGCTTTAGCAAATGGGATTTCAACTTATAAAATGCATAATGGACATAGAGGAATTAATCATCCTGTACTAAATTTAATTACAACGAAAGGTGAAATCACATCTCAAAATCACGGATTCGCTATTAACAGAGAAGAAACTGAAAATCATCCAGATATTGAAATCACACATGTGCATCTCAACGATGACACTGTTGCAGGTATTAAACTAAAAAATAAAAATTGCTTTTCTGTACAATATCATCCAGAAGCAAGTCCTGGTCCAAACGATTCGGTTTATTTATTTGACCAGTTTATTCAAAATATGAAAAAGAACTAGTAACAAAAAAGCAATGAAACATATAATTCGTTGCTTTTTCTATTTTACGAAAACATTGTAGTTAAGTTTTATTGTAATTCTGAGTTATGTTAATTCCATATAGACCAACTATTTCGTAAATTTGACTAATCAAAATGATTAGTCATGCTGAACTCGTTTCAGTATCTTAATAATCAAATAACAATTATAAAACACATACAATGAGCATTATCATTAACATTCATGCAAGACAAATTTTAGATTCAAGAGGAAACCCAACTGTAGAAGTAGATGTGGTTACAGAAAACGGAATAATGGGAAGAGCAGCAGTGCCTTCTGGTGCGTCAACTGGAGAACATGAAGCTGTAGAGTTAAGAGATGGCGGAAAAGCCTACATGGGAAAAGGAGTTACTAAAGCTGTTGACAATGTAAATTCAATTATCGCTCAAGAATTATTAGGAGAATCTGTTTTTGATCAAAATAGAATTGATCAATTAATGATTGATCTTGATGGTACAAAAAACAAATCTAAATTAGGAGCTAATGCTATTTTAGGAGTGTCTCTTGCTGCTGCAAAAGCTGCTGCTGGTGAGTTAGGTATGCCATTATACAGATATGTTGGAGGTGTAAGTGCAAACACTTTACCAGTACCAATGATGAATATCATTAATGGTGGTTCTCATAGTGATGCACCAATTGCATTTCAGGAGTTTATGGTGATGCCTGTAAAAGCAAAAAACTTTACACATGCAATGCAAATGGGAACTGAGATTTTTCATAATCTTAAAAAAGTATTGCATGATAGAGGTTTAAGTACAGCTGTTGGTGATGAAGGAGGATTTGCACCAAACTTAGAAGGTGGAACAGAAGACGCTCTAGAAACAATAGCAAAAGCTGTAGCAAATGCAGGATACAAATTAGGTGATGATGTGATGATTGCTTTAGATTGTGCTGCTGCAGAATTTTATGTGGACGGTAAATATGATTACACAAAATTTGAAGGTGACACAGGAAAAGTTCGTACGAGTAAAGAACAAGCAGATTATTTAGCCGAATTATCACGTAAATACCCAATCCTTTCTATAGAAGATGGAATGGATGAAAATGATTGGGACGGTTGGAAATACTTAACTGAGCAAATTGGTGATAAAGTACAATTAGTTGGTGATGATTTATTCGTGACTAATGTAGAACGTTTATCTAGAGGTATTGAAAACGGAATCGCTAACTCAATACTTATTAAAGTAAACCAGATTGGGACGTTGACTGAGACGATTTCCGCAGTAAATATGGCACATAATGCAGGTTATACATCTGTAATGTCGCATCGTTCTGGAGAAACAGAAGATAACACGATTGCAGATTTGGCTGTGGCTTTAAATACAGGTCAAATTAAAACAGGTTCTGCGTCTCGTAGTGATCGTATGGCAAAATATAATCAGTTATTACGTATCGAAGAAGAATTAGATACTGTTGCTTATTTTCCAGGCTTAAATGCTTTTAAAATTAAGTAAGATAGTTTTATCTATATAAATTTAAAACCTATACGTTAGTTCGTGTAGGTTTTTTTATGTGCTTCAGAAGGAGTCATTTTTGACGACTGAAGAATCTCATTAAAAATAAAGATTCTTCGCTTTCGCATTTCGACGACGCTCAATGTGACACACTGAATGACACCTAAAAACTATAAACCAATCCATTAGTCAATTCAAATTGTGTATTCGGAATGCTCGAACTCACAGGAACCGCATCATAGAAAAAATTAAAGTTGGTTTTAAACGCCAAATTCTTGTAAATTTCAAATAGGAGTGCGGTATTACTAGAAAACCTATAGTCACTAAAAGCGTCTAATTTTGGCTGGTAATAGCTCGTACTAATGATGCTTATCGTTTCCGTAGGATACAAACTAAACGATAAATAGGCACTTCCTCTCACGTCGTTTTGTGTGCTATTGCTAATCACATCAGCAGCTTTTTCATATTCGTACATAATTAAAGTTCCTAAATAGAAACGGTAATCATCACTTTTTGAGAGTTTAAAACGCGGACCAGTACCAACCAAACCTCTAAAATCAATTTGCGAAATGGCATCGTATTGTGCTTGTACAAAAGCTTCCCACTTCACACGCTTAGAGATTTTTCTATTATAACGTAAATGCTGTGTACCTCGATTTATTAAATCGTTGTCTTCTATCTTCTGAAAGTTTAAATCATTAACAAATAGCCATAAATTTATTTGATCGTTATATTGTACATGCGCTTTATTCGCAATTCTGAAAATATCATTCTTATTTTTTATCAGTGACACATCAAGACTTACTGAGCCTGTCCATTTTGCCGAATCGGAAGTTTTTCGTAATGTTTCAACATTGACAACTTGAGAGAAGCCTGTTGCACTTAATAAAAAAATGAGATATAAAAACTTTGACATGTGCTTGATAATTAAGTCGCAAAATTAAAATTTATAATGAAGCCTCACAATTATAGATATAAGATATTTCCGAAGAAAACAATCATATATTTTGTCAATATGATAATTGTTAAAAGCATTATAAATGTACTTCGTAAATCCTTATATATTTTGTAAATTAGCATTCCGCAGAATAAAATAAATTTTAATAAAATCTTATAATAAATGTCAGATAAAGCTACACTAGAAATTGATGGACAAAAATACGAGTTTCCGTTAATTACAGGTACAGAAAATGAAGTCGCAATAGATATCAAAACCTTGAGAGGAGTTACAGGAGGTGTTACAACCCTTGATCCTGGATATAAAAATACAGGTTCTTGTGAGAGTGCTATTACGTTTTTAGATGGAGAAAAAGGAATTTTAAGATATAGAGGATACTCAATTGAGGAGTTAGCAGAAAAGGCAGATTTTCTTGAAGTTGCTTTTCTTTTAATATTTGGAGAATTACCAAATACAGAAGAACTCGAAAAATTTCATTCAGATATAAAAAAGCATGCTGTAGTTGATGACGATATTAAAAAGATTTTAGATGCGTTTCCAAAATCTGCGCATCCAATGGGAGTTTTGGCATCGTTAACTAGTGCATTAACCGCTTTTAATCCTACATCTGTGAATGTAGATTCTGAAGAAGAAATGTACAATGCTATTGTAAGAATTTTGGGTAAATTCCCAATTTTAGTAGCTTGGACGATGCGTAAAAAGAATGGAATGCCATTAGATTATGGTAATTCATCTTTAGGATACGTTGAGAATATTTTACAAATGATGTTTAAACGTCCTAATGAAGAATACACTCAAAACCCAATTTTAGTAAATGCTTTAGATAAATTATTAATTCTTCATGCAGACCATGAGCAAAACTGTTCTACATCTACAGTGAGAATTACTGGTTCATCACATGCTGGATTATTTGTGTCATTATCTGCTGGTATTTCTGCACTTTGGGGACCACTTCATGGTGGAGCCAATCAAGCCGTTTTAGAAATGTTAGAAGACATCAAACAAGATGGAGGCGATACAAAGAAATATATGGCTAAGGCTAAAGACAAGAATGATCCTTTCCGTTTAATGGGCTTTGGACATCGTGTTTATAAAAACTTTGATCCAAGAGCAAAAATTATAAAAGTTGCAGCAGATGAGGTTTTAGGAGATTTAGGAATTGATGATCCAATTCTTGATATCGCTAAAGGATTAGCTAAAGAAGCTTTAGAAGATCCATATTTTGTAGACAGAAAATTATATCCAAACGTTGATTTCTACTCTGGTATTATTTATAGAGCCATGGGAATTCCTGTAGATATGTTTACAGTAATGTTTGCTTTAGGTCGTTTACCAGGTTGGATCGCACAATGGAAAGAAATGCGTACACGTAAAGAACCAATTGGTCGTCCACGTCAATTATATGTTGGAGAAACGTACAGACCATTCAAAGAAATTAGTAAAAGATAGGCTTAAATTAAGCTAGATTAAAGAGGTTGTTTAAAAAGCTAGACTAGTGTTAGTTTGAGCGCAATCGAAAACCAAAGTTTTAGAAATAAAGCATTTCGATTACACTCAATGTGACATATTAAAAATGTTTACTTTGATACAACCTCTTTTTTTATATTTGTAACTATGATAAAACTCAACGTCAAAAATGAAACCTCTCGATTGCGAGAAGTTATTCTCGGTACAGCAATAAGCAATGGTCCAACACCAACGATTGAACAAGCTTATGACCCAAAATCTTTAGAGCATATCAAAGCAGGAACCTATCCTGTAGAAGAAGATATGGTTAAAGAAATGGAAGCCGTTGCACACGTTTTTGATAAGTATGATGTTAAAGTGTATCGACCAGAAATCATACAAGACTGTAACCAAATTTTTAGTAGAGACATTGGTTTTGTCATTGATGATATTTTTATAAAAGCTAATATTTTACCAGATCGCGAAGAGGAGCTAGACGCAATTCAATACGTGATTGATCAGATGAATCCTGAGAAAGTATTGCGTCCACCAGAGGACGTTCATATAGAAGGTGGAGACGTTCTCGTTTGGAATGATCATATTTTTATTGGGACCTATCGTGAGCCAGACTATGCCAATTATATCGTTGCACGTACCAATCTAGAAGGTGTGGAGTACATTACTAAACAGTTTCCTCATAAAACGGTTAAGAGTTTTAATTTGCGTAAATCTCAAGTCAACCCAAAAGATAATGCCTTACATCTCGATTGCTGCTTTCAACCTATTGGCACCAATAAAGCCATTTTACACAAAGAAGGTTTTTTACAAGAAGACGAGTATGAGTGGTTGCTTAATTTCTTCGGAAAAGAGAATTGCTTCATCATTTCGAAAGATGAAATGTACAATATGAATAGTAACGTATTTTCTATTTCGGAAAGCGTTATCATCTCAGAACAAAACTTCACACGATTAAACACATGGCTTCGAGAGCAAGGGTTTACAGTAGAAGAAGTCCCTTATGCTGAAATTGCAAAACAAGAAGGCTTGTTACGTTGTAGTACATTGCCTTTGGTTAGGGATTAAATTACCATTCTCTCCATTCTTCGGTGATATCAGTGTCGTCTATTTTGAGTCCAGTGCGTTCAATGGTTTTATCTATAAAAACACCCAATTCGTCACGTTCTAAGGTTTCTATAAATCCGTTATTTCTATTATTGAGTGTATTTAATTTTTTTACGAACCATTTTACTGCATTGTAAATTTGAATTCCGCTTCGTTTAGAGCAAGCTATGGTTAGTTTCTCTAAATAATCTGTAATTAGTACTTCGCTATCTTTAATAATGTTGTTGTTAAACCAGAAATCTTCAACATACTCATCAGATTTTGTATTTCTAAAAATTTCATTTTCTTTTAATGACTGTGTCCATCTTAAACAAGGTGATTCTTTGAGTATTTCGGAAAAATCAACTTCTAAATTAATGTTGTCTTTTTGAAGCTTAAGATTTTTTTTCAACTCTAAAATTTGCAATTCTTGTTGGCTAAATGCCTTTATTCTCATCCATAATAATTCATGATGACCATTAAGGGCTGTTAATATTCTTTGATGGTCTTTTTCAAACCACCATGCATATTGATAATCTTCAGGGTCTTTGGAAATCATAATAGATTTCTCTTTCGATTTTGGCTTTTTATCTAGCTTGATTATAATCGTGTCTGATGAATCTTTTAATTGTAAACCAAAAGGCAACCCTAAAGTTAAAGGTCCACCTGTAGGATCTATAGTTATTTCGTTTACTATTTTATCACCTTCGGCATTATGTTCAAAATCAATTATGATGTCATATAATTTACTGTAAAACCCTTCTGTCTCAAAAGAATCACCATCGTCATAAAATATAGTCTTCTTTCTTAATTCAATACCAGACTTTTTAAGAATGTCTTGTACTAAAGTTGATTTTAGTGGTTGGCCTAATATTGATAAAATGTCTATATTCATTAGTGTTTAGAAATCTTGTTGGTAGTGTACTAAACTAAGCAATTTATAGTTAAGTTATTATACCTTTTTTCATTTCAGAGCAAAACTTCACACGATTAAACACATGGCTTCGTAAGCAAGGATTTACAGTAGAAGAAGTACCTTATGCTGAAATTGCAAAACAAGAAGGCTTATTACGTTGTAGTACCTTACCTTTGGTTAGGGATTAGTTTACTGCTATTTTATCATGATTATGAAAATAATCTAAAACATGATCTAGTTTTTTAAACTTTGTTTCTTGTTAGAATGTGGAGTAGTTTTGTGAAATATTTACTAGGATTTTTGGGTTGGTTCGTCTAACGGTTAGTATATGAAAAGTAGGCGATTTCGAAGCACGAAACTTTCGGTTAAGCACAAACTTTGATAAGAGCCGAAACCTTGAATTTAGCATTAATTCGTCTATTTTTTATATACATTGTTATGCTATGTTTTAATTCAGTTCTTCTATTAATTAAAAAGGTCTGATTTAGAAACCTGTCTTGAAATATCATCTAATTCGTTATAAACTCCATCATCATCGGCAGTTCCAAAAAAGGCTATCACTAAATTGCGAGAAGGAGAAATGTAAAGACCTTGTCCGCTAAATCCACCTTTATAAAAATCTCCGTCTTCCATTACTTTGTCCCATTGATAGGTATTGTGACGAACAACTTCTTTATCAAGTGTGTAATTTTCAGAACCGTATGCAGTTACCAAGTGAGGACGACCTTGCTTTTGAATTTTATCAAAATATTCATTTGAAACGAAAGCATTTTCAGTTGAACGACCTTCGTTCAGAAACATATAGCCAAATCGAGCTAAATCTCGAAGTGTAGAATTAATTCCTGCGTGTGAAATGCTAGTGCCATTTGTTTGAGTAATAAATGCATCAGATTCCGCACCGATTTTTCGCCAAATTTCACGTTCAATATTTTTGGCATAAGAAAGACCTGTGATTCTCTCTATGAGGCAAGAGAGAACGAATGTGTTTACTGAAGTATATTCAAATACCTCTCCAGAGGTTTTTGCAGATGATAAGGTCTTAATGTGCTCAAAAGCATTGTCTGCGGTTTTTTCTGTTCGTTTTAGAAATCCAAGTGCTGCTTCAAATTGATAGTAACAAGTTTCAGGGTTTTCAAAAGCACCATCAACCCATTCACGACAATCAATTCCTGAAGCCATATCGAGAATGTCAATAACAGGAACGTTTTCCCATCCAGACCCTTTAAGTTCAGGTAGATAATGTTCTATCGGTTTTGTCACATCAAGTTGTTTTCTGTCTTCCAAAATTGCTATAAGAGTTGAAGCAAACACTTTAGATACTGACCAGTAAAGATGCCTATCGTTTGGAAACATTCTTGGGTAGGCTTCATATACAATACGGTCTCCTTGCAATATTATCATACCATCCACTTTCTCGCTAGTTTTGACATAGTTTTGAAGTGTCATTTGTCCTAATTCAGAAGTAACAACAAACTCCTCGATTTCTTTGCGGTAATCTTCTTTCAGGCTTTTAATATTTTCTTCTCTATTGATAATGGCGTGAGTCCAAAATTCAGGCATATTTAAAAATATATAACGAGATATTTCACCTCCATCATCCCAATTATCCAAATTCCATTGCTTAAATACGGATTGAATTTCCTTATTTGAAAAACCATCATAAGTTTGAGCAAATAAATTTGAATATGGAACAATTAATAAAAGAAGTAATAGTCTGTAATAGTACATTTTTTTCAAGGATGTTCGGTTTTTAGAAATTGAGCATAATTTGCTAGGATATCGACTGTTTCAATTGTCGATATCCGCAGCTAGACGAAGTTAGTTGTTTTATTTGATGAAATCAATACGTAGTTCTACGTATATTTTATATTTTTTTCTTCAATACAACTATTTAAATATTTTGCATATGTGTTAAGCAAGGTTAATTCTCATCAGGTTGGATCCAATCTGCATTTTGAACAAAAAACAGGTATTGCGCATAGTCTGTTGTAGATGTACCATCAATAATATCATATGCATCCCAAATAGTAATCAATTTTTTTACTTTAGTGCCTCTAGTCGAATTTAAATAAGGTGAACCTTCAGCATCTAATTTTAGTAGACTTATAGAGTTTGGCTCTGTAACTTTTTTGTAATCTGCAATGCCTTTGATATACATAAATAACCTATTGTCTTGAGAGTACTTAAATCTTGTATACGCTTTCCCTTTATCTTGCATAAACTTTGGTAGAGATCTACTCTCTACAGTTAATCTAGAGTCTACATACATGGTATTTAAACTCACCATTTTGTTAGCATAAGGTAATGTGGAGTCTTTTTTAATTAGTCCAGCAAATGTATACTTATACGCTTGTAGGGTATGAGAAAAACCAAATCCACCGTAAATATTTTTATGTTCCCATTTATTTTGAGCATATAATCTTTTAAAATTTTCATGCATAAAAATATCTCTATGTCTGGTCTTTTTATAATTAGAAAGATTGTATTCAATATTTTTTAGCAAATTCAAAGTAGTGCTGTCAAATAGGAATGTCTCTTGCTCTAGAATGGTACTCAGTTTATTTTGTGACCAAGATAGTAATGAGTCATTCTCTACATGGATATCTTTATGATAGGTCTTAGGAAGTTTCTCTTTTAATAATTTTCGTATCAGATCAAAGTCTGAAATTCTATCAATTCCTACAAGTTCAAATTTTGAAGTTTCGGGTAGTTGAGAATAATAAGCTCTCATTTTTATCCATTTATTTCTGTATTGCTCAGAAATACTTCCGATGTGAACAATCCAATTTTCTAGTATAGTTTTGAGTTCAATGTCATCAGATCCTTTTATATACTCTTGGAGATAATAGGCTTGAGCTATATCCATTTCAGCTAAATAAATATCAATAGTTATGTTTTCATTAAGTTGAGTAAACATTGCAAAATCAATTCTTGGAGATGAGTCAACTTCGTGTACTTCGCCCACCAAAAAAAGTTTGTTTTTATAAAAGTTTTCATCGAGTGAATTAAACTGAAGTGAATCGGTCATTTTAACAACTTCTGTATGTTCTTTTAAATAGTTTACATATCTACTAGAAGAGCAGCTTACGAAAAGTAATAGTGATGTTGCTAGGATAAAAAGTGTACGTGTTTTCATGTGTTTGTTTTTAAGTTCTCAACAAAGAGAAGACATAAAAACAAGAACAAAAAAAGAGTGTGACTAACGTGAAGCTTTTGGGTTTAAAATGAAGCGTTTGGGCTATTTTTGAAGCTCTAGGGACGAATTTGAAAGTCTTTTATTTAAGGCTTTGTAGTATACTTGAGAAATTGGAATCGTGTCTTCACTTACAGAAATTTTCATAAACCGTTTTCTAGCATTTCCTTCTACTGTTGTAAGATAATCTAGATTTACTAAATAAGAGCGATGTACTTGCCAGGCTTTTGGCAATTGTTTCATAATATTAGATAACGTACTTCTAAATGTTTGTTGTTCCATTCCATTTTCTGTATTAAAATAAACATCAACATAATTCTGTTGTGCTTTTGCGAAAATAAAATCGGATTCAAAAATGGTTAAAGTTTCAGATTTATTGTTTCCTACAATAGTTACTGTTTTAACTTTTTTAGGATGCTCTTTATCAAACATCGGAACTTCTATAACACCATATTTAGAGCGTAAATACAACCATAATGGAACTACGATTGGTATAAATGGCAATCCGAAGGATTTTATAAAATCCCATATTAATTCGGAAGTAAATGTAGGCAAACCACTAACCACATAAAAATGATAAAAGAAAGAAAATATATATATTAGGAAAAGTGTTGTTATGATATATAAACACTCATTTAAGATAAACCATCGGTTTGTTTGAATTTTGTAAACGTAATTTTCAATTGGGTGAACCAGTAATAACGGAATTATGATGCAAAATGCATAACCAGAGAGGATTAAATATTTATAGGCGAAACGATTACTATTGTCAAAAGGTTCTAAAGTCATTAATAAGATTGGAATAAGTCCTCCTAGTAACAAGGCAATCCAAAACGTATGTTTCCAATTTTTGGTGTATGCTATCGTTTTGTTTAATGACATCATCTTTTTTTATTCAAAAATATAATCTAAGCAATATGCTTTGTTACTGCTATTAATTTATGATTTATACTTAAAATATAAGGGAATCGACTGTTTCTCTACTGAAATAAATTCAGCACAGGTTGTCGATATACTCAACTAGACGAAGTTAGTAGATTTTTATTATAAATTCAATATGTAGATCTATGTATATTTTTATTCCTCAACTGCACTCATAGCCATAAACTCAGGATTATCACTAAAGATTGCTTCACCTTTAATGAGCCATGCAAAACCAAAGGCTTCTACTGCAACGGTTTCCATCCAAAAGGTGAGTTGATTACCAATGTAAAAATTTGCATCAATAACACCTGTAAAACCTAAAAGAATAATAATAAGAGACAACACAATGAGTACTGCGCACACTCTAAAAATTCTATTTCTAATTACTTTTTTGTGGCCACGTTGTCCTTTTGGTTTATTCGATTTTGTAAATAAGAAAAATGACATATAGGCAAGCAGCAATAAAAATAGTGCAGCAGAGACTAAATGAAAGGTTTCTCTAAAACCTGCACTAGCGTTTCCATTAATAAAGGTAACAGAGTATGCTTTTAATGTATCACAGCACTCAGTGCTTAAATTTCCTGTTGGAAAGAATACCACAAACAAAGCAAAAATGCCTGCAAAGGTTGAGATATAAAAGTCTTTTGGTGCTTTACCACTATATACAATTAAGAAAATGGCAATCACACTTAAAATCACAGTAAACACAGTTCCTGCTCTGGTATAATAATAGTGGCTTATAGATTCTATAGGTCTCGCGAGGTCAAAAAACAAAAAGGTAATAATGATTAATGCTATGAGTAATGCCATACCTAAAATACCAATGAGTTTTCTGAGCGTTTTGCTTTTTTGTAACCAGATGTCATCTTCTTTTTTGTAGTCAAGGTTAATTATATTGTTAACCTTTTTAGTAAGTGGATTTTGCATGAGTATTGATGTTAAAACTATTTGATAATGATTTAAAATAATCAGTATCAAATAGTTACTTGTTTGTGAAACGAAGTTACTAGTTTAATACATACAAAAACTACGTAGTTCTACGTATTTTAAAGCGCTAGATGATTTTACTTTTTATTCTCTTTAAGGTGTAAATGTATTTTGTAGATACTGCCTTCTTCTTCGCTAGTCACTATTTTAATAACTTGCTTTGAGGCACTGTTGTCAAAATCTGATTTTGCAACGCTAAATGTACCCAATGAGTCATCTGTGAAAACATCCCATTCCATTAAGCTTATTTCAATGGTATTAAGTACATCAGGCCAAGGTAGTGAAAGATTAGGAGCAACTGTTTCACCACTTTTAATGTCGTAATGTTTTTTGTCTTTAGGCCATATTTTACCTTTGAGAAATTTTAAGTAGAGTTGATCTCGACTACCACCTGGATTACCTAATTTTTTTGCTCCATCTGCCCAACTTTCTGCAGCTTCATTTTGATCTTCCCATTCTTCTTGAGTTGTAGAATAGACACCTCCAGCTTCTTGTGGTTTTTTACTGAGAAAAATCGCTAGTCCTTTAGCCATAAAGGAAAAAAACTTAGTTGCTCCAGCATCTAATTCTGAAGCCGTACGAACGCACTCGATTTTTTGAATTACAAGTGCATGAGGTGCATTTAATAGTTTGTTAATATCAAGCATAGTATTTTATTTTATATGCCTAAAGAATCTCATGTCGTAAAACTCCCTGAGACATAGAATTAAAAAATAGATATCTAAGCATTACACTTTAGAAATCTCAACACCAAAGATTAGTATCTGTCTTAAAACTAAATACTTATGCCGAAATTTAATTAGGTATTTCTACCTGTTTATTTATTCACGTACAAATCCGTCCCAACGTTTCATATACGTTATAAAATCAACACCTAAACCTTCTTGTTTTAAATACGCTTTAGATACTGGTGTTGGTGTTGGTTCAAAGTTTGGGTTAGCCATCACTTGTTTTGGGAAATCATGATGTAGAATTGCTGAATGACCAATAGAGACAAAATCTACTGTAGTGTCTAAAACCTTGTGAACGTCTGCTCCAGAATTGATTTTTCCGGCAACCGTCCATTTTACGTTCTTGAAATCGAGTTCCTCAAAGTGGGAGAGAAGCGATTTGTTTTGAAACGTTTCATCTTCTGGTGTTTTAAACACATCCCAAAGTGAGATATCTAGAAAATCTATTTGATTGGTATCAATGAGTTGCTGTGCTACAGTTTTCACTTCGTTAAGTTGCATTCCAAAACGTTCAGGAGATAAACGAACACCAACTAGAAATTGTGATCTACAGGCTTTACGAATGCCATCTACGATTTCAAAGATGAGTCGTGCTCTATTTTCTAACGATCCACCGTAAATGTCTGTACGTTTATTAATATCTGCACTTAAAAACTGGGTTAAAATATAACCATGTGCTCCATGAATTTCAACACCATCATAACCACTTTTTTGAGCTCTAATGGCTGCATCGATAAAGTCGTTTCGTAAGGTGTAAACTTCTTCTAATGTTAAAGCACGAGTGTTGTGTTTTTCAATTTCCGACGGACAAACAGGTTGCTCACCAATAACGTCTTCAGGAGAACGCATTCCAGCATGATGCAACTGAATCACAGCTAAGCTACCTTCTTTTTGAATCCCAGCAGCCAAACGTTTATGACCATCGATATGAGCATCTGAAAAAATCCCTAATTGACCTGTAAACCCTTTACCAATAGCTTGCACATGAGAAGCACAAGTCATAGTAAGACCAAAACCTCCTTTTGCTCGCATCGTTAACCAATGATACTCATCATTAGATAGTGTGCCATCTTCATGACTTTGAGTATTGGTCATTGGTGCCAACATAAAACGGTTAAGCATCGTAACACCACAATTAAATGTCAATGGCGTTTTTAAAGTTTTAGGCATGTTTTAAATCTGTTTATTCAACAATAATCGTTTTTACAAAACGCTTATTATCAATTTTAAAAACTGCAAAGTATTGAGAAGCAGCAATGCTGTCTAAAGAAATCTTTTGGAATTGCTCACTCAACGTATCTTGATACACTTGTTTGCCTAAAACATCAATAAGTTTAAAATCTACCGTTTGTTGTAACGGATTTTGGAATGCGATATTAATATAATTTGTTGATGGGTTAGGAGAAATACTAATGGTTTCATTAAAATGCTCTTGTTCTTCGAGGCTTAAAGTTTCAAAAGCAACCGCAAATTCTAGAGCAGCTCCAAGAGATCCTTTAATCACTTCGTAAGCATAAGCGACATCCATATTGGCAAGATTGTCGTTAGCAGTATGATTTACAGGTGATATGTTGCTTTCATATAAACCTGTGATGATTTGACCATTGTTTTCAAAAGGGATATAATCTGATGCGTAAGCATTTGAAATTTCTGTATCTAAATTAGAATATAATTCTATTAAAGTGGCTAAACTACTAGTCGCAGCACTTGAAGCTGCGTTATTTGATTGCGGATTGGTCAAATCACGCTCGCAAACCACTTTGTTATTTGTCATCCCATTGACACCTCCAACTTCATCGATATTAAAAACAAGCTTGATGTCTAAATTTTGTGGAATCACCGTATTATTAACATAATAGTTACTTCCAACTAAACCATCTTCTTCTCCAGAAAAGTGAATGAATTTAATAGAATATTCAGTTTCTACATTTTCTAAAAGCCTTGCGAGTTCTAATAATAAAACGGTTCCTGTACCATTATCATTGGTTCCAGGTCCATTAATAGTATCATAATGTGCATCAATAATTAAAAACGTATTTGGATATAATGTTCCGGTTTTAGTCACAATAATATTATTACTTGTTCCTGCGGAATAGGTAAACGGTTGCAATACCACATCTGTATAACCAAGCGCTTGGTAACGTGAGGTGATCCAGTTTTCGGTATTTGTTAAGGCTGTAGAACCAACAGTTTTGATTCCGAAACTTTCAAATGTAGTTAAATCATTAAGTACATTGGCTTGCGACGTATTAGCTACAATATCTGCGTAAAATTGATTGAAGGTTTGTGCGCTTGTTACATTTATAGCGAAAAGTGTAACAAGTAAAACAACTAATTTTTTCATGTTTTGGGTTTTGAGGTGTAAAGAGAATCTATTTTCGATATAGAAAATAGTTGTTTACCAAATCAATGTAAATGCGTTTGGCTTCATCTTCGGAAACATCTTTGATTTGAAATAGAGCATTTGTTTTAAATGCATTGATAATGGGTTTGCGACTGCTTGGTCTTTCGTAATTGTTTGTCGCTTTTTTGTAGTAGGCATACAAACGTAAAAGCATGTCTGCAGGAAAAGGTTGAGTATGCGCATTGATACGTTCTACCGCTTTATCGAATTCTATGTCTAAGGCTTTAGAAGTCATTATTTTGTAGCAATTACAGTTTCGCCTCCTTTTACTTTTTGATTTAATTCTACTTTAATGTCTGCGTCTAATGGTAAGAATACATCTACTCGAGATCCAAATTTTATAAACCCAGAATCTGAACCTTGTACAGCCTTATCGTCAACTTTTGCATAATTTACAATACGTTTTGCCAAAGCGCCTGCGATTTGTCTATACAGTACTTTTCCGAAGTTATCATTTTCGACAACAACTGTAGTACGTTCATTTTCTTCACTAGATTTTGGATGCCAAGCCACAAGAAACTTTCCTGGATGATATTTTGAGAATGTTACATTTCCGCTTATAGGATATCGCGTCACGTGAACATTGAGTGGTGACATAAATACAGATACTTGAATGCGTTTTTCATTGAAGACTTCTTTTTCAAAAACCTCTTCTATCACAACGACTTTACCATCTACAGGAGACACTGCTGTATGATCATCAAGTGACGTTAATCGTTTTGGATTTCTAAAAAACTGAAGAATTAATACTAAAACAGCTATCATCCCAATCATGAGAAGCAATCTTAACCATGAAATATCAATAAATCGATCAATCACAAGTATAGAGCCAATGACGATGACTAATGTAATGAGAATAATTTTATAACCTTCTTTATGAAACATATGTGATGAGTCTTAAATATAAAAATATAAATGGTGCGGCAAAGATAATACTATCTAAGCGATCTAGTAAACCTCCATGTCCTGGCATAATTACTCCACTGTCTTTGACTTTTGCTTGACGCTTAAATTTAGATTCTATTAAATCTCCAATGGTACCAAAGACACTAACAATAATACCTAGAAATAACCAGTGTGTAAAGGTAAGCGTTTCTGTAAAATACCAAATGAAATAACTTGCAATACATGCAAAAAAGAGTCCGCCTAAGAAACCTTCAACAGTTTTTTTAGGAGAAATACTAGGAAATAGCTTTTGTTTTCCGAAATTTTTACCCACAATATAAGCAAAGGTGTCATTAATCCAGACCAATATAAATGAGCCCAATAAGAGCAAAGGTGTAAATGTGTGCTCTAGGTTTGCAATGCATATTAGAAATACGAATCCACTAGAAAGATAAAAAGTAGTGATGATAAATCGTTTGGAGATGAATAACGGAATGGTTTTTTCTGAAAACAGATCTTTAATAAGAATAAGCTGAACAAATATGGTAATCACTAATAGTATTTGTAAGGCTTCATTAAATCCTGTAGAAGGCTTTGCTACGAAATCCCAATAGGCAAATCCGAAGTATAATACTGAAAAGATAATATATGGTACAATGCTTTTTAATTGGATAAGTTTTTTAAACTCTGCCATACAGATTAGCCCAAAGATAAAAAATAGAGCAACGACTGCATGTTGCCAAAAAAGTGACCCAATTAGAAGACAAACATATAACAATCCAGAGATAGCTCTTGTAAAAGTTTCTTTCATTTATAAATCTTCTAGAAGCAATAAATATAAGTTTTTTGAACTACTTCCATAAGTAAGGAAGTCTTTATCTTCTATCGTTTTAAAGTGTTTGATAGTTGTAATATTTGTAGGGATTTTTTCTCTGTTTTTTCCTTTAATTCCTCTAAGTCCTTCACCAATTGTTTGTACAAATTGGCTTGTGGTTGCGTAGATGACAAAGTTATCTGGTAATTCTTTTAATTTCTTTTCAGCAATTTGATTTGAAGAAATAAGTAGAGAGCCATCATCAGAAATAAGGTATTCACAGGTAGAAAAGAAAAATGAGCTTTCAGATATTCGTTTTGTTTGTTCAAGTTTAAAATCTTTAAAAAGATCTACTAATTGTGAGTCAAACATTAAAACTTTGTCATTTTCCCAATTATTTTCTATTAAAATTGATTTAAGTGAACTTTTTACTTCTTGCATATTTTCACAGTACAAGAATTTTCCACCGTTTGCTTTGAAGTTTATAGTAAATTGTTCGTCAACAGGTAGCTTGATTTCTGGCATGTATTTGCCTCTCTGTTCGCTTTTTATGTTGTCTTCAGGCGTGCTTTTTAAACCGAAGATTTTACGAAATAGACTCATGTATAGGGATAGCTATTAACCTAATTGAATTAATGTATGTCTCAAATATAAAAAAACTTAAATTAATGTGAGTCAATTTAAGTTTTTTATAAGAATATTCGTGTCAGAAAATTATTCCTCTTCTTGATCTGTTTTGACAGATTGTAATAAGCGTTCTTCAATTTGTTTTTGAAAAGGACGCTCACCAAATATTTTTTCGAGGTTATCTTTAAAAATAACTTCTTTTTCAAGCAGTACTTCAGCAAGTTCTGTAAGCTTATCTTTATTGTTTTCTAATAAGACAATTGCGCGTTGATATTGCTTCTCTATGATATCTGAAATCTCTTTATCAATCAACTCTGCAGTTTGTTCACTATAAGGTTTTGTAAACCCAGTTTCTTGACCTGAAGAATCGTAATATGTTATGTTCCCAACCTTTTCGCTAAGTCCATAAATTGTTACCATAGCTCTAGCTTGCTTAGTTACTTTTTCTAAATCACTAAGTGCACCAGTAGAGATTTTATTAAAAATTACTTTTTCTGCAGCACGACCACCTAAAGAAGCACACATTTCATCTAGCATTTGTTCTGGACGAACAATTAGGCGTTCTTCTGGTAAATACCATGCAGCTCCTAATGATTGACCACGAGGTACGATTGTTACTTTTACTAAAGGTGCAGCATGTTCTAACATCCAACTTACAGTTGCATGGCCAGCTTCATGATAAGCGATTGCTTTTTTCTCTTCAATAGTAACAATTTTATTTTTCTTTTCTAGTCCACCAACAATACGATCTACAGCATCTAAGAAATCTTGTTTATCTACAGCTTTTTTACCATTTCTTGCAGCAATTAAAGCCGCTTCGTTACAAACGTTTGCAATATCTGCTCCAGAGAAACCTGGTGTTTGTTTTGCTAAGAAATCGACATCTAATTTTTCGGCTTGTTTGATAGGTCTTAAGTGTACTTCAAATATTTCTTTACGTTCTCTAACATCTGGTAGATCAACAAAAATTTGTCTATCAAAACGTCCAGCACGCATTAATGCTTTATCTAAAACATCTGCTCTGTTTGTTGCTGCTAATACAATGACGTTAGTATTGGTGCCAAAACCATCCATTTCTGTTAGTAATTGGTTAAGCGTATTTTCACGTTCATCATTAGAACCTGAGAAATTACTTTTACCACGAGCACGACCAATAGCATCAATCTCATCAATAAAGATAATTGCTGGTGATTTTTCTTTGGCTTGTTTGAATAAGTCTCTCACACGAGAAGCTCCAACTCCAACAAACATTTCTACGAAATCTGATCCAGATAATGAAAAGAAAGGCACTTTTGCTTCTCCAGCAACTGCTTTTGCTAATAAGGTTTTACCTGTTCCTGGTTGACCGACTAATAATGCTCCTTTAGGAATTTTACCACCAAGTGATGTGTATTTTTCTGGGTTTTTCAAAAAGTCTACAATTTCTTGTACTTCTTCTTTAGCACCTTCTAAACCTGCAACATCTTTAAATGATGTCTTTACGTCTGTCTTTTCGTCAAATAGCTTGGCTTTAGATTTTCCTATGTTGAAAATTTGACCTCCAGCGCCACCGCCTCCACCACCAGACATACGTCTCATGATAAAAATCCAAACACCTATAATTAAAATGAACGGTAGTAATGAAAACAAGAGATTTCCGAAGAGATTCTCTTCTGTTTTAAAAGAAACAGGAGTAACAATATTAGGATCTTCCTTTTTTATTTTAGCAATATCTTCTTGAAATAATTGTAAATCTCCAAACTCAAATGTATAATTAGGTAACGGTGTTACTTGTGGTAAGATACTTGTTGGTTTAGATGCTTTATGAATCTCTTTTTTCTGAGCTTCTGTAGTTAAGTAAACACGAGCTTCACGATCGTTAACAATATCTAATTTATCAACATCACCTTGTGCTAAATATTCAAAAAACTGGGTTGGGTTTATTTTTTTTCCTTCACTGTTACCCATTCCAGAAAATAACTGGATTCCTAAAAATACTGCGATTACAAGTCCGTAAATCCACCAAGAATTAATCTTTGGTTTTTTACTTAAATTTTTATTGTCTTTTGCCATGTATGTCGTACCGTTAATTCGGTTTTTTTAATTTTTAATAACTTGTTTCTATTTGTGTTGTTTTTGCGTCACCCCAAAGACTTTCAATATCATAATACTCTCGTATATGCTTTTGGAATACATGAACAACAACATTAACATAATCTAATAATACCCACTCTGCATTATCGTTTCCTTCTACATACCAAGGGTTGTCTTTAAGTTCTTTACTAACCTTTCTTTGAATAGAATTAACGATGGCGTTTACTTGTGTATTAGACGTTCCTTCACAGATAACGAAGTAATCACAAACTGTATTTTCAATTTCTCTTAGATCTAAAATTGTAATTTTTTTTCCTTTTACATCTTCAATGCCAGCAATAACTGTACTTATGAGTTGATCTGGACTTGTATTTTTTTTCGCCATTAAATTGATTTAATTTTGTGCAAAGTTATTATTTTTTTGCTTCTTATAAACTCTTATTCGTCATAAGAAAATTATAATTTTTTTTTACACATTACTATGCACATAATCAAACTTAATGCCATCGACTCTACCAATACGTTTTTAAGACAATTGAGTAGTGAGAAAAAGGTGGCTAATTATACTGTTGTTGTTGCAGAATCTCAATTGAAAGGTCGTGGTCAAATGGGAACGTCATGGGATTCTCAATCTGGTAAAAACCTTATAGCTAGTGTGTTTGTAGATGTTTCTTTTTTGATAATTGATTATAGTTTTTGGATTAGTATGGCTACTTCATTAGCATTATCTAACGCGTTAAAAGACTTTCAAATTCGAAATGTCAAGGTGAAATGGCCTAACGACATTTTGGCAGACCAAAAGAAGGTCTCTGGTATTTTAATAGAGAATGTCATAAAAAATAATGCACTTCAAGCCACTATTATTGGTTTTGGGCTCAATATTAATCAAGTTCATTTTGATAATTTACCATCAGCGACCTCAATGTTGAATGTTTCAGGAGCACATAATAATATTGATAATGTGCTTGTAAAAGTCATTGAGTATTTAAAATTTTACATGAAACTCTTAAAAAATAAGCAGTTTGAAGACATAAAAAAGCTATATGAAACCGAATTATTTAGAAAAGAAAAACCTTCTACATTTGAAGATGCAGAAGGTGTTTTGTTTTCTGGTTTTATAAAAGGCGTTTCAAATTCTGGTCATCTACAAGTTTTAATAGAAGATGATATTCTCAAAGAATTTGATCTAAAAGAAGTTAAACTTCTTTATTAATCTGAATTAGATGTTAGGTTGAATTCAGGTTATTAGATCTGCGCAGGCATATTTTCAACTAAAGTTTCAATAAATTTTTTGATAGGTCCTTTAATCATCATTCCCATCATAGCATTGAATTCACCTTCAAAAATAAGCTCTACCTCACTTTGAGCAGGAGTAGGTTCTGTAATGTTTGCTGTTAATGAAAAGTCTAATTTTCCTCCAGCTGCTCCTAAAACGACTTTGTTAGGTGCTACAGCCTCTTTCTTTTTTAATACTATTTCTGGCATTCCTTTGAGAGCAAATAAAAATTTATCTGTATCGAGGACTTCAAATTTGCTAATGTTTTCTGGCATTAACTTTTCAAAGTTTTTTACATCTGCTAAAAAATCAAACGTTTCTTGAGCCGATTTATTTATAGTTGTTTTTGGTGATTCTAATTTCATGTGATAAGTTTTATTGTTTTTTTAAGGACACATGCTGTTCGCTATAAATGCTTCACTTTGATGATAGGGCTTTTAAAATGCTCGTTTCATGTGTGTAATATAATAAATTTATAGAGCTATAATCAAATAGCGTTCCATTCGCTAGGATTAGCATTCCAAAGTGCCAAAACTTCTTGTTCTTTAGCAGTTATATACTTGGTGTCTAGTGCTTGTTCTAGTAAATTTTCGTAATTACTTAAAGTGTGAAGATCTACGTTTGCAGCTTCAAAATTGTTTTTTGCAACTTCAAATCCGTAAGAAAATATAGCTACCATTCCTTTAACATTAACGTTAGCTTCCTTAAGTGCTTTTACAGCATTAAGGCTACTTTTCCCTGTGCTTATTAAATCTTCAACAACAACTACATTTTGTCCTGGCTCAACAAAGCCTTCAATCTGGTTTTGTCGTCCGTGAGATTTAGCTTCTGGTCTTACATATATAAAAGGAAGTCCAAGATATTCAGCAACTAGAATTCCTATTCCAATTGCACCTGTTGCTACACCAGCAATCACATCTACTTTTCCGTAATGAGATTCTATGTGTTTTGCTAAAGTTTCACGAATGTAAGTTCTAATTGGTGGAAAAGACAGTACAATTCTATTATCACAATAGATTGGTGATTTCCAGCCCGATGCCCAAGTGAATGGGTCACTAGGTTGCAGTTTTATAGCATTAACTTGTAATAAAACTTCGGCAGTTTGTTTGGCAGTTTCTTTGTCAAAAATCATGCTGTAAAACTACACTTTTTTTGACAAAAAGAATTTGAGAATTTAAAATAAATTATTTTAAAAAATAGTTGTCATCTCCATAAAAATGATATTTTTACTTTTTAAATTCCTACATATCTAATCATGCATTACATATTTGTAAATGATAAACCAATAGTCTTAACAACAAAAGTTGAAAAAGAAGACGGTTTTAAAAATTATCTACTTTCCGAAGTAAATATTGGTAAAGTCATAAAGAAGCTAAATTCTTCATCTTTAAAAGAAGTGAGGCTTATTGGTAATAAAGAGCATAAACTCATTAAGAAATTTTTGAAATTGCTACCAAATGTTATTGCAGGTGGTGGAAAGGTGTATAATGATAAAGGAGAGATTCTTTTTATATACCGAAATGATAAATGGGATTTACCAAAAGGAAAAACCGAGAAAAAGGAGACTATTGAAGAAACGTCATTGCGAGAAGTAGAGGAGGAGACAGGTGTGAAAGGTCTTGAGATTGTAAAACCTTTAGATACAACCTACCATATATTTAAACGTAACGGTAAACATAAAATCAAAGTGACTTATTGGTTTGAAATGAAAACCACGTTTGAGGGCAAATTATATCCGCAAGAAAATGAAGGTATTACAAAAGTAGAATGGCTTTCTCCAGAAGACAGTCAAAAAGCCTTAGAGAATAGCTATGCAAATATCAGAATCTTAGTTTAAGTTATTTGGCTATAATCATTAATGAATTACATTTTTTAGCGCCATGAGTAAAGTGTCTTTTATAAGCTGGTTCATTTGATTTGATTTTGAATATTTTTGATTGATTTCAATTTCAACTCCTATATAATTTTGTTTAAATTTTTGTCGCAAATACGTTGTGAAACCATCAGCTTTTCCCAAGTATGGATAATTAAATCTCACATTTAAGTCAGGATTTTTAGTTTTAATTTGAGATTTAAATTCTGCTGAAAACTGCTTCTCCAAGAGTATTCTAGAATCATACAATAAACCTATATCACAATCACGCTCTACACCATTTAAAGTTGGAGTGAAAGAATGAATAGAAAGATGCAATACTGTGTCGTTTTTTGAGATTAAGCTTGAAATGTTAGACTCAACCTCATTGCGATAGGGAACATAGATTGTTGAGATAATATGTTCTTTTTCTTCAAAGTTTAATGTTATACTATATTCTGAAAATAGCTGTTTATGATGCAGCGAACGATTTAATTCAATTAACAAACGACTGGTTGTACTTGATTTTGAATACACAGATAGTGGTTTCAAATATTCAAAAACATCCAGTGCACCTAAATCATAACCTCTATGCGTTTCTAAAACACTTTTATGTGCTTTAAATAGATTCAAATATTGTGACGGAATTTTATTTCCGCCATGCTCACAAGTGATAATTAATATCAATTTCCGAACAGTTGATTGGTTTCTAAACATCC
Organism: Psychroserpens sp. AS72; assembly: GCF_038900375.1. Classification (NCBI taxonomy): domain Bacteria; kingdom Pseudomonadati; phylum Bacteroidota; class Flavobacteriia; order Flavobacteriales; family Flavobacteriaceae; genus Psychroserpens; species Psychroserpens sp. AS72. Next base: position 52,310 of record NZ_JBBMRC010000004.1, on the reverse strand, counting down.
TGCAAGTCTAGAATACACTGCTTTGATGTTGCCTTCGGAAATATCTTTACCAAGAGCCTTCAGAATTCTAGATGACAAGGTTCCATTTTTTAGAATGAATTCTATGGTCTTTTGGTTTTCCGAAGATATATTTATTTTAACACTGTTATACAAATGTTTCCAAACGTCTTGCATCGTTGCTTTTTCTTTAATTCCGAAAAGGGATAAATAATCAACATTGTGAACTAATGCATGCTCTCCATGTTTAATCCCTTTGTTTAAAATTTCAAATAATTCTTCCTTTTTCCAGGCTTTCTGATCTTTTAAAGTGCAAAACTTTTTATTCACTAATGCTTTTAAAACTTCAATAATCAAGATGCAAATAGCAATATCTGCTTTTGGACATTCTTGAACATCAACTAGACGAATTTCAATAGCATTCCTGTCAAAACGAGCAATAGCACCTCTGGAATTTAAAAAATGATGATCTAAAATGTTTTTGGTATCGTGAGGTTTGATTGCTTTTTTTATAGGTTCAAATATAGTAGCATAATAATCGACCTTGCTAAAAACAGCTTCAGGAATAACCATACCAGTCATCTCTGGGATTTCCTTTTGATTGGTTTTGTAGTATTCTAATCGCGAATCAAGAAAGCCTGTAACATTGCCTTCCAAAACTGGTGAACTCGCGCATAGTCCAGGAATTAATGGAAGCATGATTCTAATCGCTGCATGGAGTTTTTCAAATTCTCTATCGTCATAAAAAGGCAAGTTAATATGAGTACTTTGTACATTACTCCAACCATGACCTTTACAATCAAAAATTCTATTATAGAGCTCATAAACTTCACTATAACTGTGTTTCCATAACTGAGTATCTTTTAATGGATTCATTAAAGGATGCGAAGCAGTTGGTAATAACTGAGTGTCAATTTGCTTTAATAATTGATTGATTTCAAGGATGTTTTCATGAAATTTATCGGCAAGAGTTTCTAAATCTGCTGTCGGACCATTTGTTTTCAATTCGACTACGTGAGCCACTAATTCGTTGCTCCATGCAATGTTACCGTTGTCAATATCTGATGTGAGTGTCCCATTTTTTAACGTCAGTAATTGATCTACAACAGGTGCCACTTTAAAGTTTGAATTATTGACGAGCATATATTCCAATTCAATACCAAAAACTTCAAAAAGGTGATAATTTTTACTCATGATTATTCTAATCTAGATTTTAATGCTGATAATATTGTAGTGTAAACTTTGTCGCCATAGTAGCCATCTTCGACTCCAAAATCAATGTTTGGATTGTCGTTAATTTCAATAACCATTGGTTGATCGTTTACAACTTTAATGTCAATGCCAAATAAACCTTTGCCTATTAGTTTTGCACTTTTTATAGCCATATCCAAAACAACTTTTGGTACCTCTTCAAGAGGTAAGCAATCTGCATCTCCATCTTGATCATTCTTTTTCTTGGCTTTCCAATTATAGATTTGCCAATGGCCTTTTGCCATGTAATATTTGCAAGCAAAAAATGGTTGATTGTCAATAATACCAATTCTCCAATCATAATCTGACGGACAAAATTCTTGTGCAATGATAAGGTCTGATTCTTTTAGCATTTCTGTTACTAATTGGTCATATTCTTTTTCTGTTTTAGCTTTTTTTACACCAAAAGAAAATGTGGAATCAGGTGCTTTTAACACACAAGGTAAACCAACTTGCTTAAGAACGTCGTGTTTGTTGTCTTTGTGGATAATGACCGTTTTTGGTGTCGCAATATTAGCATTGTTCAAAGCTTCAGCCATAAAGACTTTATTACAACATTTTAATATAGCATCAGGATAATCAACAATAGCAATGCCTTCTTGTTGCGCTTTACGAGCAAAAGCATATGTTTCATTATTAACTTCTGTACTTTGACGAATAAATAGTGCATCAAAAGAAGATAATCGTGATAAATCTTTAGGCTCAATGATCTCTGCATAAATATTCATTTTCTCAGCGATTTCTAAGAATTTCTTCAAGCCTTTTGGATTACTAGGAGGTGCAGGATCATTAGGATTTACCAATATTGCTAAATCAAAATCATAGTTTACCTGTTTTGGTATATCGTAGCGTTTCTTTCCAAAATACTGGTTTGCGAAAATTTGAACGGTCTCAAAATGTTCTTGAGGAATTTCTGATTCTGAAATGGCTCTAATACTCTGTACAGTCCACTTTGTATTATAACTAAACTTCACTCTTAAAAAAGGAACTTGAAAGTGTTTGTAAAATAAACTACTTAACTCCTTATATTTTTGAGCCACATTTTGACCAAAATAAATACTCAATGTAAACTCACGAGATTTTATGTTTTTTAAACTCTGCTGGATTACATCATCAAATTCATCTGAGACAATCCGAACCAATTTTAATGCTCGTAGATCTACAATGTTTTTGACGGTTGGGATTGGTAAATGCTCTCTAGCTTCGGCTAAAAGCGAGACATAATACCCTTTAGATTGGTAAGAATAATCTTTACAAAGGTTAAATATTCTAGCTTTTTTAAGTTGCGAAAACTTAGGGTTAGTAAGATATTCTTGAGAGGAAATTACTGTAATATTCTCAATCAAAAAGTTCCACTTTTGTGGTTGATCGACAACAATGTATTTATTCATGCATGACGCTTAAAAGCGATATAATTTTAAACAAATTTATATAATTTTAGTATTGCTTTTACAAAAGGTAAAAAATAAATTTAGAACACATAAATTGTTGTTGTTTAGTGATTTGTTGTATGTGAATTTTAAGCATTAATTGGTTATTTATCTTTTATTGTTTAAATTTAAGAGTAAACAAAACAATGTTAATATGAAAAAAATAGTACAACTCTCTGTATTTCTTATTGTGGTTTCAATCTCTTTTAGTTTTGCTCAAAGCCCAAGTCAGTTTAAAGGAGAAATGATTAGTGAAATTGCACCATCAGACTTTAAAAACTACAATGACAAAATTTTAGTGGTTCCTGCTTTTAGAGCTTCAGGTACTACGAAATGGTTGACTAAACAATTTGATAAAAATTATGGTAAACCATTTCATGTTGTTGAGGTTAAAGAAATCTCTGATGGATTAGAGCTCGAGGAGTACCCAATTGATGAGTACAAATACATGGTGTTTATTCAAAGTTCTAAAAATTTCTCAGGCAATACAGCTTATTCATTTCAACTTGTAGATAGAAGTACTCAAACGGTATATTATCACCATAAATCTGGTAATAGTCTCAAAAAATATATTAAAAAAATTTTAGAGTAAGTTAGTTAATACGATACACAGGATACTGCAAATGGGACTTTTCATAATGTTCACTTTGTTTGTGTAACCAATCTAGCTGTGCATACCAATTATTAGCAAATCCTTGATCATTTGTTTTTTTGAGGTTGAAATCTTTATTTAATTTTGGGTTTTTAGTTAATAATTCTTCCGCTTTGTCTTCCCATACATATGGAGAAAAACCTTCCTTTTGTTGTAAAATTGTATCAAAAAAGTTCCAGCTAAAAAATGAATCTGTAGCTTGAGGCTCTAATGTTTCTAATAGATATCTAAATCCGTTTTGATTGGTGTTAATTAAATAATCACCTTTAAAGAATGTTATTTTTTCTTCGGAAACATCTAACTCTACATTATAGTGAGAATAATGACCTTCATACGCTTGTTTTCTTGTTTGGTAGTTTTTAATTTGATAAGATTTCACGGTTAACGTCGTGTCATTTTTGAAGCGCGTCATTTCTATGTTATTCAACTCTAATAGTTCAATAACGTTCCACCAACCTTGCGGAATTATATACGCTTCAGGAATCTCAATATCCAATGTTGAAGTCATATAATTTTTATAAGTCACAGGTTTTGTAAACGGTTTGCTAGTATCATATTTTAGTCGCTTTGCACCAGTTATGCTGCTTTCAATCATGTTACCTTCAAACCCTTTAAAATTTAAGGTTGTTGTTTTTGTAGTATCAATTATCCATTGTAAAGAATATGTGTTTTTGTTTCTCAAGTTTGTAACTGCATTTTTTCGCAATGCTGAAATGTGCTCACCTTCATTCTCAACAATTTCAATCATACTTTTCATAAGCTCATATGTGCCTTCAACACGTTTTTTGTATGGTTTTAACATATGCGTTTCTACCATCATACCAAATGTATTCCATAATGTTGTGTAACCTGTAGAATAACGAGGAGAATCCATAAACTGACTAAAACCTTCTTCAGGAGTTCTATTAAACACATTGACGTATGGTGTAACATCCCAAGCTTTTTTTGCTAGTTTTTCTTCCAGTTGAGGCATCATTTTAGTGTGGAGAAAATCACCTAGTTCACCACCTAATTTATTATGCTGTGTAAATAAATGCGTTAAAGTATATTGATAATCTGCTCCATTGCTTACATGATTGTCAATAAAAACATCTGGTTGAATTAGATGATAAATTTGAGCAAATGTTCTAGCGTTTTTTGTGTCAGATTTTATAAAATCTCTATTCAAATCATAATTACGAGCATTGCCTCTAAAGCCATAAGCTTCTGGACCATTTTGATTGGTTCTAGTTGTAGAATTTCGATTTAAACTTCCTCCAATATTATAAATTGGGATGGTGACTAAAACTGTAGATTTAGGCATATCAATTTTGCCTTCAACAATATCACGAAAAAGCATCATAGTAGCATCAATACCATCAGATTCTCCAGGATGAATCCCATTGTTAATTAATAGCATACGCTTGGTGGTTCTAATTTCAGAATAATTAAAATTAGCATCTGGATTTAGAGTTATAATATGTAGTGGTTTTCCAGAATCTGTCTCACCAATACTATCAATGTTTACTTCGGAAAATGTATGAGCCAAGTTCTCGTAAAATGCTATAGTTTCGTTATAAGTTGCTGTCTCTAGACCTTTAGATATTTCAAATTGAGTTGTAAAATCATAAGTTATTTTTTCTGGTTTAGACGAACAGGACCAAATAAATAATGTCAAAATCATTAAAACTATTTTGGTTAAATACTGATTGTTAGTTAGATATGTTTTATTGTTCATATGTTGTTAATTTCTTTATAGGTGACAACTCATATTACTTCAAAGTTAAGCTAAATTTGATTTATCCCTCAAAACTAATAGCTAAATGAAAGTTTTTATTCTTCCCTTTGGGAAAATTAATATTATCCATAATACTATTGCCGAAGTCATTATTAATGAAGGCGTAGTTATGGATCTTGATATGGTAAATCAATACCATGATTTTTTATTACAAAATCTAAAAAGTCCTTTTTCCTTACTAGTGAATAAAGAAAATTCGTATTCATATAAATTTGACGCACAACTAAAAATTGCTAATCTAAGTGAGATTAAATCTATGGCTGTTGTTATCTATAATCTAAGTGCAGATATGGCTACTCAAATTCTAATAGATATAAATAAAGGTAATGATTGGAACATAAAGTTATTTAATGAAAGACAGATGGCTTTAGATTGGTTGCTTTTTGATGATAATAAAAAAAATGCAGTATAAATTCTTTACTTATTTTATTTAATTTAGCGGTTCCATAATTTATATCAATGTCACAAACTACAAATACTATTTTGATGATTCGTCCTGTAAACTTTAGGATGAATGAACAAACTGCTGTTAATAATTATTTTCAAGAAGATCTCGATATTAAAAATGCTGAAATTAATGCAAAAGCACAAGTAGAGTTTGATGATTTTGTAGAAAAATTACGAGCAATTGGAGTTAATGTTATTGTTGAACAAGATGATAAATTAATGGATACACCTGATTCTATTTTTCCAAATAACTGGGTGAGTTTTCATGAAAATGGAGATGTAGGACTCTATCCAATGTTTGCTGAAAATAGAAGGAAAGAAAGGCGTGATGAGGTTTTTATTCGTTTAGAAGAAGAAGGTTTTCAAATTAACAATATTATAGATTATACAAGTGCTGAAGATGAAGGTTACTTTTTGGAAGGTACTGGAAGTCTACTTTTAGATCGTATAAATTCTAAGGCTTATTGTGCATTATCACCAAGAGCAGATGAAGAATTATTTATAGAATTTTGTGAAGATTTTGAGTATACACCAATTGTGTTTACCGCAAATCAAAACGTTGATGGTAAACGTTTAGCCATCTATCATACAAATGTAATGATGTGTTTGGCTGAGCAGTTTTCTGTCATTTGTTTGGATACAATTGATGATAAAAAGGAACGAAAAAATGTTGTTAAGAATCTTAAACAAGACGGTAAAGCAATAATAGAAATTACTGAAAGTCAGATGCATCAATTTGCTGGTAATATGTTACAAGTAAAAGGGGAAAATGATCAACGTTATTTAGTAATGAGTAAGGCTGCTCATGATAGTTTAACTTCTAAACAGGTTGCAGATATAGAGAAATTTTGTCCAATCTTATCAAGTTCTCTAGAAACTATAGAAACATGTGGAGGAGGAAGTGCTCGTTGTATGATGGCTGAGGTTTTCTTACCTAAGGCTTAGTCGAGTTTGTTAAAAATATAACCTCCTTTTTCGGCTCCCCAAATATATTCGTCCTTGTCATCAAAACCTCTATCCCAAGAGATAATTTTGTCTTCCATAATTTCAACTTCACTCGTTGCATATGAAGCTCCATAAAGTGAGCTTTCACAAGTCTTTTTACCAGTTTTGCCTTTGTAATAATTTGGTTCTATTCGTTTTAAAACCACTTCACATCCTTCTTTTTTAGTCACGTTATCCATGCTAAGTGTGTCAAAAGATTCAGGAGATTTCCATTTTCCAATCCAAAGTGAGTCATTTTCAATAGTGTAAATTGCAGAACTAAATATGCTATCATTTAATTTGACAACCTCATAAATACGCTGTCTATATGGCTTGTCTTGTTTTGAATTAAGCGCTTGCTCCACATACAAAAAGTTTCCTTTGTCTTTCCAGATTGGATACATATGCAAAGAGATATTAAAATAGGTCGAATCAACTTGTGACTGTATTTCAGAATCAAAAGACCCTTGCATCAATGAGAATAGTTCTGGTAAGTGATTTGTAGTTGTTTTTTCTTCGGAAATTTTAGTGTCTTGGTTTTTACAGCTAAAAACAGAAAGTAAGAGACATAAAATGATAAATCTGTGCATTATAATTGGTTTAGAAAATGAAGATACCAAAAATAATTCTATGTAATTAAATTTTGAAATTTAATTATTTTTTAGGTTCAACTTTAGGAAGTTCAACATAGAATTTAGTGCCTATTCCTGGTGTGCTTTCTACCCAAATTCTACCATTATTAAGTTCTACTAATTCTTTACAAATTGTTAGACCTAAACCTGTACCTTTTTCATTACTTGTTCCTCTTGTTGTAAAAGTTCCGCTTTGAAATAATTTATCAATATTTTCTCTAGAAATACCAACTCCTGTATCTTCAATACATATTAAACTCTTCCCATTAAGATCAGAATTTGAAACCGTTATAGAATCACCTACACGTGTAAATTTTACAGCATTTGTAATTAAATTTTGAATTACAATTTCAATCATACTTTTATCTGCATAGATGAAATCTCTATGTGACTCATCAATAAGAATTATACGTTTTTGCTCAACTTTTTGTTCAACTAAACTGATCTTATTTTTAAATATATCTTGAATATTAAAGAGTTCTGCTTTTGGTTCTAAATTTTGCATTTGAGACTTAGACCAATTTAAAAGATTGTAAAGCAATTGAGAGGCGCTGTCTGCATTTTCACTAAGTTCTGGCACTAAGTCATAAAACTCTTCACGAGAAATACCATCTTCTTTTAATAAATCTATAAATCCTTTAATAGACGAAATAGAATCTTTTAAATCATGTGATACAATAGAAAACAATCTATCTTTTACATGATTTACTTCTTCAAGATGTTTAGTTTGTTCTGCAAACTCGACATTTCTCAATTGTATTTCTTTATTCTTATCCTGAAGTTCTTGATTGAATTTTAAAGTATTTTTTCGTTTTAAATAAATCAATAATAATATGGTTGATACTATTAAAAATGCTGCTCCTAGAACATATGAAATTGCTTTTAGTTTTTTAAACTCAATAGCCTCTTTCTCATTCTGTTCTTGAATTGCTAACGTATTAAAATCTTTAATTTCTTCTATAGGTTCTACTTCAATAGGTTTAGTGATAACAGGAATGACAGGTTGATTTTCTTTGTCTAGTTCTCTTTTTAAATTAAAATATTTTCCTTGCCAGAAAAACGCATTTTGAAACTTTCCATTGATAGAATCAAGTTGTTTATGCAAGTTGTAGTTTTTAAGAAGTTCGGGTTTGTTATCAATTTTAGTTGCAATAGTATAGGCTTCATCAACTTGAATTTCAGCAGTTTTTAAATACCCTTGTTGGATGTTTAATTCACTAACTGCATTCAATGCTCTTAAAACACCATCGTCATTTTTTATTTTTCTATTAAACTTTAAACCTTCTACTAAATACTCAGCAGCTTTGTCGTAATCTTTAAAACGTAAGTATTCTGCACCTATACGAGGTAAAATTTCACCTTTGAGTGTTTGATCTGTTTTTGGGTTGATGAGCTTTAATACCTTTTCATAGTATTCAATAGCTTTTCTGTGTTCTTTTCTTTCAGAATATAAGGTAGCAATATTACGAGTTGATGTTTTTATTCCAATACTATCTTTTAATTGTTCTCTTACACTTAATGCTTTGATGTTAAACTCTAAAGACTTATCTATTTGGTGTGTATTGTAATAAGCTTCAGCAAGATTGTTATAAGCAGAGCTTAATTCATTTTTTAGATTTCTAGTTTCAAAAGTTTGAATGGCAGATAACGAATGTTGTAAACCAATACCATAATTACCACGCTTAATCTCAATTAATCCTATACTGTTATTCACTTTAGCAATTCCTAAGGTATCTCCTAACTGACTATAATATCTTCGTGACCTATTATAACCGTCAATAGCATTATAGTAATCATCGTTGTGAGCGTAGATTAAAGCTTTGTAATAATTGACATCTGCAATGCCTTTAGTGTGATTTAGAAACTTAGACAAACGTTCAGTATTGTCTATATAGGTAAGGGCTTTTTTATAACTTTTAGCGTCGTAGAGTGCTTTAACCAAGCGTAAAGACGTTTCAACTTTTGATGAATCTTGTTTTTGATAAGCTAATTCCACAGTTAGACTGTCGATTTCATTTGTTTGTGAAAAACAAAAAATCGACGTACATAAAACAGCTAAAGTTATTAACTGCTTCATTGTTTAATTAGGGTATCAACAATTGCAAAATTATTTGTACACGAAACTTCCTTTGTAGTTAGGTAGTTAGAGTGTTGAAATAATAATGTCAATCTCAATAAAGATTGATTATTAAATTTCATCAACGTTTGGGACTTTGATTAATAGCAATTCAAAAATGTAAAAAAAGGTTCTGAAACCCTAATTTTTAGGTTTTAATACCTATAAATTAGTTAAAGTGAATCTTTGAAAATTTAAAAACATCGACGAATAGATAAACGGTAAAAATCATAGAAAAACAGCACTTTACTCGATGAAATGCAAAAACACTACTAAATACTAGTTAAATAACAGTAAATCAATTAGTTGTTATTGAAAACGTCTAGAGCAGGTAAAGCTTTATGATCAAAATCAAATAGGCATTGATTTTCCCATGCACTTCCTCCAGATACACTTGAATCATTATCAGGAAAAGTAACCCAATCTGGAGCCCAATAACAAAATCCAATACCTCGATTTTCTGGAATATTCTTAATAGTAGTAATAAGCCATTCCATATAAGCTTTTTGGCCTTCAGGTGTAGGAGAGAATTCAGGGATGGTTTGATTAAGGCTTCCTATATAATTGTTTTGGTTGTCGTCCCATTGCAATGTAAAAGGGTAAGCAATTTCTACCAGTAAAATATCTTTTCCGAAGGTCGTAGCAAGCAAATTCAGTGAATTAGCAACAAGGTTTAAGTCTTTAGTTTGATATTGCGGATAATAAGACAAACCAATGATATCAAAATCAACAGCAAATGGTTCTAACTCATTAAAAAAATAAATTGAATTTTGGACATTAGAATGATGCAACATAATTTTAATAGTGTCATCAGTATCAACATCTCTAACAGCTCTAATCGCTTCTCCTACCAAAGCAGCATAATTTCCCCAATTATTAGAGAACTCGTCCCATACTTTCCCATAGTTCCATAAAAAACCACTATCAGTTTCATTACCAATTTGAATGATTTCAGGTAATGTATTTTGATTTTTTAATTGCGTAACCACATCTTTTGTATACTCATATATCGCAATTCTAATTTCACTTTCAGTCAAGTTTTGCCATGCAGCAGGAGGTGTTTGAGTTCCAGGATCTGCCCAAAAATCACTGTAATGGAAATCTAATAAAAAATTAGCGCCTGTATTTTTTATACGAGTCGCATAGGCTTTCACATCATTTAAAGTGTTTTCACCATTTTGCGATGTGTGCCACAGTTTAAGCCTTAACAAATTGGTGCCTTTATTTGTAACGTAGTCCAATAAGTCAATAGAAGTACCATCTGTATCTCTATAAGTTACATTATAATCTTCTAATTCAGATTGAAATGATAAATCCATCCCTTTGTAAAAAACAGGTGTTGGATCTGGAGGCATTAGGTCTTCTTCAGTTGTGTTATCTGATGAATTACAAGATATAATTGTTAGTGATAGTAGTAAAAATTTAAAGTATTTCATGTTCAAATTTAATCATATTTAACTCAGAATCTAAAATAGAGATTTTTGTGTAATCATAAGAATAAAAGTAATGATTTGACCTCGAAAAATAAGCAATAAACCACATGTAATATCTTAGAATTTTAATAAAAAGTATATCTTTGCAGACTTAAAATCCATTCCAAAATGAATCTTCAAGAGACACTCTCACATAATGTAAAACAGGCTATTAAATCTGTTTTTAATGCAGAATTAGAATCGGTAGAATTTCAAGCAACACGTAAAGAGTTTGCGGGTGATATTACTGTAGTTGTGTTTCCAATGTTGAGAGTTGTAAAAGGTAATCCTGTGCAAATTGGAGAGCAAATTGGTCACTACTTGGTTGAGCACGTTGAAGAAGTTAAAGCATTTAACGTTGTAAAAGGGTTTTTAAATATTGAAATTAATGATGCCTATTACATCAATTTTTTCAATGATATTAAGGATCAATCTCAATATGGATTTGCAACACCAAATTCAAAAGGAAAAGCTGTGATGGTAGAGTATTCCTCACCAAACACTAATAAACCTTTGCATTTAGGTCATGTTAGAAATGTGATTTTAGGCTATAGCGTTTCTAATATTTTAAAAGCGTCAGGTAAAAAAGTTTATAAAACTCAAATTATTAATGATCGAGGAATTCATATTTGTAAAAGTATGTTGGCTTGGAAACGCTTCGGAAATGAAGAAACTCCACAATCGTCAGGTTTAAAAGGCGATAAGCTGGTAGGGAATTACTACGTAAAATTTGATCAAGAATATAAAGCTGAAATACAAAAGCTCATTTCCGAAGGACAAACCGAAGAAGAGGCGAAGAAAAATGCACCTTTTTTATTAGAAGCTCAAGATATGCTGCTCAAATGGGAAGCTGGAGATTTAGAAACCGTCGCACTTTGGGAGAAAATGAATTCCTGGGTTTACGAAGGTTTTGATGCGACTTATAAAAGTATAGGTGTTGATTTTGATAAATTATACTACGAAAGTCAAACTTACCTATTAGGAAAAGAGTTTGTTGCCGAAGGATTAAAAACTGGTGTCTTTGTCAAAAAAGAAGATGGTTCAGTTTGGTGTGATCTAACTGAGGATGGTCTGGATGAAAAAATCGTATTACGTAGCGATGGAACTGCAGTTTATATGACTCAAGATATTGGTACAGCAATCCAACGTGTTAAAGATTTTCCGGATGTTGGAGGCATGGTTTACACAGTTGGTAACGAACAAGAATACCATTTTCAAGTGTTATTCTTAATCATCAAAAAACTCGGTTTTGAATGGGCAGATAATTTATACCATTTAAGTTATGGGATGGTAGATTTACCTTCAGGAAAAATGAAGAGTAGAGAAGGTACTGTTGTTGATGCAGATGATTTGGTAGATGAAATGGCGCAGACTGCTGGAGAGATTTCTGAAGAATTAGGAAAGCTTGATGGTTATTCACAAGAAGAAAAACAAGAATTATACAAAACGATTGGTTTAGGTGCTTTAAAATATTTCATCTTAAAAGTAGATCCTAGAAAACGTATTTTATTTGATCCTAAGGAATCTATAGATTTTCAAGGAAATACTGGTCCGTTTATTCAATATACCTATGCTAGAATACAATCTATTTTACGTAAATCTAATGTAGATACTAGTGTTAAACTCAATACAGACGAAGTGTCTTTACACGATAAAGAAAGAGAGCTTTTAAAACAATTAGAGTTATTCCCAGAAGTGATTCAAAATGCTGCAGATCATTACAGTCCTGCATTAATTGCAAATTACACTTACGATTTAGTAAAAGAATTTAATTCGTTTTACCAAAACGTCTCAATTTTAGGTGCAGATACCAAAACTGAAAAAATATTTCGTGTTCAATTAGCACAATCTGTAGCCAATGTTATTAAAAACGGATTTGGTTTATTAGGGATTAATGTGCCTGAACGTATGTAGGTTAAAATTCTCCTTTGTGAGCGATAGCTTGCTTCACATGAGCTAAGTGATGATTGCTATGCCAAGCGTAAGTGCCAATAGTTTCATCAATACGAAAACGTTTACCATGTTCAGGATGTACAAATTCTCGAGACATTTGTTCTTCGGAAATGTGCCTCAATAACTGACCTAATTTAGCATGAAGTCCTTTTAGTAAAGACAAACTATGTTCTGTATTATCATCAGTACTATCAACAAGATTTGCCCATCGATCTTCATAATATGGTTTTATGATTGGTGAATCTTCAGTGAGTGCTAATTTGAATCGTATAATGCTGTTCATATGACTATCTGCACAATGATGAAGGACTTGTTTAATATTCCAACCATCTGGTCTGTATGTCCAATTTAAAGCTGCTGTAGATAGATTTTTTGTAGCATTTTCAATTTCCGAGGGGAAACGTTCAATAGCATTAATCCAAGTGTTTATCATTTCTGAAGTAATAACCTCTGGTTTTTGAAATTCTCCAATTGGGAAACGTAAATTATATAATTCTTCTGAAGTCATAATTGTTGATTTAAAACCGTAATCTAAAACTTACATTTGGCGTGATTCCTAAAGATAAATTATCAATTGATACGATATCTCCATCAGTGTTTTCTACAAAATAGGTATTGATTACATTTTTTCTATCAAAGAGATTCCATATCGAAGCTCCAATGGAAGCATCTAATTTGTTTGTGAATTTTAATTGATAGGTTGCAGATATGTCTGTTCTAAAATAATCACTTATTCGAGTACTATTTGGAGAGGAATAATCAATTTGAGTATTGGATTGGTTTTGGAGTTCTAATGGTATGGTTTGAGGTTTGCCAGAATGCCAATTAAACCCTAAAGCAAATTTTAAATTATCAAAATCATAGGTGCTCGCAAATGTCAGTGCATGACGTACATCAATATTATTTGGAAACGGATTGCCAGCATTTAAATTATCAAAAACATAGTCGTTTTTACTATAAGAATAACTTAACCATGTACTAAAATAATCAAACTGTTTATTGATTAAAAAGTCGATTCCTTTGACCTGAAATTTACCAATCTCTTCTACAAATTGAAACTGGTTTTGAAATCCTTGACTTTGTGTAGTGATACCTTCTACATCTTTAATAAAGGCTTCGATGCTTATGAGTAATTTGTTTTTATTATAATGAATTCCACCAGCAGCTTGTACACTTTTAATGATTGGGATGTTTTCGTTGTTAGATAAAATCCATCGACGTTTTTCTATCCCTAGAAAATCATTTTGTAAATCTATAATTTGAGAGGTGGTTTGACTTTTTAATTCGGCTAAAAACTCCAATCTAAAATCATTGTTTAATTTATGACTTACTGATAATCTGGGCTCAGTAAAAAACTCTGAAAATTTTTCAATAAAATTAGTTCTCAAACCTATTCTTGCATAGGTGTTTTTGTTTACTGAGGTGAATTCTGCTTCGCCATAAATGGAATGTGTACGAACCACTTCTTTAATAAATTGCTCTGTATTTGGGTTGTCTGTGTCTTCTGCATTGCTAATTATAACTTCACTAAATTGGTAGCCACCATGTACTTTTAAATTATCATCAATATGATTAGTTGCATTTATTTTTATCCCTAAGTCGGAAACTTTATTATCCTGATTTGTACGTTGGTCATTAGCTATATTAAAGTTTGTAGCTTTTAAATCGTAATTGGTATAATAAAATTGAGCAGTTGTAGTGATTTTGCTATTCCAGTATTTTAAATATTCAAAACCTGTTGCAAAATTATTTTGTTCTAATTCATTTTTTAATGGAATTCCAGAATTGTCATTAGCTTGTTGATCATAAGTTAATCTGTTATTAATCGTTAAAAAATTAAATCGAAATTGATCTTGATCTGTAATGTCATACAAAAACTTTGTAGCGATATCATAAAAATAGAAGCGTTCGTTATTTGAGATGACTTCAGAATTTCCTTGTTGCGGATTAGAAAAATCACTATCCTGAAATACACGTTGCAGATATTGATCGTAGGTTGGTGTGAAAATAAAATCGGTTACAGATCGTCTTGCAGAGACTTGAATTTCTGCTTTATCATCAAGGGGAACTTTTGCAAAACCATCTGCATGGATAAGGTTGAAGCCAGCACCAGCTTTAAATTCTTGATCTAAACTATTAGAGAGTTGCATGTCTATAACACTAGAGACTCCATCACCAAATTTGGCGCTAGTACCATTTTTGGAGACATTAACTTCTTTTGTTAAATAAGGATTAAATGCAGAAACCAAACCGAAGAAATGTCCAGATTGGTACATTTTTATACCATCCCAAAGGATGAGATTTTGATCGTGAGTTCCTCCACGAACATTAATATTAGAGACACGTTCATCAATACTCATAACTCCTGGTAAGGCTTGGATGGTTTGTAGAATATCTGGTTCTAAAAGTCCTGGAAGAATTCCAAAATCTTCGGTTTTGATATTAATTTTACCATCACTTCGTTTTGAAATGCCTTTAGTTAAGAAGTTTGTAATAACAACTTCTTCAAGTTTTTGAGTGATAAAATTACTAAACGGATTAGATCGCAGTGAAATGACAACACTAGTATCATTGAGGATGATGAAATCGAGATTTGTTTCAGATTTTAAATACTCTAATGTGTCTTCTAGTGATAATGTTTCCGAAGGTAAAACGACACTTTTATTAGCTATAGTTTGATCTAAAAAGGTGAAATTTATACTAAATCTAGTTTCAAGTATGCTGAGAACTTCTGAGAGCGCAAGCTTGTTTTTTAAATTTGATTGTGCAAAACTGCTACTCAAATTCAAAACTAATAAAATTATAAAAAGAGAGCGTACACCTTTTTTATTCACGTTTCAGCCTAATGATATTATCCGTTTTACTATACTTTAATTGCAAAGGTAAAGTAATAGATTTTAAGGCAATTTCAATATCATTATGTATAAAACTTCCAGTAAAATTTTGAGAATCGTTGATATTGTCGATTTCAATCGTCACATTATATTGTCTTTCAAATTCAGCAATAACTTCTCGGTAAGGCATACTTTTAAAAGTACTCTTATGGTCTAACCATGATGGATGCTTTAAGTTTTCTTTTTCGGTAGCAATATATTTCCCATCAATTATTAAAAAAGTATCTCCTGGAAGGAGTGTCATATTTTTTTCTTCGGAAGTAACTCCAACTTTTCCTTCGTAGCATATAACTTCGAAAAAGTCATTTCGTTGCTTCACATTAAATTGAGTACCGAGAACTGTAACTGTTCCCATACTAGTTTCTACATCGAATTTTTTTCCTTTAGCAACCTTGAAAAAAGCTTCACCATTTAAGGTTAAATTTCGATTGTTGTCCCAATTAGACTCATTAAATGTGATAGATGACATTGCATTTAACTCTACATGAGATGCATCTGGTAATGCTATAGATTTTTGTTGTGATGCAATGGTGTTAGATGTTGTATCTAAAGTTGTTGTATAAAAATAGATCCCAAAACAAACCACTAAAATTGCTGCTATTTTTGAAAGCGTAGCGACTAATTTATTTGGTTTCTTTTTTATTGAATTAATAGATGACCATACGTGTTCTAATGCTTCATCTTCATTAATCGAATCTGCTTTAAAACCAATAAGGTCTTGGTCTAATTTAATTAGACTTGGGTAGTCTTCAAGCTGTTTAAAAGCTTCAAGTTCTGTAGGGTTTAGGTTATGGTCTAACCATTTTTGTATGAGGTCTTCTCTGTTCATTGTATTCTATTCAACTATATAACAGCTTACTATTTAAAATTCCTACCCTTAAAATTTAAGTTTATAGTCGCAGTCTCAGTTTTCAGTTGCTTATTATTGTATTAGTTACTCCAAATTTCTCGGGATTATTTATCATGTAATTTATTAATTTACCGATTTCAATATTTTGATTTGTTAAATTCTCTTGTTGTAATATATTCGCAAGCTTTTGTAAAGTATAACCAAGTATTAGTTTCGGAGTTCTCTTCATCATTATCTGTTAATTTACTTATAAAATTATAAATTAAAGATTAATGTTTAAACAATTGAGTTCTGTGACTGAGCACTGCGACTGCATACTTTTTTAAAGTTCATCAATATCTTTCCTTAACTTCTTTAAAGCTCCATAGATTCGTTTTTCTACTGCTTTTGTTGAAATATCTAATAATGCAGCTATTTCTTTAAACCGTTTACCTTCAACTCTATTCATTAAAAATGCAACGCGTTGTGCTTCCGTGAGTCCTGCAATTGCTTTTTCTAATTTTGCTTTGTATTCTTTTTCTTGGAGTAGAAATTCCGGATTTATATTCGTGCTATTTTTTGGAATAATTTTTCGATGTCTTAATACTACTTTTTGATGTGCAAACTCGTTTAGCATGAGGTTATTTGCCGTAGTAAATAAAAAACTTTTTGCTTTATTCTGCGGAATTTTAGCACAATTCTCCCACAATTTTACAAATGCTTCCTGCATTTTGTCTTGCGGATTTAACTGACTGCCAAATTTGTAGTAGAGAAAGTCGTGTAAATCTTTAGAGTGTTTTCTAAAAATAGACGAGAACAACTGTTCTTCGCATATATGTTCCTTGAGCGGTTTTGACATTTTAGTTTTTAGTTGTGGCTAAGTTAGGAAATAGAAATTGAAATCGAAATTTAACTTGTAGTTGAAGTTACAGCTCAATTTGAAACTTTGAATTTAAAATTTTGAATTTTTTAAGGTAGGAGTTTTATGTTTTTATTTGTTCTATTAAAAATTAGTAATCGTTGATGAAACTCAACAGTTAGTTTTAGTTTTTAGTTGGTTAAAAAAGGATTGTTGGTCATAGCAATCCTTTTTTGTGTTTAATTTTGATTTGCACTTCATAAATACATCACAAATCGCTAAATTTGTCCCTTTAAAATTCTACAAGAATATGTTTAATAATTTAAGTGAAAAGTTAGATAAAGCGTTACACGTACTAAAAGGTCATGGTAGCATTACAGAAGTAAACGTTGCAGAAACCTTAAAAGAGGTTCGTAGAGCACTTTTAGATGCCGATGTTAACTTTAAAATTGCTAAAGAATTTACCAATAGAGTAAAAGAAAAAGCATTAGGTCAAGATGTATTGACGAGTTTGCAGCCAGGACAATTAATGGTTAAACTTGTTAAAGATGAGTTGACAGAATTAATGGGTGGAGATGCAGAAGGAATTAACCTTTCTGGAAATCCGAGTGTGATATTAATGTCTGGTTTACAAGGTTCAGGTAAAACGACGTTCTCTGGTAAATTAGCCAATTATTTAAAAAACAAAAAAACTAAAAAACCATTACTAGTAGCCTGTGATGTTTATCGTCCTGCTGCGATTGATCAATTACATGTTGTTGGAGAACAATTAAAAATTGATGTTTATAGTGATAAAGGTAATAACGATCCTGTCGCTATTGCTCAAGCTGGTATTGCTCATGCAAAAGAAAATGGTCACAATGTTGTTATTATTGATACAGCTGGTCGTTTAGCAGTTGATGAAGCGATGATGACTGAGATTTCTAATATTCATAAAGCCATCCAACCACAAGAGACATTATTTGTAGTTGATTCTATGACTGGTCAAGATGCTGTGAATACAGCTAAAGCCTTCAACGATATTCTAAATTTTGATGGTGTTATCCTTACTAAACTCGATGGTGATACACGAGGTGGTGCAGCAATTTCTATTAAATCTGTTGTAAATAAACCAATCAAGTTTATTGGTACAGGAGAGAAGATGGAAGCAATTGATGTGTTCTATCCATCACGTATGGCAGATCGTATCTTAGGAATGGGTGATGTTGTATCTTTAGTTGAAAGAGCTCAAGAGCAATATGATGAAGAAGAAGCTCGTAAGATTCAAAAGAAAATTGCAAAAAATCAATTCGGTTTTGATGATTTCTTGAAGCAAATACAGCAAATCAAGAAAATGGGTAATATGAAAGATCTTATCGGAATGATTCCTGGAGCAGGAAAAATGATGAAAGATGTTGATATTGATGATGATGCATTTAAAGGTATTGAAGCAATTATTCATTCTATGACTCCTGATGAACGTTCTAACCCTTCGGTTATTAACGCAAGTAGAAAGAAGAGAATTGGTAAAGGGTCTGGGACTTCGGTACAAGAAGTTAATCAGCTTTTAAAACAATTCAACCAAATGAGTAAGATGATGAAGATGATGCAAGGCGGAAAAGGAAAAGCAATGATGCAAGCAATGAAAGGCGCACGTTAGAAAAGTTCTCAGTCGCAGTTGCAGTTTACAGTGCGCAATTTTTTAAACAAACATCTTATAATTAATAAAAAATGGATTTCAAAAAACTATTAGCATATCAAAAATCTTTTGATTTGGCTATGCAGATTTTTGAGATTTCAAAATCCTTTCCTAAAGAAGAAACCTATTCGTTAACAGACCAGATAAGAAGAAGTTCTCGTTCTGTAAATGCAAATATGGCTGAAGCTTATAGAAAAAGAAGATATCCAAAACATTTTATAAGTAAATTAACAGATAGTGATGGCGAAAATTCTGAAACTAGTACATGGTTAGACTTTGTTCTCAAATGTAATTATATTTCTGAAATTCAACATACAAATCTAACTTCGCAAAATATTGAAGTAGGTAAATTAATAAATTACATGATAAATAATCCAACAAAGTTTGGAGTAACTAACATAACAGTAAGCAACTGAAAACTGCGACTGCAACTGAAAACTATATTATGACAATCCTCGACGGTAAGAAAGTAAGCAACGACATTAAAAACGAAATCAAGGCTCAAGTTGATAAAATGAAAGCTAAAGGTGAAAAAGTACCACATTTGGCTGCAGTTATTGTTGGAAATGATGGTGCAAGTTTAACTTATGTTGGTAGTAAAGTTCGTGCTTGTGAACGTGTTGGATTTGAATCTACAATGGTTCGTTTGTCAAATACAACAAGCGAAATAGAATTGTTAGATAAAATTGAAGAACTAAACCAAAATGATGATATTGATGGTTTTATTATTCAATTACCATTGCCACCTCAAATTAATACACAAAAAGTATTGATGGCTGTAGACCCAAGTAAAGATGTTGATGGATTTCATCCTGAGAACTTCGGAAAAATGGCTTTAGATATGAGTACGTTTATTCCTGCAACTCCATTTGGTATTTTAGAGCTTATGGATCGTTATGGTGTTGAAACTAAAGGAAAACATACCGTTGTAATTGGAAGAAGTCATATTGTTGGACGACCAATGAGTATCTTAATGGGACGTAAAGGATTTCCTGGAAATTCTACAGTGACATTAACACATAGTCACACAAAAAATATAACACAAATTACATCGCAAGCAGATATTATTATTTCTGCTTTAGGAGTACCAAATTTCTTAAAAGCTGAAATGGTAAAAGATGGTGCTGTCATCGTTGATGTTGGAATTACGAGAGTGCCAAATGAGAATTCTCCAAAAGGATATGTCATAACAGGTGATGTTGATTTTGTGAACGTGAGTAAGAAAGCGAGTTATATTACACCAGTTCCTGGAGGTGTTGGACCAATGACCATTGCAATGTTACTTAAAAATACATTGTTGGCTCGTGAGCAACGCATGTAAGTTTCTTCTTATTCTTAACGAAGCCGAGAATCTATTTCTGGATTAAATTTTATATTGCAGTATGATTACATTAAGTGCTGCTATAGATCGTGTTCAAATTCTAAGTATAGAACATCTCATTCCTATTGGGTTAGCAATAATTATAGCAATAGCTTTAATTACATATGCAAGACGTGTTTCTGCGGAAAGTCAGTATCGCAACATTCATTCTATCGCAATTTTTATTTCAGTAACGGTAATTGCATTTCATGTTTATAGTATGTATAGTACAGACTATAATATGAGAACAGATTTGCCTCTATACTTGTGTAGTCTCCTCGGAATCATAATTCCAATTTTCACCTACTACCGAAAGTATTGGATGTTTGAAATTCTAATCTTCTGGATTATCGCTGGAACCTTACAAGGTGTCATTACACCAGATATTGCAGAAGGATTTCCTAGTCTAGATTATTTTAGATATTGGATTGTTCACTTAGGTTTGTTGACCATTATATTTTACAGTATTTTAGTTTTAAAACTAAAACCTAAGCTTAAAAGTGTTTTTAAATCTTTTCTTGCATTACAGGTTTATGTAGTATTGATGATTATTATCAATTACGTTTTAGATGCTAATTATTTCTATTTGAATAGAAAACCAGCATCAGCTTCGGTATTAGATTATTTTGGAGATTGGCCTTATTATATTATTGTGGGTCAGTTGATCATAATCCCATTGTTTCTCTTAATTTACTTGCCCTTTTATATTTCCGAAGTAAAGAAAAAATCACTTAGCAAATAATTGATTGAGATCCTTAAATGCTTTAAATTCTAGAGCATTTCCTGCAGGATCTAAGAAAAACATTGTTGCTTGTTCACCTGTTTGACCTTTAAATCTAATGTAAGGTTCTATAATAAAATCTACATTTTTGTTGGCTAATGTTTTTGATAAATCATGAAACGTGTCCCAAGGTAAAACAACGCCAAAATGTGGTACAGGAACAGATTTGCCATCAACAGCATTGGTGTGGATATCTTCTTTGTTTTTAGCTTTATAATGAATAACGAGTTGATGACCAAAAAAGTTGAAATCTACCCAATGGTCGCTACGTCGTCCTTCTTCACAATTTAGGATTTCTTTATAAAACGTTCTACATTCTTCTAGATTATGAACAGGAATTGCGAGATGAAAAGGAGCTATATTAGTGTTCATGGTTAACTAATTAGTCTTTGGTTCTTATGCATTCAATTTTCCAAAAAGCAAACGTCGTTGTTTCAGTTTTGTCAACCCATTCGCCAACCCATTTATAACCTTTATCATTAATCTCGTAAAATGTGAGTCTAGAAAAACCATCTGTACCATTAGGAGCTTTTTGGTCTTTATACAATACGATATTTCCATCTTTAGTTGTGTTGCCTTCCCATGTGGAAAGCTTAGTTGTTGGTGTACCAGACGCATAATAATGTACATACCACTTACTACTATCTGCAATAAATTGTCTTATACTTCCAGAATGTTTTCCATCTGCTTTTAAAGTTTCATCTTGTACAGCCATACCGTTCATGATGTATTTCCAATTCCATGTCATGTCTATTGGTTCTGCCCAACTTCCATCTTGATTTCTTGAAGTGGATTTGCAATTGCATAAACCAATTAAGGCTTGATAGTCTTTTGTTTGCTCTGGTGCTGTAGGATTTACTTTTCCGAAGGGAAATGATTTTGAAGGTTCATATTCATTTTGTGAGAATCCGAAAAATGAACACAGTAAGAGAATAATTGAAAGTCGCATGATTATAGTTTTCCTTAAAGTTAATTATGTGACTTTAATTGTTTTAGTGATTTATGAATAAATTAACAAGTATATAACTATTGTTTTGCTTTATTTTCTTGGTAGGTTTTTGTAGAAGAAGTAAGTAAATCATTTAAAGTTTCAAATTCTTCTTTAGTCAATTCACGGTATTCTCCAACAGGAACGTCTAAGGGTATGTTCATGATACGAACACGTTTTAAAGTCTCCACTTCATAGGTTAAATATTCACACATACGACGAATTTGTCTGTTTAGACCTTGAGTTAAAATGATACTAAACGTTTGTGAATCAATTTTTTTAACCACACATTTTTTAGTGGTTTTTTCTAAGTCTTCTAGATATATTCCGCCAGCCATACGTAAAAGAAACGTTTGAGATATGGGTTTGTCCACTCTAACAATATATTCTTTTTCATGATTGTTACTGGCACGTAGAATTTTGTTTACAATATCTCCATCATCTGTTAAAAGGATTAAACCTTCACTTGGTTTATCTAATCGTCCTATTGGGAAAATACGTTTAGGATAATTTATAAAGTCTATAATGTTATCTTTTTCAACACGAGTATCTGTAGTGCAAACGATGCCTACTGGCTTATTAAATGCTAAATAAACAAACTCTTGATTTGTGTTTTCAATGCGTTTACCATCAACGTGGACTTCATCTGTTGGAGATATTTTTGTTCCCATTTCTGGAACTGCACCATTTATAGTAACGCGTCCAGCATCAATGAGTTTGTCTGCTTCTCTTCTAGAACAGTAGCCAACTTCACTAAGAAATTTGTTGATTCGTTTTAAATTTTCTGACATGTAGCAAAATTACAAAACTAAGTAGTAATAAAATCGATTATATGATTGTTTACGTCATCATGTCTTAATCCATGACCAAAACCTTCTGTAGTAATAAGTTTAGAGGTTTTATAGAAATTTTTAAAATCTTCTGCATCGTTATAAGGGATGATTTTATCTTTTTTATCATGAATTAATAAACCATCAATAGTTGTTTCTTCCAAAAAACGAGCAGCATTAAAATAGTCAGGCTTTTGATTGAAGCGTTCATAAATAAGCTCATCCATTGTTTTTGAAACACGAGAATTGTAACTCATCATGTTTACATATCTACTAAATACACCTGTAAAATTTGAAGGAGCTCCAAGTAATACTAATTTATTTACTGTAGATAATTGATATTTTTTCTGAAAAAAAGCAGTCGCCATTCCTCCAACGGAATGTCCGATAATAATATTGGCATTAAATTTTTTAGCCACAACATTAATACACTCTGAATACAAAAGTGCATTAAAAATACGACCACTAGTTTTACCATGACCAGGAGCATCTAAAGAAACGACATTGTAATCTAATGCTTTAAGTTTTGTTATGAGATCTTTCCATCTTACTGTATTGCTTTCCCAACCATGAGCTAATAACACAGTTTCTTTTTTACCTAACCAGCGATACGTCATAATATTGACATCTTCATAATTAACATCTTCTAAAAAAGCAGTTTGTAGAAAGTCTTTTTCAGGTTCTTTTAATTTGATTCGACGAGGTTTTGAGAAAAGAGTTAAAGCCATTCGTCCAGCAAGTCGAGGAGAAATATAACTTATTAGATTTATAAATGAGCCTACTATTTTTACAATGATATTTTTCATTTATTCTTCTCTATTAACAAGGTTCATAGAAAAAGCAGGTGTGCAAATAGCGATATATTGGCAAGCAATAGTAAATGGGTTGGAATATTGAACTCTAGTGTTCTTTTCGATTTTAATAGATTGGCCAGCTTCAAGAACGATCGTTTCACCATCTATTATAAATTGTTTTTTACCTTTAATTATATAGGTGTATTCATCAAATGCTGGAGTTTGAAAAGGTTCACTCCAACCAGCAGGTGCAATCATATGTGCAATGCTTATTTGAGAGTTTCCATCTGTAGCATTACCGAAATGTTCTTCGATAATCTTTCCGTCAGTAGTAGGAACAAGAAATGGAGAGTTTTGTATTTTATATTTTTTCATTTATAATTATGTATTCTCCCTAAATTATTTAATTTAAATTTCAGCAACTTAATATTTATTTGTAGTTGCACACTAAAGATATTAATATTTAAACTTATATTTTATTTTAATGGTTTCTTTTTTATGGTTCCGCCTCTTAAATCTTTTACTACATTCATAATGATAAAAGCATTTTTATCGATTTTATCGATTTCAGTATTGAGTTTTGGTAATTCTAATCTCGTAATTATAATGTAAATAACAGATTTGTCATAATGTGTGCTATCATTTTTATAACCGCCTTTTGCTGGAGAAATTGTGCATGCTCTACCTAATTTTTCGGTTAGCACTTTTCTTATATCGTCATGAAAATCTGAAATTATAGTCACACCAATATATTCTTCTACACCATCAACAACAAAATCTACTGTTTTGGCAGCAGCTAAATAGGTTAGAATAGCGTACATAGCAGTTTCAATAGATAGAACATAAGCACCAAAGGAGAAAATAATCACATTTATTAGTAAAAGAACATCACCAATTGAAATGCCTAATTTTCTACTCATGAAAATGGCTAATACCTCAGTACCATCAATAACGCTTCCACCTCTAATTGCCAACCCTATTCCTAAGCCTAGGAAGAATCCACCAAAAATTGCGATCAATAATTTGTCTTCAGTAATTACTGGGTAATCAACGAAGTGAACTACAATTGCTAAAAATGCGATGGCTATAATACTTCTTAATGCAAACTTTTTATTTATAGTTTTAGTCGCTAATAAAATAAAAGGAAGGTTAATAATAACCAACAATATACCAAGCGGTAAATTGGTAACGTTTTGTAGTAAAAGCGAGATTCCTGTTGCACCACCATCAATAAATTGATTAGGCAATAGAAATCCTTTTAATCCAAATCCAGCCGCAAAAACTCCTATTATGATAAATATGTATTCTTTAACTGCGTGTACTAATTCTACTTGTAAATTCTTTACTAATGGAGCAATCTGAATATTTGTAGCAGCTTTAGTACCCTTTTTGTCTGCAAGACGCTTTTGAGCAATATTAACCAGTATTTTTGAAATAAATGGATTCATAGTTTTTAAACTGGTCTTATGTGAAAGTGTTTATTGTGGTTTTAGATGAAATCAAAAATGTTTTACCAATGTATAATAAAGTATTTAATCTTAGCAGTATCAGGAATTTGAACAGGTTCAATATTAAGTGACATATCAAATCTCAAATTCGCAGGTAATTCTTTTTTATCTATTGTAAATGATGCATTAATCTCATTTACAGAAATAACTATAGTGTTAATAAGATTATTTATACTTGAAATCTTGTAAGCATCATTAATATCTTTAAAGGTACTTAACGTAGAAATGCTCTTTTCGGTTTTGTATTTTTCACTTAAAATTCTAACACTCTCAATTACAGATGTAGAGTCTAAAGCTTGACTAGGAGTGAGGCTTAATAATTTTTTACCTGTTGAAGAATAAATATCAAAGTCATTGTTTTGACCTGTGAATTCGTCTCCTTTAATAGAAGGTTTCACAATAGAGTCTTTTGCAAAAACTATTTCTAAATCTTTAACTTGTGTAGAATCTGTTAATAATCCAATACTATGTTTTGTTATTAAAAATGGGTTATGTTCTTTTTCCTTAGTACAACTTAATAGCAATCCGGTTAAAATGACAATGGTAATTAGGTGTTTCATATAGATTTTAAAAATGAATGTTTAAATGTTTTATTTGTTATCTAAGCATTTTGGTTAAAATACCAAGAACACTTCTAATTACGGTAGGACTTGTCAAAACTTTAACGATTGGATTTTGACGCGTGCTTCTGCTGCGAGATCTTGATGCTTTTTGTTTGCTTTCAGCTTTTTCGAGTGCTTCCTTTTCTTTTCGAGCTTTTTCTTTAGCTTCTTCGGCTTCTGCTACTTCAATCTTTTTATTGAGCATTTCATAAGCACTATGTCTGTCTATTTCTTCGTTATATTTTTTTGCAAGTTTAGATTTTCCTAACAAATCAGAAAGCTCTAAATCTGTAAGTATATCCATTCTACTCATAGGAGCACGCATCATTGTTGCAGCGAGAGGTGTAGGTCTTCCTTTTTCATCTAAAGCAGATACTAAAGCTTCTCCAATACCTAGCGATGTTAAAACATCTGCAGTATCGTAGAATTCTGTATCTGGGTAATTTTGAGCAGTCAGTTTAATAGCTTTTCTATCTTTTGCAGTAAAGGCTCTCAACGCATGTTGTACTTTCAAACCTAATTGACCTAAAACAGCTTCAGGAACATCTGTCGGGTTTTGAGTGACAAAATACAATCCAACACCTTTACTTCGTATGAGTTTTACAATACTCTCAATTTGATTAAGTAATGCTTTTGAAGCTTCATTAAAAATTAAATGAGCTTCGTCAATAAACATAATGAGTTCTGGTCGTCCGCTATCACCTTGTTCAGGAAATGTAGAGTATATTTCAGCCAAAAGGCTCAACATAAATGTAGAAAATAACTTTGGCTTATCTTGTATGTCGGTTAGACGAATAATGTTTATATAACCTCTTCCGCTATCATCAACACGTAATAAATCGTCAACTTCAAATGATTTTTCACCAAAAAACAGTTCACCACCTTGTTGTTCAATTTCAACTACTTTTCTTAAGATTGCTCCTGTAGAAGCAGTTGAAATTCTTCCGTAGGCTTCAGTAAATTCTTCTTTACCTTCTTGTGTTGCGTATTGAAGTATCTTTTTAAAATCTTTTAAATCCAGTAATGGTAATTTATTATCATCACAATATTTAAATATAACAGCAACAACTCCAGACTGAGTTTCAGTTAAATCTAAAATACGAGACAACAAAACAGGCCCAAACTCACTAACAGTTGCACGAAGTCTAACACCATCTTGTTCAGATAATGTCATCACTTCTACAGGAAATGATTTTGGATCAAACGGTAATCCAATTTTTTTGTGACGTTCATCAATTTTAGGATGACCAGGACTTGGTTTTGCCAACCCACTCAAATCACCTTTAATGTCCATCAATAACACAGGAATCCCTTTCTCACTCAAATTCTCTGCAAGTACTTGAAGCGTTTTAGTTTTTCCAGTACCAGTAGCGCCAGCAATTAAGCCATGTCTATTCATCGTTTTTAAAGGTACATTCACAAAGGCATTAGTTAGCGTTTCGCCATCCAACATTGCAGATCCTAAAGTGATATATTCTCCTTTGTTTATGTTTCCTTCTGTGATTTCCTTTAAAAAATCGTCCGTTCTACTCATGTTTCAAAATTTGTATAAAAATAGTGTAATTTTAGTCAAGTTTAAAATGTACTAAAATGAAAAAAAACTCAAAAGTATAGCTAAATTTTTTACTTCGGAAATCGTCTGCATTTAGCCACTTAGTTTAGCTTTATATTTTTGTTATAGAATACGGTTGGGTATTTCTATAGAAATAAAATTGCATTAAAAAGATTAAGGAATCTAGTTCTCAAAATATACTGAAAACTGAATACTAAAAACTGCCTACTATTTAATATCTTTGCAAGCTATGACAAGAACAGAACGACAAGTACTTATTGATAAAGGATTACTTTTACCATTAATGGAAGAGTTTTATACCATTCAAGGTGAAGGATTCCATAAAGGAACAGCTGCTTATTTTGTTAGAATTGGTGGTTGTGATGTAGGTTGCCATTGGTGTGACGTTAAAGAAAGCTGGTTAGCAGAATTACATCCTCCAACCGAAACAGAGAAAATTGTTGAAAATGCTGTTAAATACAGTAATACGATTGTGGTTACTGGAGGAGAACCATTAATGTGGGACATGAACCCATTAACGACTCAGTTAAAAGCCAAAGGTGTACAAACTCATATTGAAACATCTGGAGCATATGAATTATCTGGTACTTGGGATTGGATTTGTTTGTCTCCTAAGAAAATGAAATTACCAACCGAAAAAGTATATGATAAAGCTCATGAGCTAAAATGTATCATATATAATAAGGATGATTTCAAGTTTGCAGAAGAACAGGCAGCAAAAGTAAATAAAGACTGCATATTGTATTTGCAACCAGAATGGAGTAAACGTGATAAGGTCGTTCCACAGATTGTAGATTACGTGATGGCAAACCCAAAATGGAAAGTGTCTTTACAAACGCATAAGTATTTGAATATTCCATAAATTGACTAATAGTAACATTTCTGTTTATATAAAAAAAAAAAGTCCCAACTATAAGTTAGGACTTTTTCATAATATCTATTTACTAGAGGCTTTTTTACTTCGTAAAAGGAACAGCAACTCTAACAGTATCCCATCCTAAATGCATGTGAACACCATCTTTAGATTCTGTAAAAGCCATACTAAATGCTTCTAATGATTCTTTTCCTTCTGTTACAGGTACAGTTATTCTAGCTACATCATTTTCTTGTTTGTAGAAATAGCTTCCCCAAACATTTAAGTCTTTACTTATAATAGCAGTCCATTCTTTTTCACCAGGAATAACATAAAATGTATATGTACCAGGTGCAATTTTAGTGTCTCCTAAAGCCATTGTCGTGTAGAGTGTTAATTCTGCAGCTTCATTAGCTCCAGTTCTCCATACTTCACCATTTGGTGCTAACTTTTCTAATGAACGTCCATTAAGTTGAGGTCTGCTATAAATAACTTTAATTAATTTGTTGGCTTCTTTGTAGCTCGTAGGAAATGAAGCTCCATCCATTGGGCTTTTATCCATTGGTGCAAATTCTTGAGCATTTATGTTTAAAGAAATTAACATAATAAATGCCATAACGACAGTTGAAATAATTGATTTTGTTTTCATTTTTGTTTTAAGTTTAAGTGATTTTATAAAGATAAACCTCGTAGGTTTAATTACAATATCTAAAGTCGTAAACTGATGTTAAAGTTTACATTTTTAAGTAAAATAATGTGTTTTTAAAACAACTTGGTTTTAATATTATTTAAAAATTGTATTTATTGTTTCGAATTGTAACCAATAAATGTATTTGTGTTTTAAATATGTAATACTAATCTCATATTTGTCCAATCAATTTGAATACTTAATTAGAATTATAAAATAAAGAATAAAAGATATGTGCGGAATTGTATGTGCGTTTGACATAAAACAAAAATCGGAAGATTTAAGACCTCAAATCCTAGAAATGGCAAAAACTATTCGTCATAGAGGACCAGACTGGAGCGGAATTTATAGCGACGAGAAAGCGATATTAGCTCACGAACGTTTAGCGATTGTTGATCCTGCTTCAGGAAAACAGCCGCTTTTTAGTCCAGATAAAAAACTTATTCTTGCTGCTAATGGAGAAATTTATAACCATCGTGAACTACGTAAGCAGTTTCCAGATTATAAGTTTCAAACAGAAAGTGATTGCGAAGTTATTTTAGCATTATATCAAGAAAAAGGAGCAGACTTTGTGGATGAGATGAACGGTATTTTTGGTTTTGCAATTTATGACACCGAAAAAGATGAATATTTTGTAGCTCGAGATCATATGGGAATTATTCCATTATATATCGGTTGGGATCAAAACGGAACTTTTTATGTTGCTTCAGAATTAAAAGCGCTAGAAGGTGTTTGTACCAAAATTGAATTATTTCCTCCAGGACATTATATGTCAAGTAAAGATGGGAAGTTCGTTAAATGGTACAAACGAGATTGGACAGATTACGACGCAGTAAAAGAAAACGAAACAAGTATTGCAGAAGTAAAGGAAGCTCTAGAGGCAGCAGTTCACAGACAATTAATGAGTGATGTGCCTTATGGTGTGTTACTTTCTGGTGGATTGGATTCTTCTGTCGTATCAGCAATAGCAAAAAAATATGCACAAAAACGTGTAGAATCTGATGATACGTCAGACGCTTGGTATCCGCAAACACATTCATTCGCTGTAGGATTAGAAGGTTCACCAGATTTGGCTGCTGCACAAAAAGTGGCAGACCATATTGGAACTGTGCACCACGAAATAAAATTTACAATCCAAGAAGGTTTAGATGCTATAAAAGATGTTATCTATAATATTGAAACCTATGATATAACAACTATTAGGTCTTCAACACCAATGTATTTAATGGCAAGAGTTATTAAGTCAATGGGAATAAAAATGGTGTTATCTGGAGAAGGAGCAGATGAAATTTTTGGAGGTTATTTGTATTTTCATAAAGCACCAAATGCTCAAGAATTTCATGAAGAAACGGTTCGTAAATTAGATAAATTGCACATGTATGATTGTTTGAGAGCTAACAAAAGTTTAGCAGCTTGGGGAATTGAAGGTCGTGTACCATTTTTAGATAAAGAATTTATGGATGTTGCCATGAGAATAAACCCACAAGACAAAATGATTAATGGAGAACGCATGGAAAAATGGGTGATTCGTAAAGCATTTGAAGATATGCTACCAGAAAGTGTTGCATGGAGACAAAAAGAACAATTTAGTGATGGTGTTGGTTATAGTTGGATTGATACATTAAAAGAAATTGTAGATAAAGAAGTAAGTGACGAGCAAATGGAAAATGCAAAATTCCGTTTCCCTATTCAAACACCACAAAATAAAGAAGAGTTTTATTATCGTTCAATTTTTGAAGGACACTTCCCAAGCGATGCTGCTGCAAAAAGTGTACCTCAAGAAGCAAGTGTAGCTTGTAGTACAGCAACTGCTTTAGAATGGGATGAAGCGTTTAAAAACATGAATGAGCCCTCAGGAAGAGCCATTTCAAATGTGCATGATAAGGCTTATGTGAAAGCATAAGAATAACTTATATGTTGATTAATAGCAGAGAAGACCAATGGAAACATTGGTCTTTTTTTATTGAAAATTGTATCTTTAAAAAGTGAAATTAGAAATAAAAGTACTTCCGTTTCAATTAGAATTAGCACAACCATTTACAACGTCTCGCTATACGGTAACGACACAAAATACGGTTGTGGTTAGTATTTCCAATGGAGAATATACTGGTTATGGAGAAGCTACAGCAAATCCGTATTATGAAAGTACCGTTGAGAAAATTCAGGCTTCCGTAGCTTTAGTCAAAAACAGAGTTGAACGTAGTTTTGGTTTAGAGCCTTCATTATTGTGGGAACAAATTGAACCCTTTTTAAAACATGATTATTTTACATTATGTGCAGTAGATTGTGCGTATTGGGATTTCTATGCGAGATGCCACAATAAAACCATTCGAAGTTTTTGGAGTGTTGATGATGCTGAAAATCCGTTGACAAATTTTACTTTAGGTATCGATTCTATTTCAGTAATGAAACAGAAAATCCTTGACAAACCATGGCCAATTTATAAGATCAAATTAGGAACAAAAGACGATGTTGAGATTATTGAATCGCTTCGAGAAATAACAAATGCTAAATTTAGAGTCGATGCTAATTGTGCATGGTCTGTTCAAGAAACGACAGGTAACGCCTTGAAAATGAAGAATCTAGGAGTTGAATTTATTGAGCAACCATTAAAAGCAACAGATTGGGATAAAATGAAAATCTTAAAGCAAGAAAGCATATTGCCAATTATTGCAGATGAAAGTTGTCAAAGGCTTGAAGACGTTTATAAATGTGTAGATACTTTTCATGGTATTAATATCAAACTTATGAAATGTGGTGGATTCACACCAGCTCTAAAAATGATTAAAATAGCTAGAGAACATAAATTGAAAATTATGGTAGGTTGCATGACAGAATCTTCGATTGGGATTTCAAGTCTAGTCCAATTAGCACCACTTTTAGATTATATTGATGCAGATGGAGCCATGCTTCTCAAATCTGATATTGCAAATGGAGTTGCATTTAAAAATGGTAAAATTTTATTTTCTTCGGAAAATGGCTCAGGTGCCAACCTTTTGTAAATTATTACTACAAACCCTAGTAAAACCTATAAATGACAGATAGGTGACATTTATATGACGTGTTAAAAACCAAGACTACTCTTTATATTTGCACCAGCAACATTAATGTAAGATGAAGAATCAAACACTCAAAGAAAATTTATTGTATCAACGCAAGTTAAAAGGGTATACACAAGATGAACTTTCTGAAAGAACTACTGTTGGAGTTAGAACAATACAACGTATTGAAAAAGGAGAAGTGCAACCGCATTTGCAGACTGTAAAATTACTAGCTGTAGGATTAGATATTGAAGTGGATGATTTGTTGGTTTTAGATAATCCAAAAGAAGAGGTTATCAAAAGAAAATGGATGTTGTTTCTTCATGGCTCTCCATTTTTTGGATTGATTATTCCATTTGCCAATGTATTGTGTCCTTTGTTTATTTGGATTAACAAAGCAGAAGACAATAAAATATACGATGAACATGGTAGAGCAGTAATAAACTTTCATTGTACCCTCAATCTATTATTAATAATATCGTTACTGTTGTTTTTTGTTTTTCCTGGATATAATTATTTTGTTACAGCAGCAGTTTTTCTTTTTGGTATTGTTTTCAGTATAAAAAATTTAATGTCTGCGTTGAATTCTCAAGCATATTACTATCCATTATCTATTTCTTTTTTGAAGCCTAAGTCAGCTTAATTTTTTTAATTTAAATCAACTTTATTCACTATGAAAAATAAATTCATACAGACGCTGTTTGCTCTAACTTTACCTGTAAGTTTCATTGGTATACTAATTATTTTAAATATCGTTCCAATGAAGTCAATAAGTAAATATGGACTTGGAGGTATACTACTTACTTGTATTGCCTTTCTCATAACATATATTGCAGTAAAGAAAGATAAAAAGACATTTAATGATAGTGGTTTTAGATGGGAAAGAAAAACACCTGTAAGATTTACAGTTGGATTTATTATTGGTATTCTAATAACGGTACTCATGCTCATCATTATGATAAGCTTTACAGATTTAGAAATTAATTATAATTTTAATTCAAACGTTCCATCAATATTATTCTGGCTGCTAGCATTTTTTCCATTAGCATTAATGGAAGAAATCATTTTTAGAGGCTACGCTTTTACCAAGATTAATAATAATTGGGGATTATGGCCTGCTCAAATATTGCTAGCACTTCTTTTTACATGGTATCATGATTTTACTGGATTAACGTTTTTCAATCAATTACTTGGTCCAGGAATTTGGGCATTAATTTATGGGATATCTGCAATTTGGTCAAAAGGAATTGCTTTTCCAACAGGATTACATATGGCTATAAATGTTGTTTTAGCATTAGTTGGCGTTAAAGATAATAAGCCAGGTTTATGGATTATTGATTTTGCAAAAGAGATCACACCAGACTTATTAGCTCAAACAGAAATGATGGGATTAGTTTTACAATTATGTATTCTTATAATAGGAGTTATTCTCACGGAATTTTACAGAAGAAATAAGCTGAAAAGCAGTTAAAAACTAACGTTCGTTTATTTCAAATAATAGCTTGTAAAGCATTTTGTGAATTCAGCACATTTCCGAAGATGTTAAAAAACGTCAAAATTTAATTTAAGCTGTTTTTTAGGCGATTTAAGAGCGTTTTAAGTAATTAACAAATGTTAATAATTATTGAAGCCTATAGATAAAAAGCTTTTAAATAGCTTTGTTATTTCGTATCTTTGTTTGTACTCGAAAGGATGCAATATGCATCTTTTTTTGTGACATGTAAAATTCAAATTTTTACAATAGAACAAGAATTAGATATTTCAAAATAAATCAGAATTTATGAGCGAAAAAAGAGAAGAGTTTAACAAGGATAATTATTCGGCAGATAGTATTCAAGCCTTAGAGGGAATGGAGCACGTACGTATGCGTCCTTCTATGTATATTGGAGATGTTGGTATACGTGGTTTACACCATTTAGTTTATGAAGTTGTTGATAACTCAATTGATGAAGCATTAGCTGGTCATTGTGATAATATTACTGTAATTATAAACGAAGATAACTCGATTACTACTGAAGATGATGGTCGTGGTATTCCTGTAGATTTACACAAAAAAGAAGGTGTATCTGCTTTAGAGGTTGTAATGACCAAAATTGGAGCAGGTGGTAAATTTGATAAAGATTCTTATAAAGTTTCTGGTGGTTTACATGGTGTTGGTGTAAGTTGTGTAAACGCATTATCTGCCCATTTAAAAGCAACTGTTTACAGAAAAGGAGACGTTTGGGAGCAAGAATATGAGCGTGGTAAAGCCATGTATCCTGTAAAAAAGGTTGGTACAACTGATAAAAGAGGAACCATTGTCACGTTTAAACCTGATCCAACGATTTTTACGCAAACTTTAGAGTATAACTATGATACGTTAGCGAGTCGTTTACGTGAATTAGCGTATCTAAATAAAGGGATCACTATTCATTTAGTGGATAGACGTCATAAAAAAGAAGATGGTGAGTTTGAAGGTGAAACTTTCCATTCTACGGAAGGTTTAAAGGAATTTATAACATTTCTTGATGCAACAAGAGAGCCTTTAATGAAAGACGTTATTGCTTTTGAAGGTGAAAAAAATGGAGTACCTGTTGAGGTTGCCATGATTTATAATACTTCTTATGCTGAAAATCTACACTCATACGTAAACAATATTAATACGCATGAAGGTGGAACACACTTATCTGGTTTTAGAAGAGGCTTAACGCATACACTTAAAAAATATGCAGATGCTTCAGGAATGTTAGACAAATTAAAGTTTGATATTCAAGGTGATGATTTTCGAGAAGGACTTACTGCTATTATTTCGGTAAAAGTTCAAGAACCACAATTTGAAGGACAAACCAAAACTAAATTAGGAAACAGAGAGGTTTCTGCATCTGTAAGTCAGGCAGTTTCTGAAATGTTAACAGATTATCTAGAAGAAAATCCAGATGATGCTAAGACCATTGTTCAAAAAGTAATTTTGGCTGCTCAAGCACGTCACGCTGCACAAAAAGCTCGAGATATGGTGCAACGTAAAACAGTTATGAGTATTGGAGGTTTACCTGGTAAACTAAGTGATTGCTCTGAACAAGATCCTGAAAAATGCGAAATCTATCTTGTTGAGGGAGATTCGGCAGGTGGAACAGCAAAAATGGGAAGAGACAGAGCATTTCAAGCTATTTTGCCACTAAGAGGTAAAATTCTTAACGTAGAAAAAGCAATGACTCACAAGGTTTTTGAAAACGAAGAAATCAAAAACATATTCACTGCTTTAGGTGTTACTATTGGTACAGAAGAGGATAGTAAAGCGCTTAACTTATCTAAATTAAGATATCATAAAATTGTGATAATGTGTGATGCCGATATTGATGGTAGTCACATTGAAACACTTATTTTGACGTTCTTCTTTAGATATATGAAAGAATTGATAGAAAACGGTCATATCTACATCGCAACTCCACCTTTATTTTTAGTTAAAAAAGGAGCGAAAAAAGAATATGCTTGGAATGATGAAGAGCGTTTAGCATTGATGGAACAATATGGCGATGGTGCAAAAATCCAACGTTATAAGGGTCTTGGTGAGATGAATGCTATACAACTTTGGGATACAACAATGAATCCTGAGTTTAGAACATTACGTCAAATACAAATAGACAATAGTGCAGAAGCAGACCGTGTATTCTCAATGTTAATGGGTGACGAAGTGCCACCACGTAGAGAATTTATCGAGAAAAATGCTATCTATGCAAATATTGATGCATAAATAATATAGTTTTATTCTGGTGCACTGAGCTTGT
This sequence comes from Psychroserpens sp. AS72, assembly GCF_038900375.1. Lineage (NCBI taxonomy): Bacteria > Pseudomonadati > Bacteroidota > Flavobacteriia > Flavobacteriales > Flavobacteriaceae > Psychroserpens > Psychroserpens sp. AS72. Next base: position 16,557 of record NZ_JBBMRC010000004.1, on the reverse strand, counting down.
TAAAGTGCATCGAAACAAAACCAAATTAAAAGCAATTACGTATATAAACGTAGTTGCTTTTTTTTATTCGGAAATATAACAGATTTCACTATTCGTTTAATTTGTTAATATCCCGACAAAAAGTAATTTTAATCGTTTAAATACGTTAAATCAATATCTTTTATTAATTTTGGACATCCATAAAACCTACAAATCTCATGAAAAAACAAATATTAATACCAATGGCTTTTCTAGCTGTATTAGCAGTAAGAGCACAAGAAAATGTAAACGATTTATTAGCAGCAGGTATCTCTGATGCACAACGATTTACTAAAGATTATATCGCACCAGCTTCTGAAGGATTAGGCTATGGGATGAATAATGGTTGGTTCAACAATGCGAAATCACCAAAAAAATATAGTTTTCATCTCTCTATAATTGGAAACGTAGGTTTTATAAAAGATGAGAAAAAGGCTTTTCAAATGAATGTTGCCGATTACGAAAATATAAGATTTGAGGATGGTAGTTCATCAAAAATGGTAGCCACAGCTTTAGGACACAACGATCCAGATATTAGAGTTATTATTACTTATGATGATCCTATCTTCGGAAATCAAGAAACTACCTTAGTGTTGCCAACAGGAATAGGAGCAGAAGGAGTAGATCTAATACCTACAGGTTTTTTACAAGCTGGTTTTTCGCCATTTAAAGGCACACAAATTAAAGGACGCTTTATTCCTAAGATTGAAACAGAAGACGCTAAATTAAGTTTATATGGTTTCGGATTACAGCAAGAATTCACAAGTTGGTTGCCAGCAGATAAAATATTGCCTGTTGCGATTTCCGGACTTGTGGCTTACACGCATATGGATGCAAGCTATGATTTTACAGATGCAGAGTTTGTAGAAGGAGAAAATCAACGTGTAGAAACAGATGTGAATACATTGTTATTTGAACTCATTGTAGGTACAAACTTAAAGATCATCAATTTTTATGGTGCAGTTGGTTATATCACAGGAACTTCTACTACAGATTTACTAGGAACCTATAGAGTTACAGATGGTTTTCTTTTTTCCGAAGATATAAATGATCCGTTTTCCGTAGAAAATGATATTTCAGGAATAAGAGGAACTGTTGGTGCTAATCTGCAATTGGGATTTTTTGGTTTAAATGCAGATTATACAATTGGAGAATTTGATAGTGCAACGCTTGGAATAAACTTCTCGTTCTAATTCAAATTATTAAATCATAAATTATTCTAAAAGCGCAAGATTTTCTCTTGCGCTTTTTTCTTTAACACTGTTAAAATTCGTAATTTTACACTTAAATTAACAACCTGTCTACCGAACAGGCAGGCACAAATAAAAACATAATTAAAATGAAGGTAACAGTAGTTGGAGCAGGAGCAGTAGGCGCAAGTTGTGCAGAATACATTGCAATTAAAGATTTTGCAAGCGAAGTAGTGATCTTGGATATTAAAGAAGGTTTTGCTGAAGGTAAAGCAATGGATTTAATGCAAACAGCATCATTAAATAATTTTGATACAAAAATAACAGGAAGTACTAGTGATTATTCTAAAACAGCAGGATCTGATGTTTGTGTAATTACTTCTGGAATTCCTCGTAAACCAGGTATGACTCGTGAAGAGCTAATTGGTATCAACGCAGGAATTGTTAAAATGGTGTCATCTAGCTTAATTGAGCACTCTCCAAATACAATTATTATTGTAGTTTCAAATCCAATGGATACAATGACATATTTAGTTCATAAAACTACAGGTTTACCAAAAAATAGAATTATTGGAATGGGTGGAGCATTAGATTCTGCACGTTTCAAATATAGATTAGCAGAAGCTTTAGGAGCTCCTATTAGTGATGTTGACGGAATGGTAATTGGTGGTCATAGCGATAAAGGTATGGTGCCATTAATTGGTAAAGCAGCAAGAAACAGTGTAAAAGTTTCTGAGTTTTTGTCAGAAGAACGTATGGATCAAGTGGTGCAAGATACTAAAGTAGGTGGAGCAACCCTTACTGGTTTATTAGGTACATCTGCTTGGTATGCTCCAGGAGCAGCAGTATCTGCAATGGTACAAGCTATTGCTTGTGATACAAAAAAGATTTTCCCATGTTCTGCTTTATTAGCAGGAGAATTTGGATTAAGTGATTTATCAATTGGTGTACCTTGCGTTTTAGGTGCTAACGGAATTGAAAAAATTGTTGAAATTAGCTTAACAGATGCTGAAAAAGCAAAATTATCAGAATCTGCTGAAGGTGTAAAAGCTACTAACGGATTGTTAGAATTATAATCAAATTGCTTTTTTAAATATGTATACAGAGCAATCTGTCACATTGAGCGGAGTCGAAATGCTTTAAAAGTTTAAAACTTAAAGCTTCTCGATTCCGTTTTTTAGTTATTAATAATTTAGTTTTTTAATATGATTAAGAATTTACTAGTCCTAGTAGTAGTATCTCTTCTTTTTTCCTGCGGAAATGTAACACCAAAACATAAATACACTGTTATTTATGAATTTGAAAATCTTGATAAAATAACGGATAATGAAAAGTTGGGTACTGTCGAAGTTTTAAATAAACGATTAGATCAATTTGCCTCTAATTATGATGTTATACTAAATAATAAACAGCAAATACAAATCAATCTAAGTACAAATTTAGAATTGGAAGCTGTTAACGACATAGTAACTAATTCTGGTAAGTTAGAATTTTGGGGATGCTTTAAAGCTAGTGACATTGGTCCGTTTTTCACTATAATGATGGATTTGATTAAAGCAGAAGATGATACTTCTATTAAATCATTTGAAACATTGTCTGGTCCCATTTCTGGTGGAGTTTTAAGTTTAGCTTCAACAGATGTTGAACTTTTTGAAAAGACATTTCAGAATAAAGAAATTTTAGCATTATTACCACCAGATATGAAAAGAGCAAAATTTATTTTTGGTCAACCTGTTGATGGACGAGTAGATTTATATGTAGTTAAAACACCACCAAATGGATTAGCATTTGTAAATGAAACACATATTACAGATGCTCGACAAACCTATACTCAGACGAATCGACCTTCAATATCCATGGAAATGAATAAAAAAGGAGCAGAGCGATGGGAACGTATGACAGGAATTGCATATCAACAACAATCTCAAATTGCTATGGCTTTAAATGATATTGTTTATTCTGTACCAACAGCATCTTCTGGAGTAATCAAAGGTGGTAAAACTGAGATTTCTGGAAACTTCACGTTACAAGAAGCACAAGATTTAGCACTTATTTTTGGTTCTCATAAACGTATCCCAAAGCTAAAGTTCGTTAACTCATCTGCTATAAACGACGAACAGTAATCCTGTTTTCTTTATTTTTTATATATTTGGCGCATGAACTCGAGATGGTACATTAGTATTCTCATTATAACTTTAACCTTTTTAGGTAGCATAGCTAGGACACAGCAAGTTGCAACACCTAATCAGGAAATAGTACTTCAGTTTTCATCAATAAACGTCTCTACTCAAGATACTCAAAATGCAATTGCTAATCTTAAAGAGCAGTTAGAGGTTGCAGGTGTTAATGAAATTCAGGTTCAGACACTTAGTGACGGACAATTAAAAATATCGTATTTCAGTAATGCTGATGTTGAGAGCATAAAAGCGTTATTATCAAATGAATGTGATCTAGATTTAGGTTATGTTTCTAAAAGCGATAAACAAAGCCATACACCTTCCGAAGAAAAAAATATAGCATACAATTTTGATGTGTATGAGATTCAGCAAGGTGATGACGTTTCAGAATTAGATGGAAAGTTAGCGTTAGAGGTAAAAGCACAAGACGATAGAATATATAATCCTAATGTTTTTGCTTCCAACCAAGACGTAAAGATTGAGACTAAAGAATGCATAGAAAAGGTTGCTTACAAATTAAGTAGAACCGTTTCAATTGCCACAGATAATAACTCTTATAAAATCCCAGAGGTTCGTGCAGGACCTGTCATCTAGGGATTTACTTTTTTAGCGATAACGCAATTAGATGTTCCAAGACACTTCCGTAGATATACTAAAAGTAAAACGTATATCAATTATCAAAGTATAGCTGTAAACGCTATACAACACACATATTACATAAAAACAATTGTCAGATAAACCGTAAATACTATATTTGCGCGTTAAAAAATTTGACCTAAACAATAAAATAATGCAAAACAAAGGACTAGTAAAGCTTTTTGCAGTGCTATTTGGATTGGTGAGTATTTACCAATTATCATTTACATTCAAAAACAACCAAATCGACAATGCTGCAAAAACATATGCAGAAAGTAAGTATGAGAATTCAGATGCCATTAGTGCAGCTGAAATTCACTATGTAGATTCTTTATCTAACATAGAAACTTACAACATAGGAATTGCAAGTTTCACAGGTAAAGAAGTGAAAGAGAAATCAATGAACCTTGGTCTTGACCTTAAAGGAGGATTAAATGTAATTCTTCAAATCTCGGTAAAAGATATCTTAGTAGGTTTATCTAATAAAAGTAAAGATCCTGCTTTTAATAAAGCGCTTCTTGATGCTGAAGAAATTCAAAAAGATGCTCAAGAATCATATCTTGAATCATTCTTTACAGCTTGGGATAACGTAAAAGGTGACCAAAAATTAGCATCACCAGATATTTTTGCAAACAGAGATTTAGATGATGTAATCAACATCTCTATGACTGATGCAGAAGTAAAAAAGAAATTAGAAGAAAAAGTTGACGAGTCTATCGTTTCAGCTTTTGAAGTATTACGTAAACGTATTGACCAGTTTGGTGTAACATCACCAAATATTCAACGTTTAGGGAATTCTGGACGTGTATTGGTAGAATTACCAGGTGTGAGAGATGTAAAACGTGCTACAGATTTAATTACAAAAACGGCACAATTACAATTCTGGGATGTTACTAACGGACAAGAATTAGGTGGTTTCTTTGCATTAGCAAATGAAGCTCTTAAAACAAAATTAGGAGTTAATGAAGTTGAAGAAGCTGCAGTAACTCAAGATACTACTTCTACAGATAGTACTGTTGATGATTTATTAGGAGATACAACTACAGATTCTACTGCGATAAACCAAGTAAATCCAATGTTTGATTTATTCAGTGTTCCAAGATCTGGTGGTATGTTAGGCTTGAAATTAGAAGACGTGGAAACGTTTAAGTCTTATATAGCAATGACAGAAGTAAAGTCTCTTCTTCCTGCAGATGCTCGTTACACAAGATTCGCTTTTGGTTTACCAACAGTAGATGCAGAAACAGGTGTTGAGTATGTAGATTTATACACATTAAAAGGAAATAGAGATAACGAACCAGAATTAAGTGGAGGAGTTGTTACTGATGCTCGTCAATCTTATACGCAAGCAAACAAACCTTCTGTTTCAATGCAGATGAATGCTAAAGGATCTAAAATCTGGGAAGAAATTACAGGAAGAGCAAACGCTCAGGGAACTCAAATTGCAATTGTTTTAGATGATATCGTGTATTCTGCACCACAAGCTACAAGTGGAGCTATTTCTGGTGGAAACACAGAAATCTCTGGAAACTTTACAGTAAAAGAAGCAGAAGATTTAGCAAACGTATTAAGAGCTGGTAAATTACCTGCAAGAGCAGAAATTGTTCAAGCTGATCAAGTTGGACCATCTTTAGGTAAAGAAGCTATTGATAGTGGTACTATATCTTTCGCATTAGCATTATCATTGGTATTACTTTGGATGATTATGTACTACGGTAAAGCTGGTATCTTCGCAGATATTGCTTTATTATTAAACATCTTATTAATCTTTGGTGTATTATCAGGATTAGGAGCTGTATTAACATTACCTGGTTTAGCTGGTATTGTATTAACAATTGGTATGTCTGTAGATGCAAACGTACTTATATTTGAGAGGATACGAGAAGAGCTCGGTAAAGGTAAATCGCAAAAAGAAGCAGTAAAAGATGGTTTTGCAAATGCATTATCTTCAATTTTAGATGCGAACATTACAACAGGTTTAACTGCTTTAATCTTATTTGTATTTGGTACAGGACCAATTAAAGGTTTCGCAACGACATTATTAATCGGTATTTTAACGTCATTATTTACTGCAATTTTCATTACTCGTTTATTAGTAGATTGGTATGTGAATAGTGGTAAAAAATTAGATTTCTCGACGTCTATAACTAAAAACTTATTTCAAAATAATAATATCAACTTCATCAGCAAACGTAAAATTGCTTATGTGATTTCGGGTATTATGATCTTAGTAAGTTTAGGGTCTTTATTTACAAATAGTTTAGATCAAGGTATTGATTTCGTAGGTGGTAGAACATACCAAGTACGTTTTGTAGATGCTGTAAGCTCTGAGAAAGTTGCAGAAGATTTAACTGCTAAATTTCAAAGTGTAGAAGTAAAAACAATTGGTAGTGCTAATCAATTAAAAATCTCTACAAAATACAAAGTAGATGAAAATTCTGTTGAGGTAGATGAAGAAGTTAAAATGATGTTGTTTGAAGGATTAAAACCTTACTTACCTGCAGGAGAAACTTTCAAAGATTTTTCTGAAGCTAAAGATGATGTTGGTATTGTGCTTTCTAGTAAAGTGAGTCCAACTATTGCAGATGATATTAAGAGAGAATCATTATTAGCTGTCTTAGGATCGTTATTAGTAGTATTCTTGTATATCTTATTCCGTTTCAAGAAATGGCAATTCTCAATTGGAGCTGTAACTGCAGTATTCCATGATGTTATTATCGTATTAGGTATTTTCTCATTACTATATAAATTCATGCCATTTAGTATGGAAATTGATCAAGCGTTCATCGCAGCAATTTTGACCGTAATTGGGTACTCTCTAAATGATACCGTTGTTGTATTTGATAGAATTAGAGAAGAATTACTAGAACGTGGTGGCTTCAAAGGAGGTAAGAATATTAACTCTGCAATCAACAGTACATTAAGTAGAACATTAAATACATCATTAACAACATTAGTGGTGTTATTAGCAATGTTCATCTTTGGTGCAGAATCTCTTAGAGGATTATTATTTGCATTAATCGTTGGTGTAGTAGTTGGTACATACTCTTCTGTATTTATCGCAACACCAATCATGTATGATACATTAAAGAATAAAGGTATTGATCCTTTAAAAGAAGATGAAGACAACAAGTAATTGTCATTCACATTTCTTAAAAAAGCCATTTCTTCGGAAATGGCTTTTTTGTTTTTAATCGTTTTTTTCTTCGGAAATGTGCCTCACTTGTCATTCCGAATGAGGAACGAAGAGGAATCTCACTAGTTGTAAATTATATGTTTTTGGAAGCATACTAGACAGAAAGTTTAATCAAAATTACTGTAACAGCTTAAACCTTTTTCCATCCATAAAAGTATAAAGATCGTTCTATGATTAAAAACACACTTATTATTATTTCGCTTTTCGCACTGTCATTTTCGAATGCTCAAAGTGGTGAAGAACAAAAGCGAGAGCGCTATAAAAACAATTTTAAGGATGTTCTATTCTCTCCAGGAATTATTGTGCAACATGAAACATTTCTAGATTTTAATATGGCTATAGGAGAGGTGACTGTTATTAATGGAAAAATTCCTTTAATAGGTTTTGACGGATTTAGAATAGGATTCGAGACCAATTTAAGAGATCGAAATAATCACACAATTGCTCCAAAAATAGGATATGAGATATCTGCGACATTAGTTGTGGTAAGATTATCTATGGTTAATTACTTTCAAAATGGAAATTCAGAATTTAGACTACTTCCAGAGTTAGGTCTGAGTTTTAACGGTTGGGCAAATCTAACCTATGGTTACGGTATTCCTTTTAATAACGGAAATCTTAATAATGTAAGCAGTCACAGAGTGGGATTAAGTTTCAATTTAGATAAACGATTAAAAGAACCATTATTCAACTAACTTAAATATTAATCTATAGTCGTAAACTCAATACGATCACCTTTTGCTAAACTCCATGCATCACTCATGCCAGCATTAACTTCAAGAACATATTTTGCTGGAGCTTCAGATGGTAAAGATGTTTCATTCATAGGTTGTGCATTTTTTTGAATACTCACAATGGTTTTATCTTCAGCAATAAAAATAATGTCTAAAGAAATTTCGGTATTCTTCATATAAAATGAACGATAATCAACGTTTGGAAATATAAATAACATTCCTTGATTTTTATGCATGCTTTTACGATACATTAAACCTGTTTGGGTAGAATATTCATCGTCTGCAATTTCAATATCTAATGAGGCTAACAGTGAGTCTGAAGTTGCTTTTTTAAGTTGAAGTTCGCCTTCTTTCTTAAATTTGACTTCAACTTTTTTTACTTCGGAAGTTTTACGCTCCTCTTTACATGAGGATAGTTGTAAAGCTACATTTCCGAAGAACAAAAAAATAAAAATCTTAAGGATAAAACGTTTCATGATTAGCTCACTTTTGTTTTTGGCTTGTAAAAAAACATAAAGTATAAACCTACTATAATCATTGGGATACTTAGTAGCTGTCCTGTGTTTAGTATCCAGTCTGCACGTTCAGGATTTTGAGCCTCTTTTACGAATTCTACAAAGAATCTTACAGTCCATAATAACACCATAAATAAACCAAATAAGAACCCTTCTTGCTCACTTTTTTTAGTTTTCCAATAGAAATACCATAACGCTAAGAATACAAAAATATAGCATATGGCTTCATAGAGTTGCGCAGGATGTCTTGAGAAATCTTCACCTAATTGTTTAAAGATTACACCATAATCACTACCTGTTGGTTTACCTATAATTTCAGAATTTATAAAATTTCCTAATCTTACAAATACAGCTCCAGAGGCAACAGGAATGACTACACGATCTAAAATCCAAAGTACCGTTTTATGTAATACCTTTTTATTGTAAATATACATTGCGATAATCATGGCAATTGCTGCACCATGACTTGCTAAGCCCATAAAACCTGTGAATTCAAATCCGCCTTTAAATTTAAAAGGTAAGAAGATGCTAAAAAAATCTTCGGTAATAAGTTCTCGTTGATAAAAAATCACGTGACCTAATCGAGCACCAAGCATAATCCCAATTACAGCATAGATAAATAAAGAATCTAAAGACTCATCACTTTGACCTTCGTGCTTATAAATACGTTTCATGATTTGTAAACCAAGGATAAATGCAACAATCCACATCACACTATAATAATGTAACGTAAAAAAACCTAAATCTAATCCTTTAGAAGGATCCCAAACCATATCAAGAGCAATCATAAAATTTATTTTGAAGTGATAAAGATACTATTATTGAATAAACTAGAGTTGTTGTTAAGATAGTTTTAATCTTCTTTTTCTGGAACTGAATCATAACCAGATTTTCCCCAAGGCGATGGAGCGAAAACGAAAATGTACAGTGTACATTTTTAGCGAACAGGCGAGTTGGCGCTTAAGCAAATTTTTAGTTGTCATCCTTATCCGGAACTGGATCGTAGCCACTTCGTCCCCAAGGATGACAACTAAAAATTCTAATTATAGCTAGTTTTCCACCTTTCCATAATCCGTGTTTTTCTAACGCCTCTTTAGTATAATGCGAACACGTAGGTTGAAATCTGCATGTAGCAGGAGTAAAAGGTGAGATTAAAGTTTGGTAAACTTTAATCAAAAGGAGGAAAGGGTATGTTAAGATTTTTTTCAATGACTACATTTCTAAAAGTTTATAAAGTAAGCTGTCAGAATCTTTTATGATTAATATGGTATCATTATTAGCTTTCTTAATTAATTTATAGGGTTTATTGATATCTTCAATTTGTTTATAGATAACATAATCTTTGTTTTTAATATCAATACGAGGACAATTTTGAGTAAGTACAATGCTATCATTCAGTAAAATAACACCTTTGTGTCTATAGATTCTAGTAATATCTAATTTTATTTCAGATTCAATTTTTAATGACTTGTCTTCGCTTTTATTGCATGAACATATCAATAAACTTGCACATAGACATGTAGCAAATATTTTAATTGTTGATATTGTTTTTTTCATAACCTTAAGCAAGTCCTTTGCATATGAAAGGATTTAGCATAATATGTTACTAGTTAGTCGAGAATGTTGTTCCATCCTTTCCATCATTTAATTGAATACCTTTTGCTGCTAATTCATCACGAATTTTATCAGACAGAGCAAAATCTTTATTAGCTCTGGCTTCTTGTCTTAATTGAATCAACAATTCTACAGCGCCTTCTAATTTACCAGCTCCATTTGAAGCTGTTTTTGTGTTCTCTAAACCTAATACGTCATAAGTGAATTCTAACATCGTTTTTTTAAGGAGTTCTAAGTCTTCAGCAGTTAATGAAGCAGCACCAGTTTTTATTTGATTGATATGTTTTGAAGCTTCAAATAAGTGTGCGATTAATATTGGCGAATTAAAATCGTCATTCATCGCATCATAACAGTTTTGACGCCATGTTTTAACATCAAAAGAAGAGTTGGCTCCAGGTTCTAATTCATCCAATAAATTAACAGCATCCATTAATCTGTGGAATCCTTTTTCACTAGCTAATAAACCATCATCTGTTAAATCCAAAACGCTTCGGTATGAAGACTGCGCATTAAAAAACCTGATGACACTCGGGCTATATCCTTTAGACATAATATCATTTTTTCCACTTATTAATTCCGCAGGATTAATAATATTTCCGGTGGATTTAGACATACGTTGTCCGTTCATTTGTAGCATATTAGCATGCATCCAATAATTTACAGGAGCAATACCTTTTGCAGCTTCACTTTGAGCAATTTCACATTCGTGATGTGGGAATTTTAAATCCATTCCACCACCATGAATATCAAAATTATCACCAAGGTATTTGGTGCTCATTGCAGTACATTCTAAATGCCACCCAGGAAAACCATCACTCCAAGGCGAAGGCCAGCGCATAATGTGTTGAGGTTCGGCACGTTTCCATAGTGCAAAATCTTGCGGATTCTTTTTATCACTTTGTCCATCCAAAGCTCTTGTGTTATGGATGAGGTCTTCGAGTTTACGTTTGCTTAAAATTCCGTAGTTATTTGTCTCATTAAATTTATGAACATCAAAGTAGACAGATCCATTAACCACATAACCAAAACCGTTATCAATGATCGTTTTAATTAATTCAATTTGCTCAATAATATGTCCAGTAGCAGTAGGTTCTATACTTGGTGGTAAAAAGTTAAATGTGTTTAAAATATTATGAAAATCAACAGTATAACGTTGCACGACTTCCATTGGCTCAATTTGTTCTAAACGTGCTTTTTTTGTGATTTTATCTTCACCAACATCTGCATCATTTTCTAAATGTCCAGCATCTGTGATATTTCTCACATAACGTACTTTATATCCTAAATGCTTTAAATAACGAAACACCATATCAAACGACATAAATGTTCTCACATTTCCTAAATGCACATTACTATAAACAGTAGGTCCACAAACATACATGCCAACATAACCGTTTTCTATAGGTTTGAAAATCTCTTTTTTTCCACTAAGTGTATTGTAAATTTGTATAGTCTGCTCTTCGTACAAGTGCATAGTGTTATGTGTTTAGTTTTTTATTCTGAAATATCTTTTAAGCAGTCAAAGCTAGCAATTTATTTTTTTCCAGTCTACCTATATATAGTTTCCGAAGAAAGAAGGATTAAAACGCAGTATCTAGACTTATATAATCAAGGAACTCTCTTTTGGTTTCTTTGGTTTTAAATAGGCCACCAAACTCAGAAGTTACAGTGCTACTAGCCACATCTTTAATACCTCTAGAATTAACACATAAATGCTTAGCGTCAATTACACAAGCAACATCTTGAGTATTTAAAACTTTTTGAAGTTCTTTAACAACTTGAATGGTCAATCGTTCTTGTACTTGAGGACGCTTTGCGAAATAATCTACAATTCTATTCATTTTTGAAAGTCCTACAACTGTACCATTTGAGATGTATGCTATATGAGCTTTCCCAACAATAGGTAACAAGTGATGCTCGCAAGTTGAATAAACAGTAATGTTCTTTTCAACAAGCATTTCTCCATACTTATATTTATTATCAAATGTTGAAGCGCTAGGTTTTTTTGCAGGATCAAGTCCACCAAATATTTCATTGACAAACATTTTAGCAACTCTATTTGGTGTGCCTTTAAGACTATCATCTTTCAAATCAAGACCTAAAGTTTCCAAGATATGTCTCACATTATCTTTAATGATATCTATCTTTTCAGTAGATGTTAGCTCAAAAGCATCTTTTCGTAAAGGGGTTTCAGACGTTGCGCCAATATGGTCGTCACCAATAGCATCATAATCTTGTATATCTTTTTCTATTTTCATTTGTTGTTTTCCGAAGCAACCGTAATTACTATTATTTAAAATTATAATTTCTCACATTTAAAATGAGAATGCAAAGATAAGCAATAAAAAAAAATGAATAAAGGGTAGGGGTTTTTAAATTTAACATGTTATATACCTATAATCGGAATCAGTTCACATGACATCCGATTTAACAGTTTATTTATTAAAATTTTCTTAAATTCCGCTTCTTAAAAAAAAGACTATTATGAATCCAAAATTTCTGTTCCCTCTAATATTGATTGTAACACTATTAGTATCCACTTCACTATTTTCACAATCTAGAAAACAAAAAACAGTTACTTATAATACTAATGTGAATTCGCCATTAACAAGTGCAGAATTAGCTTTAGTAAATGAAGTCTATGGTAATACTGTTAATACTAATGTATTAGATAAACCACAGCGCTTAAAGGATATTAAAAACATTCTTCGCAATAGAGTTGAAATTAAAAATGTGCCTAATCCTAGTGATCAAAAAACATGTACGTTATTGTCTGAAGTTTTGCTAATGGATTATTATGTTTCAGATTTGCAACGCGACACTAATTTTAACCCTCAAAATTTCAATCCGTTAAAGTATTTATTTAATTATAATTCTTATGGAACACATATGTATAGAGTAGATAATACCAATTACTTTATCATTATCAAATCTCAACATAAATAAAATTTTAATTATCCATTTATAACTATAGCTATGAAAAAAGCACTACTCATAATTTTTACTTTATTTTCTTTTAGTACATACGCTCAGGATATTCTCATGCAAAATGGTACAGTGACTGGTTGTTCTGGTACATTCTACGATTCTGGAGGATCTGGAGGAGCATATGCAAGTAATGAAGATTTAGTAATAACAATATGTCCTGATATGCCAGGACAATTAGTAACATTAGAATTTACAGCTTTTAGTACACAATTGGGTGCAGATGTGATGACTATTTATAATGGTGATAGTGTTGCTTCACCTGTATTTGGTACATTTGATGGAGCAAATTCACCAGGTTCAGTTACTGCTACTGAAGATAATGGATCTGGATGTTTAACCATTCAATTCGTGTCAGATGCTGCAGGAACGACCACAGGTTGGGCTGCAGATGTGTCTTGTTTTACACCTTGCCAAACTATAGTATCTCAATTAGATTCTTCAACACCAGCTCCAAATGGAGACGATTATATTAGAGTATGTCCTGGTGAAGATATTACTTTAACTGGTAGTGGTGTTTTTGAATTTGATGGAACAGGAGCTACATATGAATGGGATTTAGGAGATGGTAATACGGTTGCAGGACAAACTGCCACATTCTCTTATGCTACACCTGGTGTTTACATAGTAAACCTTAATATTAGAGATGCAAATACCGATTCAGATCCTTTGGGATGTGCCAACACTAATTTAATAAATCAAGTGATCCAAGTTGCTACTTTACCTAGTTTTTCTGGTACTGGAGCTGCAAATACAGATTTGTGTTTTGGAGAAACAACTACCATAGATGGAGTTGTAACACCAACTCTTTTTGCTAATGATTGTACACCACCAGTAAGTGGTACAACATTTTTACCAGATGGTTCTGGTGCAGTATACACAACATGTATTACTGTAGATTGTTTTGAATCTAATCAAGTATTAACAGATGTTAATCAACTTATTGATATCTGTGTAAATATGGAACATTCATATTCAGGTGATTTAGATATAAGAATTATTTCTCCAAATGGACAAGAAGCCGATTTATTTACACAAGCAGGTGGTGGTACTTATTTTGGAGGTGCAAATGATGATGGAGGAAATGATCCAGGAGTAGGAGCAGATTATTGTTTTTCAATGTCAGCAACAACTTTGTTAGAAAATGCTAATACAATTACAGCAGGTACTAATCCGCCAAATAATTCATGGGAACCTGGTACATATCTACCAGTAGACTCTTTTGCTTCATTAATAGGTAGTCCTTTAAACGGACAGTGGTGTATAGAAATTGTAGATAACCTTAGTATTGACAACGGTTATGTGTTTTCTTGGGGATTAAACTTTGATCCTAATATTCAGCCACCAGAATTATCGTTTACACCAGTTATTACTTCTGAAGGTTGGGATGCAGATCCTTCTATAACAAACATTACAGGTACTACAATTACTGTAGCACCTTTAACAGCAGGAACACATTGTTATACGTATAGAGCAACAGATGATTTTGGTTGCGAATATTCTGAAGAAGTATGTATTACAATGGCAGAAGATATTACGGCAGATGGTGAACCAGATGTTGCAACAATTTGTAATGGAGATGATGCAGTTTTTAATATTACAGGTACAGCAAATGCTTCTGTAACATATACAATTAATGGAGGAGCTGTACAAACAGTGGTGCTAGATGGAACAGGTAATGCCAATGTGACAATAATTGCTCCTGCTATTGACCAAACTATAAATATCATTGATGTTTCATTAGGAACACCTGATTTAATAGGAAATGCACAAACAGCAGTTGGCGGTTTTGATTCTGCAAATGCAACAGGGCCAATAGATCCTATAGGTACTCCTGCTACTGCAGCTAATTGTGCTAGAATCACTTCTGCTGAACCTCTATTAACATTAACGTTGGCAGATAATGTTCCTGTAGGGACAGATATATTAATAAGCCTAGCTAAAAATAATGTTACTGGTGATATGGTCATTTCAGATGGTGTCGCTAATTTAACTTACAATACAGGTACAGAAGATGTTTTAGAACAGATCACATTTACTACAGGAGCTTCTACTAATACATTAACGTTTACTAGAAGTGAGGGACAACTTTGGATTGATGGTGTTGAATATACTATACCAGGAAATCTTTGTACAGTTCTAATAGACGATACTGAAACTATTACTGTAGGTGCTGTGTTTGATACATCTTTTAATATGACAGCAACATGTGATGGAGGAACCGCAACTGTTACAGGTGATGTGGGAGGTGTTTTTACTTTTGAAGATCCACAACCAACAGATGGAGCAGTGATAGATGCAGATACAGGGACTATTACAGGTGGCACTTCAAACACAACTTATACAGTACTTTACGAATTTGCTAGTGCTTGTAGTCCAGGTACAATGCAAACAGTAACGGTACTTCCTTCTGGTGATGCATCTTTTACTTTAACACCTACGTGTGATGGGGCAACAGCAACCATTACGGGAGATTCAGGTGGTGTGTTTGCATTAAATCCAGTACCAACAGATGGAGCAGATATAGATCCAACTACAGGAACTATTATAGATGGTGTTCAAGGAGCTTCTTATACAGTAGAATATTCAGTTACAGGAGCGTGTCCAGCTTTAAATTCAGAGTCGGTAACAGTATTACCATTTGAAGATGCTAGCTTTACATTAACTCCAACTTGTCAAGGAGCAACAGCGGTTGTTACAGGAGATACTGGAGGGACTTTTGCTTTCAACCCAGTGCCAACAGGAATTGCAACAATAAATCCAACTACTGGATTAGTAACAGGAGTTTCAGGAGAAACCTATACGGTAGAGTATACGACTTCAGGACCATGTCCAGAAACAACAAGCCAATCGGTAACAGTTTTTCCTTTGGAAGACGCTTCGTTCACATACACACCAAGTTGTACAGGAGCAATCGCTACAGTTACAGGTGATGCTGGAGGAGTCTTTACATTTAATCCAGATCCAACAGATGGAGCTATATTAAATTCAGCAACTGGAGAAATTACCAATGGAGGTTCAGGAACTTCTTATACAGTTGACCACACGACAACGGGTAACTGTCCAGAGACTGTAACTCAAACTGTGACTGTTTTTGCTGAAGATGATTCTAGTTTTACACTATCACCAACATGTGATGGAGCAACTGCAACTGTAACGGGATTACCAGGTGGAACATTTACATTCAATCCAAATCCTGCAAATGGAGCAACTATAAATTCAGCAACAGGAACTATTTCAGGTGGTCCGTTTGATGCTGTATATACTGTAGATTATACAACTAATAATGGTACATGTCCTACAACAACTACTCAATCTGTGACATCATACTCACAACCAATAATAGTTGACCCAACACCATTAGAAGTTTGTGATGATGGAACACCAGATGGTATTACGAGTATCGATTTAACGTTAAAAAACGTTGAAATCACAGATAATAATCCAAATTATTCAGTTAGCTACCATATTGATTTAGCAGATGCAGAAGCA